>NZ_BAAAAF010000021.1:0-29542 GCF_037101285.1 Brevibacterium metallidurans
AGGAGGTTTGGATGAATTCTGATTTAAGAATGAAAACAGTGGCCTATTTCCTCAAATCAGTTGTGGCGTGGTTATAGTCTCCATCGCTGAACCGGGAATTCGGATCGTCCCGGATTGTTGAGAACCGAATACCAATCCGAACCGAAATAAAGAGTGCACTCAAGCGTTTGCGTTCAATATCGGAAATTCCTTCCCCGTCGACAATGAGCGTATCGGCAGAAAGATCACCTGCAAATAGTAGCGCGATTGCCAGACGGGCGCGTATCGCAATAACCGGGTGTGGCGATGCGGCTAAGTCAAACACAAATGCGTTTGAAGCGACGGCAAGAGAAGAAAGTGCTCTCATCGAGCCTGACCACTCTGAAGCAGGCAATATAGCGATGGATGGCACATCGTTTCGGATATCAGCCGGCGTAAAACCGACGTAGACTTCTCTGATGCCGAGTTCCAGGGGTTTAGGATAATACTCAACGGGACTAGGTCGCACGGGCACGTGTTTCATATCGTTCTCGATAGCCGTGGCGGTGTTTGGTCCTAACCGATGCGGCAACTGCAGGTCGCCGCTGGTCCAGTGGCCGAATGCAAGATACGCAGCCATGGCTTCGCGCTCCGGGTTCACGAACGCGGGGGCATGATCCATGAGCAACGAATCGACTGGAGGGACAGCGTCGTACTCCTGCAGCTCCGTGTGAAATCCGACTTGTCCGTAGTTGGTACCTTTCCAGGTAACTTTCACGCCAGATACTCCTCCGCGTTGCGTCCGATAATGAGCCATGGGGCGTTTGCGTTCTTGTTTATCTGCTCAGAGTGGGTTATCCCGACCGCGTCTCGTTGGTGGCCTGTATCCATGAAGTACAGTTGTAAATCCGCCGGAGCGGGCGCCTGTGCATTCACTCGGTGAACTTCAACGATCTGCCCCTCAGGTGCTTGGTTAAGATAATCTTTGACAGCTTCAAGTTCCCACGGCAACGATTCAGAGTCGGTGGCAAGTTCATGTCCTACAAGTTCAGTTTTCAAGTCGAACCCTAGCGAGACTAGCTTTACCATGTCTCCGTATGTGGCGTGCGAAACGGAAAGATGAGATTTCAAAACCGTCGTACTCTGTGTCAATGATCTCAACTGAGGGCGGCCATCGAACTGTGGCAGTTCGTTTGGTACAACTTCGAGTTGAACAGTCGCGTTTCGAGATACAAGGTGATCCGGAAGATACGCCTCGATCATGTGCGCGTATGTTTCACGATCACCTATGGGAGGATAAGAGTTCAATTTTGCTTCCTCGGCCAGTTTGGTTTTGTGCCAATTGGTCAGGCCGAACTGGAAGTACTGAAGTGCTTGTTTGGCTGAGTCGCCCTGGTTTGAAGAATCGACGGCCGTAACTTGGCTGTTGTGCCGGCGGCGGAGGAGGATTGGCTTGCCACTGTGGCTTACCTTGTATCCCGATCTCAGGAGTCGAAGAAAGAAGTTGTTGTCGACGCCGCTGCTGATCGACTCGTCGTACCGAATGGACCTCATTACGTCTGTGCGTATCATCCACGTACCGTGGCCAGGCGCGCCCCCCTTTTCCGCCGCTTGGGCAAGCGTTGGCACGCGGGAGACGATGAGCTCCATTTCGCCAGTGTTGTCATCGAAGTTGACGAAGGATCCAGCTGACCCTACGAATCCTGCGGTAATCGCCTCAATTTGCCACTCAAGGCGACGCGGTGGCATCAAGTCATCGTCGTCCATAACTGCTGTGTAAACGCCTCGGCTTACGTCCAGCGCAAGGTTTCGACCGGTCGAAATTCCCTTTGGATCCTGTCTAAAGTATCGAATTCGCGGATCACTGAAGGACTTAACGACCTTCTCGGTCGAATCATCCTCGGAACCGTCGTCGACAATTACGATCTCGAAGTCCTGCACGGTTTGAATAAGCGTCGACCGGATGGCCTCTTTGAGAAGTTTGGCGCGGTTCCGAGTAACGAATACCACACTCACCAAAGGAATGGCATCCTGTGGGCGAAATCTCCAGTGCGTCGTATTTCGTGTGTACGATTTATCGTTGTACACGACATCTTTATTGAACTTCACCGCCTCGCGGCCGGCTTCTGTCTGCTCAACTGAACGAAGAGTGGGTGGGTGCCACATGTGATACATTCGAACCTCGGGTTCGTCCACCCACACTGTTCGGTATCCCGCGCGCCGAGCACGTTGAGCGAAGTCCAGATCCTCGCCTCCGTACGTGTGCAACCGCTCGTCGAAGCCACGGATCTTCTCGTAACCAGCAGACGGGATGGCCATCATTCCGCCCATACCCCAACGCGGGCGCAGGCGACCAGCTTGTTCCATCTCTTCCCAGTCAATCTCGGTCAGCGAGGTGAAGTAGTCATCGCCCATCGTTTCGGGCAGATCCCGGCACTGGAGAAATAGGGCACAATGCTCAGCCTCGCGCGCGGTTTCCACTATTTGGCGAATTGAACCGGGGGAGAAGAGCATGTCTGCATCAGTTGAGATAAGGAGCTCGCCTTGGGCAATTGCGAAGCCGGCATTCAGCGCGCGTGAGCGGGACCATACAGGATCTCCAGCTGTGTATATATACTTTGCTTCGAGATCTGTTGCGACTTGCTCGGCAGGTTCGGGCTCGACGCTGCCGTAGTCGGAGATAATCACCTCTCCTCGAACGGGCCCGAACGATTCAATGATGCTATGCGCCGACCGACGGATACGTTCGGTACCCCAGTCTCGGAAACCAATGACGACGGATACGTCTAGCTTTCCCACTGACTATGCCTCCTCGCCGATAATCACTGTTGGCCGATCAACCACTGTTGTTTCAAGTACCATTTCGCTGAACGTGCTATCTGCCTCTGGCGCGGCGGAGGTCCACGGTGCAATAGATAGCACTGCACTTCGGGTCCCACTGGGCGGAAGGAACTCGGGAAGAAAGAGATTGGATTGCGCAAGTGCATCGGGTAAGTAAACGAACGGGCACTCGAACGAGGTCGACCACATCAGACCAATAGGAACGTTGTCCCTGTGGGTCTCCGCATTGGATCCGACGAATGTCACCTTCAGGATGAAATCTTTGTGAATGATGTCTTTGGCCACCTTCAGAACCGGCCTCACAGGGCGCACAGAATCGGGCAATCGGAACATCAGTGAAACAACCACGTGGCAGTTCCTTTCAATGGCAATGACGGGACTCTAGCACTTCTGTGGGAGAAGTGACGTGCGCTCCCGTCGTTCAGCTGGCTTAATCCTCAGGCATTGCAGAAGGTGGGTGCCGTTGCGCTCTACCTCGGGTTGAAGATGAGGTGGGTCGTGCAGGGCGGTAGGCAGGATTGCGCCGGATGAGTTATGGACGAGACGAACGGACTTGCTTGCTGATATTAGCATTGGCTCGATCGTCCAGGTGCCAGCTTGGGGTTCGGCACACGGGTTGCAGAGCACGCTTCTTCCCGTGGGTCTCCTGCCAGGAGATAGAGCGGAACAACCATGCTTCTTCTGGGCCTCAGGCTCCCTCGTGAGTTGGAAGACACGCAGGGCGTCCCCTGTGTTCGTTCATGGGCCCCGAACGGGGTCTGATTGTTGGTCGTGGCATTAGATCGCTCCGGGTTCGATGGCACCGGGCGTGTAGGGTCAAATGTCTAGTGCCTCCTTGCCCCAAGGTATTCTATGACCGTGTAACGAAGTCCTCGCGCCGTTTACTTTGATCTGTCCACCCGTCTGGATGAGGGAGCAAGACCATGGAAGCTCGGACGTCACGCGATGGTGCAGGGGGCCTCCCGTTCTCCGAGCGGGCTCACCGATTACTGTGATCTGTGGTGACGGTGAAGCAAAGCCGAAAGCCCAGGCTTGAGATTACCAACGGTGTAGGACGTCGAACTTGAAGCGACACGGTGAGCGGTGAAAGCTCGCGAGGAGAATCTATGCATAGCGATGAACGGCGCAAGCCAGACCAGTGGCGGAGCTTGGTCAACGAGTACTTCATCGACAATCCATGGGAGCTGCTTCGCGAGTATACGCAACTGTCAGAACGAGAACGCAGTCACAGTGAGAGTGAAACTCAGCGACGGGTCGCTGAGCAACGTCTGGAAGAGGTCAATCGAGACAATGAGAAGTTCAGCAGGGAGAGGGCGGAGCTTGCCCGAAACCTTGCGACCGCACGCAGCTCATTGGACGCGTACCGAAAGGAGACTAGGAGGCTCAAGCAAGATCTGCAGCGCGTACGCAACTCGCGAAGCATGCGTATCGGCAAAGTAGTAACACAGCTCTTGTCCCCCTTGCGTGGACTTCCCGGCGTTCGTCGATCAGGTGAGAACCCATCAGCGGCAAGAGCCCAGAGCGCACTCGCGCAGCCGGCTGATTCTGACGCCCAATCGATGAGTGAGTCCGCTTTGAATTCAGCGTCTGTCCGACATGACGCATTGAGAAAGCCGCTCAGCGCAGACCAGCAGGATTCGTCGACAATAGTGCCGAAACAACAGCCGAAGCACTGGCAACTCAGCTACGAGCAGCTCGAGGAGAAGTTGACCGATGATCCGCAGGTCGACGTCCTCAGTGCATTGCTCAACCGTGCGTGGTTCCAACGAGGGGATATTAGCGCGTGCGAGAAGTTGCTCGCGAATCACAGAGCGATAGCCGACGAGCTTCCGGAACCTACGAAAGCACTGGTACGTCGTGTTCACGGTGCGGCGCGAATGCTTCGCGGTAGAGTCAGCGTTCCTCCCCGAGCCCACAACGTAGCTTACCGCGTTGAACCCGGGCGAGTAATCTACTGTGTCCACTCGGATCCTGCGTACGACTCGAACGGTTATTCCACGCGAACTCGCGGTCTGGTGGATGCCATGCGCCAATCCGGCATCGACGTCTCGGTCGTCTCCCGACTCGGCTATCCTTGGGATGTTCACCCGGACTCGGCCCCGGCGACCCACGAGCGCGACGTCATTGAACTCGGAGGGGTAGATTATGTCCACCTTCCCGGAGCAAACATCAATCGCGACCCAATCGACGAGTATGTTCTCAAAGCAGCTGACGCATATGTGCGTGAAGCGAAGATTCGTCGCCCCGAACGCATTCACGCGGCATCGAACTTCCGCCAAGCGCTTCCCGCACTAATTGCCGCCCGGCGAATCGGTATCCCCTTCGTCTACGAGGTCCGCGGCTTGTGGGAACTGACAGAAGCCGCATCCAAGGAGGGGTGGGAGCACAGCGAGCGATTCGCGCTTCAAGTTGAGCTGGAGAACCTCGTTGCGACTGAAGCCGATCATGTTCTTGCGATCACGGCCCAGGTGCGCGACGAGCTGATCGCCCGCGGGGTCGCGCCTGAGCGAATCACGCTTGCACCCAACGCCGTCAACTCAGACGAGTTCCTTCCTCTCCCCGCTGACAAGGACTATGCGCAGAGTTTAGGCATCACGCTGGACCGCCCGGTGATCGGTTTCGCCGGTAGCCTCGTCGCCTACGAAGGCCTCGACCTTCTGCTCGAGTCGGTACGGATGATCCGAGATCGCGGTATTCCGGTTCAGGTGGTCATCGCGGGCTCAGGTGCAGCTGCGAAAGAGCTGCAAACGTTGACTGCGCAATTGGATCTTGAAGACGATGTGACGTTCGTCGGCAGGGTGCCGATCGAAGACATTCCACGGTTGATGAGCTTCATGGAGATAATGCCGTGTCCGCGCCTGTCCACCAGTGTGACGGAGCTTGTCTCTCCGCTCAAACCTCTTGAGTCATTTGCCGCAGGCAATGTTGTGGTGCTGTCGGATGTCAGTCCCCAAGTTGACCTGGCACCACCTGGCAGCGGTCGTGGCTTCTTATTTCCCGCTGGGGATGCGGAGGCGCTCGCTAATACCCTTGCCGACGTGCTGTTGAATCCGGACCTCGCACGCTCTGTCGCGCGTGCTGGACGACTTTGGGTTGCACGGGAACGCACATGGAAATCCCTGAACGCCGAAATCCGTGCCGCCTACACCAGTGCTGATCGACACTGGCGGACGTCTCTGCTCGAGGTCCCTCACCGTCCTCTTGACTCCATCAGGCTCGGCATCGTTGCTGACGAGTTCACAACGGAAACTCTGAGCCACCGAGTGCAGGTGGTCCCGATTTCCCGTAAGGATCCTCTCGCCGCGCTCGAACAGGATCTCGACGCCGTATTCATCGAATCTGCCTGGGAAGGCAACGGAGGAGAATGGTTTCGCGGTGTGGGATATTACAACGACGAAGAGTTCGCGGCACTTGAACTGTTGTTGCGGAGTGCCCAAGAAAGGGGCATCCCCAGAATCTTCTGGAACAAGGAAGACCCGGTGCATATCCGCCGCTTCCTACCGACCGCGACGCATTTCGACCATGTATTCACCACTGATGCGTCTTTATTGGGCGACTATCTCGCTGCCGGTGGATCGAGTGTGCGCACCGCCTCTGCCCTTCCGTTCTACGCCGAACTCACACTTCACAACCCAGTGCAATCACCTGCCTCATTGGGTCCGCCGACTGCAATGTATGCGGGTACCTATTACGGGGACCGCTACGCCGCCCGCTCACAGGAACTTGTAGGCTTGCTGCGTGCCGCAATCCCGCACGGTCTGACGATCTACGACCGTCAATATGGCAAGTCCGACACTCCGTATCACTTTCCGCGGGAGTTCACTCCTCAGATCAGCGGGTCCCTGCCCTACTCCGAAGTGCTCAACGCCTACCGCTCTCATTCCGTGAGCCTGAACGTCAACTCCGTCACCGACAGCCCGACCATGTTCTCGCGACGTGTGGTTGAAGCAGCCGCAAGCGGAGGAGTTGTGCTCAGCGGCCCCGGCCGCGGGATAGTCGAGACGTTCGGCGGGGCGATTCCGTCATCGGCCGACCCGTACTTCCATCGTGCCCTCCTGCGAGCTTGGGCCGCTGACCCTGCTGAACGCTTTGACGAAGCGTGGTTCCAACTCCGGGCTATCGCCCGCGCTCACACTACTGAAACGTCCTTGGCCATCATGCTGCGCACTGCAGGCATCGCTGTCGACGGCCTTTGCGATCCGCGATATGTGGCCGTTATGTCAAACGATCTCTCGACCACAGCGATTGAGAGAATCAACGCGTCGGGGAGCGATGGCCAGGTCCTGTTACCTGCGCTGGAGACAATCCTCAACCAATCCGTCCCCCCAGCGGCGATCGCAGTAGCCAACGGGGAGGTGGCATCAGTGCAGAAATTCACCGACGTCCCTGTCATCTCCGCAGAGAACGTCCAAGAATGGTTCCAAGATGGAGGAGCCGAGGCAATTATTGAGTTCGCGGCGCCAGCGTCACGTACTTTCGCAGAAGATCTGCTCATCGCCTACAGGTTCCGTGGCGACACAACCATAACGGCTCGAGAATTTGCAGCGGGCGACGACTCACGTTTACTTGCCAGCCCGGTTGCTGACTTGTCGATCAGCGACGACGACCTGGTAGTCGGCAAGTTCACAATGCTGGCTGGCGATGACCGGTCAGGTGGGGACACCAGGAACGAAGAAGTATCCTCCGTTGCGGCCGATAGCGAGTTCACGGGCCCCGACGAAGGTCTTACGATGATCGTGCCTCCTTACTCAACGACCACGACTGAAAAGGCCGACGCACCGCTCAACACGTCGCTTCAATTAGTTTCATCCGAGTGCGACGATTCCGAGGAGGGTCGTCAAACTGTGCTTATCGCTGGGCACGACCTCAAGTTCATTGCGCCTTTCATCGTCCACCTCGAGACACAGGGCCATACCGTGCTCATCGACAAATGGGAGGGGCACAGTGCCCACGACGAGGTGAAATCCAAGGAACTCCTTGACCGGGCGGACGTCGTCTGGTGCGAATGGGCGCTCGGCAACGCCGTCTGGTATTCCCACCACGTCAGCCCGGACCAACGACTTGTGGTCCGCGTGCACCTGCAGGAGATCGACCTGCCGTACCTGCTCAGAATCGACTCGGACAACGTTGATGAGTTCATATTCGTCGGTGAGCTGATTCGCCGTGCCGCCCTCGAAGGACATGGAGTGCCGGCTGGCCGGAGCGTCGTCGTGCCCAATTTCGTCCGTACTGAGGCCCTGGCTCGACCTAAATCCGAAGGGGCTGCGTTCACTCTGGGCCTCGTCGGAATCGTTCCCCAACGCAAACGCCTCGACCTCGCTATCGACCTTGTCGAAAAGCTACGCGAGACGGATACTCGTTATCGTCTGCGCATCAAGGGCAAGCGCCCAGAGGAGTATTCGTGGATGGCGAAACGGCCCGAAGAGATGCGCTATTACCGGGAACAGTACGAACGCATTGAACGCCTCAACGATGCCTCCGAAGAAGAGATCGTCGTCTTCGACCCGCACGGCGCGGATATGGAAGAGTGGTACCAGGAGATCGGAATCGTCATATCCGTCAGCGACTTCGAGTCGTTCCATCTCACTCTGGCTGACGGCGCAGCCAGCGGTGCCGACGCTGTTTCCCTGGCCTGGGACGGATCGGATCTCATCTATCCCGCCTCCATGCTTTTCCCGGATGTTGCGAGCATGGCTGCCGGTCTCGTCGACAACGCGGAGCACCAGCGTCGGAGACAGGACATAGCCGCTGTAGTTGCCTCGTTCGACGAGCACATCGTCTACGAGCAATTCACCGACCTCCTCTTCCCAAAGGCCGCGCCTGTCCACGAGCTGTCCAATCCTCGAAAGCTTTGACATGAGTGACCGGACCATCAACTCGGTTGCCGATTCTGCTCGAAGACTTCTGCCGATCAATCACGATTCTGGTGCCCAGAAGCGAGTCCGAACGTCAATGCGCGATCACACAGTTCGCCTCGGCGCGTCGGCCCTATCCCCAATCGATGCAGGGGCGCTTTGGGAGTACGGAACGGACCGTTCTCGCGGCCGCCACGCCCATGGCTTCACATTCCTCGCCGATTGGATCGGCGCGGCTCCCTCACTTGACACTGAGGAAGCTACGGAGCTTTCGACCCTATTCCATCGGTTGCTCTCCGAATGGGACGAACGATTCGACCTGCACCGGGAGTCCGCGCCAGAGATGGCGTTCCACGACGAAACCACCGCGCAGCGACTTCTCGGTGTCGTGGGTGTCCTCGACCGGTTCGCCTTGACCGAAGAACAACAGGACTATTTCAGGGACTTCGCGCAGCGGACCGCCGCGATCCTCGTCGAACCCGACTTCTATGGTGGAGTGAACAATCATGGCATGTTCCAGGACCTCGCTCTGATTGCCTGGTCATCCATCGTTTCGCCGACCGGCAACGAACTTGGTGACGACGCCTGGGACCTTGCCGCTAGGCGACTGCACACCTATTTCTCCGCGTGTTTCACCGCAGAAGGTGTGCACGTGGAGAATACTCCTACCTACCACGTCATGGTTGCCAGATACTTGCCGATACTCGCTGACGTCTTCGCTGAGGCAGGATCCCCGGAGGCCGAATTGTACAGAAAGCTGCTGCCCGGGGCAGCCGACTACGCAGTTCACTGTATAACGCCCGAAGCCCTCTACCCGCCCGTATCTGACACCCATCGGCGACGTCTTGACTCCAGTGCCAATCTAGAGACATTCACAGACGGGGAATTCGAGTACGCGGCCACAGGCGGAGCTCGCGGCACACAACCTACAGTGCGCACGAGGGTCTTCCCGAATTCCGGCTATGCCCTGACCCGGTCTGCCTGGGGCGACCCGGACGCCACTTTCGTCCACTTCGCGTGCGCCTACAACGCTGACTATCACAAGCACTCCGACGAACAGAGCATCTACCTGCGCTCTGGCGGCCGCGACCTGTTGTGCGAAGCCGGTCCGTATGGTTACAACTGGCGCGACCCATTCACGACGTACGCCTACTCTTCGGCAGCGCACAATTCGCTTGTTGTCGGCGGAAAAGGCCTGCCGCGAACCGAGCCCGAAAACAAGCGCAGTGCGGATTCCTTGCCTTTGAACGAGCTGGACGTTCGACTTGCTCGGGACGACCTGCTCGACGCTACAGGAACCACGCGCAGATACAAAGGGCGAGTGTGGAAGCGCAGTCTCCGCGTCGCTCACGGACGCAGTGCCTCGGATTCGCTGCTGACGATCACCGACACTGTTGGTTCCACGGTCGGACCGGAGAATCTCACCTTTATTTGGCATATCGGCTGCGGTTTGCGAATAGCGTTGAGGTCTAACGGGGCAGAGGTGTTCGACCGGGCCGAGAAGGTTATGGAGATCGAGTTCCACGCAACGGCCCCTATGACGCTCAGGGTCGTCGAAGGTGCAGAGGAGCCAAGCATCCAAGGCTGGAAGTTTCCCGACTTCGGCCAACGCGTTGCCAGTCCGGTTATCCTTGTTGACATCCGCGCTGAGGATCTGACGCTGACGACAGAGGTGAGGCTGTCAGATTTCGCGTGGGACAGTGTTGACGCGGTAACTGGCGATGACCATTCTGACTCGTTTGAGGACCTCACCGTGAATGGGCAAACCGTGACAACTTGGTCATCGCCAGGTTCCAGCGACCGATCTGTGCTTATCCTCTCCGAATACTCCTCAGAGGCGGAACGTGAGCGTTTGGTTGCAGCACTGGCAAAATCGAATCACACCGTTGAGTACTTCGCCGATATCGCGGCACTCATCGGCGGAACCGCGGAGGTCGCTCACAAAGACTCGACTGCCGCCAGCGACTTCGTTCCCGCTAGGGAAGCAGCGATCGACCAGATTGCCCAAGTAGTCGTCGAATACATTCACTCCCAGGCATCGAGCGGTATCCAGGTGACTGTCGCCACCGTGGGGCTGGGATTCGGTCCTGGCGTGATAGCGGCACTGGAGTCCGGAACACCTTTGATCTCACTCAATCCCGTTCTCCCGACCTCGGAGACTGATCCCGTTGCTGCACGGTTCGACGATCGATTCACTCAACTCATTGCCGAACATCCGACTGCGGACATCGAAATCCTGTCCAGCGGTGATTCAGCCGGCGAGTTGAAGCGAAGTCTGCGGGTCCTCGGATCGAGGACCCGCACATATCCCCGGCTTCAAAAGCTGTTGCGCGCCGATCTCGAGGACGGATTCTCCGGTGTTCTGGTCAACGCTCTGGATGTTCGGGGCGGTGATGCATTGAAATTCCTCGCTCTCTACGATCGACTTGCGAGAGAATTCGTCCTGGAAATTCCTGATGCTGCAGGAGCCGAGGTTTCAGTGAGGGTATTTCGAGGCCGGGAACAGGTACACGCGATGCCGTACGCTCCCGGTCCCAGCCATCACGTCGCCTACGTCGGAGAAGTCGGTCCCCATCGCTTACGGGTCCATATACGTGGCCCACAGTTCAGCGAGCCCATCGTCTTCACCACGACGCCACTGCGGGTGCGCTGAGCTTGGGGTGTCATTGCACGGGGCAGGCGGTCATCGGTGAAGCCCTCTAGCCACGATTCTCAGGGATGTGCGTCAACGACTGTCTCCAAACGAGAAACTTACCGAGAATCGTTATGTTGACGCCGAAGCAGACGCTTCGCGGATCTGCTTGGGTCGTCCATTGCCTCAGAAGAAGTAGTGCTCGGCCCCGAATCCGAATGAATGTACGTCGGAATTCGCCA
Source organism: Brevibacterium metallidurans (assembly GCF_037101285.1). Lineage (NCBI taxonomy): Bacteria > Bacillati > Actinomycetota > Actinomycetes > Micrococcales > Brevibacteriaceae > Brevibacterium > Brevibacterium metallidurans. The sequence continues at coordinate 11,529 of NZ_BAAAAF010000021.1, forward strand.
GCAGCAGGTCGTCGCCGACCGTCCATGTGTGCGAATGGCTCCCACGGACCTGGACGAAGTTGAATCGGTCGGCAGAATAGATCCGTCCCCCATCGGCAACGATCCTCCGTTGCAGATCAGTATCCTCACCCAGCGTACGCTCGGCGAAGGGGTGATCCAGGAACAAGTCGCGTCGCGCCATGAGCGTCGGACCCATGACAAGATCGGTGTAGCGATGCTCTCGTTCGGGGAACCGGCACATAACGATATTGCGATTCCTCAGATACAGGTAGTGGGCTTGTTTCCCTACCAGCTCGGCGCCCGAGTATCGCAGCGCAGCCAACTGGTCCGACAGGTAGTGCTGGCCGTACATGTCGTCGTCGTCCATTTTTGCTATGACGTCTCCATCGGCAGCCGCAATACCGCGGTTAAGACACGCACCCAAAGACTCGCTGGCATCCACGCGAACGATCTCAAGATCGTCGATTCCCGCATCTTTTGCGCGAGTGGCAATGTCGGCTGGGACGGTGAACCCGTGCGCGACCAGTACAAGTTGCTTGTCCACCGCGACCTGTTGTGAATGAGCGTGGAGGATGTTCGTCAGGTGATCGGGTCTGTTTGTTGAAACGACTGCAGATACGGAACTACTCGAGGGGTCTTCGAATTCAACGTCAAGGGATTCCATCACGGTCATCGCCCTGTGGCTGTATGTGTGTTCCCTCCAGATTCGGCGTTGAGCTTTGTGGACAGTGCGATCTCTGAGCTCCCGACTTCTGACCAGGGCCCTAAGCGTCCATTCGGCGTCCTCTCTGGTCGTCGGTTGAGGAACTTCGTCCTGAGGGAAGAATTCCGTCGTGGCGGCACTTGGCGTCGTGACGACCGGCGTGCCGGCTGCGGCGATCTCGAAGATCCTGCGGGCGCACATGCTCGGAGAATCGATGACCGAGTTCACGTTGAGGAAGACCTTGTAATGTTTGTATGCGGTCAGCAGGTTTCGATAAGGAAGTGACCCGACGACATGGTCAGCCAACTCGCCGGGAAACTGATATCGCTCATCGTCCCCAAGGAATCGAGAGAAGATCTCAAGTCCGTGCGTCATGCGACCCGAGACGTTGGCCGCTGCGCCGAGCAGCAAATCCATTTGCTCGCGTCGTTCCGGGAACTTGTGAGCAAAATACATGCCAGCGAACGCTATGTCGCGAGCGGCGTAATTCCGAGAGGGTCTCGCCGGTGAATGAATCGCAGGCTGTGCTGCAAATGGCAGTACACCGACTTGATCGTGCCCGAGCTCCGCTTGATACTTCGGAACGAGACGAACGTCGCTTGTAAAGACAACATCGCAGAGTCGTGCGAGTGGAAGGAAATCGTCAAAGTGCGGTGGATCCTCCTTGTTCCAGAACACCACAGCGAGACCTCTCCGCCTGCACTCCTCCAGAAGTTCGATTGCGTCCGGTTTGATGCCAGAAGCTCCGGTGAGCTGAAATTGCCACTCCCCTTGATTGCCGTTCCATGCCGACTCGAGAAAGACGAAGTCGAGGTCATCCAGTTGACTTTTCCACGCGGAACGCTTCAGTGCCACTAGCTGCCACTCGTACCCGAAACTTTCCATCGAGAACTCGTCAAGTATGACTCCAACCCGAAGGTGGTCGAAAACCGGCCGACGAGTAGGCGCCGGCAAGGGCGGGAACACCTCGCCCAAAGAGGACGATTGAAGGCTCAACGAAGCGACGGTTGGGTCAGCATCGACACTGATCTGCTTGACCTGTCGCCTGCGGTGCCACGTGCGCAATTGCGTCAACCCGCCCCGCCGCAGGTGCCAGATAGCGGTCCTGATGGTGCCCAATGGCGTCACGGCCAATTCATATTCCCTTCTGAAACCGGCTCTTGGCCACCGGTAGCGTGCTGCACTAGCAACAGTTCCCTGTGGCTGATATGCAACGCTGCCACAACGTTGATTCATTAACCGTCGTTGGTAAGCGACGTGGTGCTCGAACATCTCAGCCGGGGTCGGATTTGACTCATCATCTGCGTCAAACAATCTGGATCAATAGTACAATCATGGAGTTGACCGGCGCTGTCCAGCGCTCCTGAGCTGCCTCTGTGTGTGGGGTGGGTAGACAGGTGCATGGGCTGAGTGAGAAGAGGACTGTGGGAAGCTGGACCTGGCCCGAAGCCGCTCGCACCCGTTTCGCCAAAGACCTCTTGGCCCTCGTCCGATCGTTGGCAGACGGGCTGATTTTCGCACTCATCATCTGTGCGATGATGCTCTTCCGGTTCGATTTCCGGGTCACCCAGCTGAGCCTGACAGGAATGCTGGTCTGCGCTGGAATCGGAGTCATCGTCTTTCTCGCATGCGGTCCTCTCGCGATCTATCGCGGCCGGTACTACGACGGTTCCTCCGATCAGTTCGCGGCGATTGCAGGCACGACAGCGCTTGCAGTCGGACTGATGTGGGTCGCTGAGTTCGCCTTAGCTTCCCATCTACTCATCCCCACAAGTGTGCCCATCGCCGCAGGTGCGATGATGCTCGTGGTCAAGAGCCTGGAGAACTGGGTCAGGCGGAACTACCGGCAGAGGTCGAGGTCGGGATCGCGGTCATCGAAGCCCGCGCTCATCATCGGTGCCGGGACTCAGGGCATGCGGGCACTCGACATGATCGCCGAGGACCGCAGCCACGAATACTCCGCTGCCGGGCTCCTCGACGACGACCCTCACAAACGTCACCTTCGCTACAACGGCATCCGGGTGGTCGGACCGATTGCCGAACTCGCCGAGCAGGTCGACAGAACCGGGGCGACCGTCGTCATCATCGCCATCGCCGACCTGCCGCCGGAGGACCTCCAACGCATCGCATCGAGTCTCGACGGGCGTCCCGTGGAGATCAAGATCCTGCCCACGCTCGCCGAATCCGATCTCGGCCGCCAGGAGTCGCACGCCCCGGCGGTCTCGGATCTTCGTTCGCGGAGCTTCCGCGATATCAGCCTTGAGGACCTCATCGGTCGCAAGCCGATCTCCACGAACGTCGAGGACATCTCCTCGGCGATCACCGGGCGGATCGTCCTCGTCACCGGCGCCGGAGGGTCCATCGGATCCCAGCTCTGTCGGCAGGTGGCACGTTTCGATCCGGCTCGACTGGTCATGACCGACCGGGACGAATCCGGCCTCCATGCCACTCAGCTCGGACTCGAGGGGTCTGCGCTGCTCACCAGCGATGATCTGGTGCTCGGCGACCTGCGGGACACCGCTTTCATCAATGCGCTGGTCGCCGAAGTCAAGCCGGACATCATCTTCCACGCAGCGGCTCTCAAGCACCTCACGTTCCTCGAGCGATTCCCCGAGGAGGCGATCCGCACGAACGTCGGTGCCAGCCTCGATCTGCTCAACGCGGCGGTTGCCAATGAGGTCGAATCATTCGTGCACATCTCGACCGACAAGGCAGCGAACGCGATGTCGGTGCTCGGGCGCACGAAGTTTTCGATCGAGCGAGCAATCGCCTCGGTCGCCGCCGACTCCGGCCGTCGCTATATGTCGGTGCGCTTCGGCAATGTCCTCGGGTCACGCGGTTCGGTGCTTGAGACATTTGTCGCACAGGTCGCTGCCGGCGACCCGGTGACGGTGACCGATCCCGAGGTCACGCGGTATTTCATGACCGCCGACGAAGCGTGCGAACTCGTCCTTCAGGCCGCATCGATCGGCAATCCCGGCGAAACGCTTGTCCTCGACATGGGCGTGCCCATCAAGATCGATGATCTGGCCCGGCGAGTCATCGCGCTGAGCGGTCGCTCCGATGCGAGCATCGTCTACACCGGACTGCGCCCCGGAGAGAAGCTGACCGAGTCGCTATTGTCCCCAGGAGAAGAGGATGTCCGGCCGGTTCACCCCCTGATCACACAGGTCAAGATTTCCCCTGTCGACGTCTCCGCGCTGTACGCCATCGTCGCCGAGGCGCGTGATGCGTCCGCGTTCGGCCGTCGCAGCGAACTGGCCCTCGCGCTCGTCGGCATCCTCTGCGAACCGGAATCCCCATCCGGTGACGCACTCGCACCACCGTCGTCGTCATCCCTTCAGGCGACGACCGTCAACGCCCTCACCCCTTCCGACGAGATCCCCGGTACGGGGGACGCGAGCAGATGACTGCCCTCTCCGTTGCTGTCCTCGTCATTGCGGCAGCAGCGACGGTCGCCACCGCCCTGGCGGTCTTTCCGCTGCTCAAGCGGGCCGGCGTCGTCGACGTACCCTCTGACCGTTCCTCTCACAGCGAGGTGACTGTGCGTGGCGGCGGCATCGCCATCGGGTGCGGCGTGACTGTCGCGACGGTCGTCGCCACCGTATGGAGCTTCGTCGAGAACGGGGCATTCGGTTTCGGCGGCATCCTCGTGTCGGTGGGCTTCCTCGTCCTCACCTGGTGCTATTCGGTGATCGGCATGAGCGACGACCTCGACTCGCTCCAGCCGCTCGGGCGGCTGTTCGGGCAGGTGGCGCTCGCTCTCATCTTCAGCGGCTGCATCGCGCTCGTGTCGACGCATGGCCTCGGCCATGTGCTCGTCTTCGCGGTCGTGGGCGTGACGATCGTCAATGCCGTGAATTTCGTCGACGGTCTCAACGGGTACGTCACGGGTTGGGCGATCGTCACCGGATCCTGGTATGCCTTCGTCTCCGCCTGGGTCGGACAGGAGGACGTCATGCTGCTGGCGTTGGCGCTGGCAGGCGCCGCGTGCGGTTTCCTGCCGTTCAACATCGGCCGGGCACGGGCGTTCCTCGGCGATACCGGAAGCTACGGAATCGGTGCGGCTGTGTTCGCGATCGCCGTCTGGCTCTTCGTCTCGGGTGTTCCGATCGTCGTCGTCATCGCTCCGTTGGTCTTCGTCTTCTTCGACGTCGGCTGCACACTCATGTGGCGCCTCTTCCAGGGCGAGAACGTCTTCCTTCCGCACCGTCAGCATATGTACCAGAGAACCCAACAGGCAGGGTGGTCACATGGCATGGTCTCGCTCTTTCACGCTGCTCTCACGGTGCTCGCCTGTCTTCTCGCAGTCCCGACACTGATTGCTGGCAACACCGTGACGACCTACCCCGCACATGTGTTCTGGGTGGCACTGCTTGCGCTCTATGCCCTTGTGCCGTTGTGGCTGCGTCGACGTCCTGCACCGCAGGCGGTGGCAGCGTGAGGATCCTGCTGCTTTCCCATTACTACTGGCCCGAGGTCGGCGCCCCGCAGCGGCGCTGGAGCACCATGGTCAGTCATCTCATCGCCAACGGCCATGAGATCGTCGTTGCCGCGCCTCACCCCCACTACCCGTACACACGGCGGGACGAATTCTTCGGTTCCCGAGTCGGCCACCGACGCAGACGTGTCCGCGCTCGCTTGGGCGGGACCTGGGAGGACGGCGAACACGGCGAGAAGATCATACGAGTGCCCTACCTCCACAGCGGAGCATCGATGGCCAGACAGATGCTCGACCAGACCGTCGCTGCCTCTGGAGCGCTCAGCACAGCTCTGCGCAGGCTGCAGGGTCCTCACCGACCTGATGTCGTCGTCTCCACGACTCCCGCACTTCCAACGTTGCTCGCCGGTGATCTCGTCTCACGCATCCTTCGCGTTCCGCATGTCGCCGAGGTTCGCGATGCCTGGCCCGACCTCATCCATGAACTCTCCCTGGTCACGAATGCAGCAGGACGATTCCTCCCGTCCGCAGTGTGCGGTCGTCTCGAAGACACCTTGATTCCCGGGTTCCTCACCCGCGCGCAGAGACGAGCTGCGGTCGTGGTCGTCACCACTGAGAGCTTCTGCACCCGCCTGCGTGAACGGGGCATCAACGCAACAGTGGTCAGAAGCGGGGTGAGCCGGTCCGAGATCGACTCGACACTGTTCGTCCCCGCGCATCGGCCTCAAGGCGAGGACGGCGTCAATCTCCTCTATGTCGGCACGGTCGGACGATCACAGGACCTCGGCGCCGCCATCCGAGCCGCAGCGACAGTGCCGGGAACACACCTGCGCATCGTCGGCGATGGGGCGGACAAAGACGCGCTCGTCGAACTGGCAGCGCACCTCGATGCACCAGTGGACTTCTACCCCCAGTCGACGGGGACCGAGCTGGCAGCGCATTGGGACTGGGCCGATGCCGGTCTTGTCAGCCTCGGCGATGTCCCCGCCCACACCCGCACAGTGCCGTCGAAGCTCTACTCCCTCATGGTGCGCGGCATCCCCGTGCTCGGCATCGTCGCAGGAGAGGCCGCGGACATCATCACTGTCAACGGTGCCGGTTCGGTGGCGAAGCCAGGTGACGTCGAATCCATCGCCGAGGCGATGAGGACGTTCGCCGAGGCAGTCGTCCGTCCCAGCGAGCGCGCTCGCGAATGGACGATCGACAATGCCTCCGCCGAGGTGATGGGACGCGACTACGAACGCATTCTCGAGGAGGTGTGCCGATGAAGACGGGTTTCGTTGCCAAACAGGTCGTCAACGCGCTCGCCACCACCGCGTCCCATGTCAGTGAGGACCGGGTCTTCTTCGCGATGCAACTGGCCAGAAGACTCCCGCCGCCGGTGTCGAGAACGGTCGGGAGATTGCTCGGCAGTCTGCCCGGGCCTGCGTCCACCGCAGCAGGGGCATGGCTGTTCGGCCGCGAATCGCAGGCACGTGAGATCGTGACATCGACCGAACCGACGAAAGCGACGCGTCTGCTGGGGGAGATCGCACTGAACCTCGGGATGCTGGAGACAGCATCCCGTATCGCCGCGTCCGTGCCCGGAAGTCAGACGCTCCTGTCGAGGATCCACTGGACGGAAGGACGCATCAGCGAAGCGATCGACGCTCTCCCCGAGAGCAGGCGCCGTCGACGACTCGAATCCGAGCGCGAGACGCTTGCGCCTGGATGGCGCCCGGACGTCGACGACTACGTGCCTGCACGTCGTTCGCCCCGCCCTGCTGCGGACGTCCCGCTCAGCTCGATGCACATTCTCACGAACTCGCTGCCCCACACCCGTTCGGGCTACGCCTACCGCAGTCACCTCATTCTGCGGACGTTGCGCGATGCCGGCCACGATGTCGTCGCAGCCACCCGACCTTCGTATCCGATGACGATCGGGCGGTTGAGCCCCCAGCCTGCAGAAGCGGTCGACGGCATCGAATACCTCCGGCACGTTCCGCTTCTGCCGGCGACGACTCCCACGACACGGCTGAGTGAGCAGGCGGCTTGGATCGCCGAACACGCACGCCGGCGTGGCACAGATGTCCTCCACACCACGACCCATTACGTCAACGGTCTGGCGACGGGTGCTGCTGCCCGTGCGATCGGGATCCCCTGGGTCTACGAGGTGCGCGGAGTGCTCGAAGAGACCTGGGCGGCGGCCGGTGCCACGCCTTCGGCACGAGGATCGCGTCGTCGCAGTGAGCGATTCGCACTCATGCGTGCCAAGGAGATCGAAGTCGCTCGTGACGCCGATGCCGTGATCACCCTCGGCGAGACGATGCGCGACCACCTCATCGGCAACGGCATCGATGAGAACTCGATCACCGTCATCCCCAACGCGGTGTCGGAGGCCGTCGTCAGTGCCGATGTCTCTGTCGCACCCGCTGAGATGAGAGAGCGGCTGAACCTGCCGACATCCGGGGTGTGGGTCGGGACAGCGGCCTCGATCGTCGCCTACGAAGGTCTCGACGATCTCGTCGACTCCGTCATCATCGCCCGCAGCAAAGGTGTCGATCTCCGCCTGCTCATCGCAGGCGACGGCGTGGCCCTACCCGAGCTTCGCGAACGGGCAGCCGCACTCGGCGACGCGGCAGTCTTCACCGGACGGGTGTCGCAGGACGCGGCGATCGACTACCAGCTGGCCCTCGATGCGATCGTCGTTCCCCGCAAGAACGAACCGGTCTGCCGGCTCGTCACCCCGATCAAGCCGATCGAGGCGATGGGGCTGGCACGACCGGTTGTCATCTCAGACCTTCCGGCTCTGAGAGAATTGTTGCCGACCGACTCCGGTCTGTGGACAGAGCCTGAGAACCCACACCGACTGGCCGAAGTGCTGTCCGAACTCGCTGTCGACTCGGAGGCAAGGCAAAACTTCGGGAAGAATGGTCGCGAGTATGTGTTGTCGTCAAGACGGTGGAAGGACATCGGTCAGCGTTATGGTCAGGTCTATTCCGAGATATTGGGAGTGATATCGAAGTGAGTGATACCCGGAACCCGTTGGGCCTGACCACGATCCCCTCAGTCTCGAGCGAAGGACTGGTCGCCGTCGGCAAGCGCATGGGCCTGCGCAGCTACCTCAGGAGCCTGTGGGAGCGACGGTACTTCATCATTGCGGAGTCCCGTGCGAAAGTGAGCGGCTCGACCCGGAATAATCTGCTCGGTTATGCCTGGCTGTTCATCAACCCGCTGCTCTCCGTCCTCGCGTTCTGGTTCATCTTCGGGTTCATACTCAATTCCTCTCGCGGAATCGACAACTTCATTGGCTACCTTGTGATCGGCGTGTTCTTCTTCGCCTATACAGGAAAGTCGATGACCGGCGGCACCGTTTCTATCCGCGGGGGCGCTTCGATGATCAGAGGCTTCCAGTTCCCGCGCGCAGCTCTTCCGATCTCGACCGTCGTCCGCAACTTTCTCGACTTCATACCGAGCTTGGCGGTGATGGTTGTGGTCCTCGCGGTACTCCCGCCCGCCGAGGTGATCACTTGGCGCGTCGTCCTCATAATCCCCGTCGTCGTGCTACAGACGATTTTCAATGTCGGATTGGCGTGTCTGCTCGCACGAGTCGGACATAAGTTCCCCGACATGTCGAATCTGATGTCGATCATCAGCCGATTCTGGCTATACGGCTCAGGGGTGTTCTTCTCAGTAGAAGAGCAGCTCGCAGATCATCCAGTCCTATTGACGATCATGCAGGCCAATCCAATGCATTCATTCCTCACTTTGGCGAGGGACTCTCTGCTCTATGGAACCGCCTCGCCGTCGTGGATGTGGATCTCCGCTGTGGTCTGGTCGTTCGGGCTTCTCGTCGTGGGATTCCTGTTCTTCTGGCGAGGAGAGGAGAGTTATGGTCGACTCTGAATCTGTCAGCTTTGCCACCGCAGATCTTGCGTCAGCAGCCGAACCGAACATCGTCGCAGAAAACGTACAGGTCCGTTACACCGTGGCCACAAACGACCCCGCAAAGGGATCGAAGGGCATCAAGCGCCTCGCCGGTGCCATTTCTGGACGCAATGGGACAACCACTGTTCGCGCGTTGCGGGGAGTCAATCTCGTTGCGAGAGAAGGCGAGATGGTCGGGGTCGTAGGAGCCAACGGCTCAGGCAAGTCGACGCTGCTGCGCAACATTGCCGGCGTAGAGCAACCCGACCGAGGACGCGTCCTGGTGCGCTTTCAACCGCTCCTGCTGGGCGTCAGTGCGGCGCTGCAACCGTCGCTCTCCGGCGGGGAGAACGTCCGCCTCGGTTGCCTGGCGATGGGTCTGACCCCGGATGAAGCCGCGGAAGCATATGACTACGTTGTCGAGTTGTCTGCACTTGGATCGGCGATCCATCGCCCGATGGGTACGTATTCCTCAGGTATGGGAGCCCGCCTGCGGTTTGCGATCGCGCTTGCCGCTCGGCCGAAGATTCTGCTCATCGATGAGGCGCTGTCGACCGGAGATGCAACGTTCGCAGAGCGCAGCGAGCGTGCGATGGACGATCTCCTCGCAGAGGCGGGCACCGTGCTGCTCGTCAACCACGCGGCGAAAGTCATTCAGGAACTCTGCACTCGCGCTGTGTGGATGCACAAGGGCGAGATCCTCATGGACGGACCGGCAGAGGCGGTCGCCGAAAAGTACCGCTGGTGGGCGTGGAATGTTGCCAAGGGCGAAGAGGAGATCGCTGACAAACTCCTCGCCGACGTGATGAGCAATGCGCGGCAGGAAGAGATCAATGTCCTCGAACCCGAGTTAGTGCGTAACCCGATTCCAAGACACGCTGCGCGATCAGGCAAGAAGAAGAGAATCGCCGCTCGGCACGTGAAACGGCGAGAAGCATCACGCGAAATAGAGGAAGAACCGATGCCGCAGATTGCGGCAGCCGAACCCCATGCGTGGCCCGAAGAGATCGGGGCACCTTCATCGCCCGCCATTTTCCCGGTGCTCCCGAAACCAGCATCGGAAGCCGTCGGCTCCCAGCATTGGCACGATGGCCCGCCGCCGCTGCGTCTTCATCCCGGTGACAAGCGCGTCATTCTCCGCGCCGCCAACCCCGACGACAGGGCGTCGTCGGTGGCTGCCTCGGCGGATCTCACGGGGCAGCGTCTTGCGTCGAAGGTGAGACTGCTCGCGGATCAGCGTTACGCTGACCGCATGCGGAAGCGGCGAGCCTCCGGTGACGCCCCGAACGCACCCGAACCAGGAGGGGACGAACCTGCTGAACCTCGCCGCCGGTCGATGACGACGGAAGACGCGAAGTCGTGAACATCGCCATCTTCGGTTCGTGCGTCAGCCGTGACACGTGTGAGTTCATGCCCGATGCGGACGTGCGCGCCTATGTCGCACGACAGTCGGTGCGCAGCCTTCTTGCACCTCACGGCACAGACGGAGTCGATCTGAGCGAACTGACTTCGGCATTCCAAGAACGGATGGTCGTGGGCGACCTCGAAGGCAACGGCGCACGCCGGATCGCGGAGATCGCCGACGAACTCGATGTGATCCTCGTGGATCTGGTCGATGAGCGCCGAGGCTACTGGGAGTTCCCGGACGGCACGTCGATGACGAACTCCATCGAGGTCGAACTCTCCGGAGCCGGTCGGGCTGCCCGCCGTTCAGGGGCCAGGCTGGTCGAATTCGGAACGGACGAGCACTTCGCCGCCTGGCACGTCGGGTTCGAGGCGCTGGTCGCGTCGCTCGGTGTCGCTGGACTTGCGGACAAGACGGTGCTCATCGACGTCGAATGGGCCGCGGCGCTGGCAGGAGCTCCGCACCCGCGCGGTGATGTCGCCAGCGTGCTCGGCCGACACGGCCGCCGGTTGAAGCGCGGGGTTCGGGAAGCGAGTCGAAGATTGTCGACCGGCGCCTCGGTACAGGAAGCCTGGCGCCGCTTCTCTGAGATCAAACCGACTGAGGCCGAGGAGTTCGCCGACCGTGCGATCGACGCCAATGAGAAGTTCATGCGCTACCGCGAAGCGGCGCGACAGATGGTCGGCGTCGCGATCACACGATCGAGCGGTGAGCTGCGGATCAGTAGGGAACACAAATGGGGGCCGCAGCCTTTCCATTTCCGCGATGAGGACTACTCCTCGCTGGTGGACAGCATCCGCGAGTTCGCAGCGGAACGGCAGTGAACGTTCGCTGGCTCCTCGCCTAGGATAGAAGCAGACGGCTCATGCAGGCTGTCGGATGTCGATGCCGAAGAGTCTGCCCGGATGGTGCAATGTGAAGCGAACCCTGCAAGTGATCGTCGCCGTTGCAACTGCGCTGACCATTGCAGGGTGTGCGTTCAACCCCTCCACACGCGACGAAGCCGCAGGTTCTTCCGCTGAAGCCGGAATGCAGAGCCCGACGCCGACGATCTTCACGCAGAACCTGAACTCTCGCACGATGGGGGAGACAGGAACCGTCGCGATCACCGAGGAGTCGACGGGCCAATACTTCCGCTCCTCCAACATCGGCATCTCCTTCGAGGCCACCGACCTCGCCGACCCGCGTCTCGACCCGGCGGCGTCCAACCTTGACGATCTGCTCACGTCCCTCGGTTCGCCGGCCCTGCGTTTCGGCGGCAACGGCCTTGACCGGCGCACGTTCTGGACATCCTCGGGGGAGACCCCGCCGAAGGCCGAACAGGTGGCCGTTACGCCCGACGACCTCAGGCGGCTGAAGCAGCTTCTCGACGCCACCGGCTCGACGGTGACGATCGGCATCCCACTCGGCACCTACGACCCCAAACGCGGAGCCGACATGGCAGTCAATGCCGTCGACATCCTCGGCGACTCCCTGGTCGGGCTATCGATCGGCAACGAGCCGAATGGCTACACCGTTCAGGACGTTCCAGGGGGAGCTGTCCGAGATGACAGCTGGGACAAGACGAAATATGTCGAGCAGTTGAACGCGTATGTTGAGGCAATACACTCCCAACGCCCGGACGCCCCCATCATCGGCCCCGATGCATTCGACGGAGCATGGATGGACGCTTTCCTCGGCGCAAATGTCGAAAATACTGCCGCGCTCGCACAACATTGGTATCAGCTCTACGACTGCGATTCGAGTGCGGTTCCCGGACGAGGTCCCCAGTCTGAGAACTTACTAGATCCGAGCGCTAAGCAGGCTGCCAAGAAGAACATCGGCATCGGTAAGGCCAAAGCGGACGCTGCCGGGCTACCGCTGTGGCTCGAAGAGACCGGTCCGACGAGCTGCGGGGGCACGAACGACACCTCCCTGACGAACGCGATGTCCCTCTGGACCGCCGACTTCACGCTCTACGCTGCCTCACTCGGAGTCCAACGGCTTGCCATGCACTCGATGCTCGGGGCCTGCAACGGTGGCGCCCCGATGTCGCTGGTCTGCGACCCCGCAGGCCGCGGCACCGCCTCCTCGACCCTCGAAGGCCGACCGCACTTCGCGGCCCTGCGCCTCCTCGTGCCCAGCATCGGCGGCACCTTCACCAAGACCACGGTCACCGGCGGTGGGAACATGAGCGCCTACACCGTGACGAAGAACGATGGGACGACCCTGGTCACGACGATCATCAACGCCAACGATGCCGCGGCCTCAGGCGGCAACCCCGTCACCCTCGAGATCCCCGAGGGCTTCTCCGTCGACAAGGCCTCACAGGTCTACGGACCCTCGAACGACGCAAAGAACGCCACTCAGGTCATCCCTGCCAATCCGCTCCCGGACAGCGTTCCCTACAGCGGACCGGCACCGACCGCATCAGAGGCCGCCGACGACAACGACCTGCGGATCGACCTCGCCGGAAGCTCGGCAACCGTCTTCATCATGAGCAAGAAGTGAGGCGCGCCGAGGACGGGGCCGGTGACGATCCAGGACCGATCTGCGGTCCGAACCGCCTCAGTGCCGCGGCCGCATCGGCGGACGACCTCAGTACCCGAGGGATGCGACATAGCGGAGGAACTCCTTGAGGTCCTCCCCGGCCAGCGCCTGACGCAGGGCCGGCAGCGCCTCGGCGTCGAAGGTCACCCGCACCGTGCCGTCGTCGATCCGCTGGGACGTCGCCGGGACCGTGACCGCGATGACGTCGTCCTGCGGGATCTGCCGGATGACATTCGCAAGCTTCCCCAACTCGATCGTCGTCAGCCCCGCATCCGTGCGCACTCCCGCCGCCACCGCACCGAGGACCGCGGTGAGCTTCGCCGGATCCTTCGCCAGACCGCCCTGCCGCAGCGCCTGAACGAGGGCGCGCAGCAGCGCCCGCTGATTGCGGGTGCGCGTCTGACCCGCATCGTCAACGGCATCGGCGGCGGCGAACGTCACCGCCGCGGCGCCATCAAGCGAATTCGTGCCCTCGACGAACGCGATTCCACCGGACTCGAACGCCGTGCGACCGTAGACCGCCACCGGACCGATGACATCGATGACATTGCCGAGCGCCTCGGCGGAGAGCTCGATGACATGGTCGACGCGGATGCCCAGCACCTCCTCGGCGATCGCGACGAACACGGGCCACCCGCCCTCGTCGACGAGACTGCCGAAGCTGCGACCCGCCTCGATCTCGACCGAGGGATTGAGCACGAGGAACCCCGCCGTATCGCCGCTCGCGGGCACATGGATGAGCGCGAACAGGTCGCGCAGGCTCGAGGTGGCACCGCCTGCCTCGGACGACGGCGAGCCGGTCGCAGCTGTGCCGGGCGGGACCGCGTCGGACGAAGGCGCGTCGGTCGCTGCCGCACCGGCCGCGGTCGTGATGCGCAGGGCAAGCGTCCGTGCATCGTCGGCGGCGGGACGGATGTCTGCGGGCGGGAACGACTGGTCCTCGGCGAGCTTGCGCGACGGATCGTCGAACTGCGACCGAGCCCGGTTGACGTCCCCCAGTGACCCCAGGGCCGATGCCATCGTTTTGAGCTTGACCATCGTCGTTCCCTTCCCGGAGCGCTGTGCAGTATGTTCGAGCGGTGCCGCGTCCCCGGCCAACGTAACCATCGCATTGACAGCGGGTGACCGAACAGTGACCTCGACCGGCCGCACTGCCGGCCTGCATCTCGTATTTCACGATCGCGGGGGAGGGGCTGGTGAGGGGCTCACTGACGCATCTCAAACTCTAGCCGCAACGACAGGACAAGTGGAGCGAGAACCACGGGGCGGACGCACATTCGCGCGCCCGCCCCGTGGATGGTGCCGACCGTTCAACAGGCCGTCATGTCGAGGTCACGTCCGCGACAGTGCTTGTGGTGCGTTTTCAGACTCCCCGTCGGTCTCACTCGCACCTCCATGCGCTTCCGGGTCGAGACTGAGCTCGTCGAACGGGCTCGACCCGTCGAGTGCCGCCCGGGCCTGACCGAGGTCGATCTCCTTCGTCCACGTGCCGATGAGCAGGGTGGCCACCGCGTTGCCGGTGAAGTTCGTCAGGGCGCGGGCCTCTGACATGAACTTGTCGATGCCGACGATGACGCCCATCCCGTCGAGCAGCTCGGGCCGGTGCGCCTGCAGCCCCGCGGCCAGGGTGGCCAGGCCCGCACCGGTGACGCCGGCGGCGCCCTTCGAGGCGATGATCATGAACACGAGCAGCGAGATCTGCTGGCCCAGGTCCATCGGCATGCCCATCGCACTGGAGACGAAGAGCGCGGCCATCGTCAGGTAGATCGCGGTGCCGTCGAGGTTGAACGAGTACCCGGTGGGCACGGTGATGCCGACGACGGGCTTCGAGACCCCGGCGTGCTCCATCTTCGCCAGCAGCCTCGGCAGCGCGGATTCCGAGGACGAGGTGGAGAAGATGAGCAGATACTCCCGGGCCAGGTACTTCATGAGGCGGAAGATGTTCAGCCCGGTGACGATCTTGAGCAGACCGCCGAGGACGATGACGATGAAGAGCGCGCACGTGAGGTAGAAGGCACCCATGAGCACGGCCATCGACCCGATCGCCGCCCACCCGGTGGCGCCGACGACCGCGGCGATCGCCCCGAACGCACCGACCGGGGCTGCCCACATGATCATCATCATGAGTTTGAAGACGACGGCCTGGATGTGGCGGATGCCGGTGAGCACCGGTTCCCCGGCCTTGCCCATCGACTGGAGGGCGAACCCGACGAGGAGGGCGAGGACGAGCGTCGGCAGCACGGGGATGTCGCCGGGGATGAGGCTGAGCAGGAACACGACGGTCGCATTGTCATCGCCGCCGGCCGCCTCGTAGGGCTTGAGCTGGAGTCCCGTGCCGGGGTGGATGATGTTGCCGACGACGAGGCCGATGATGAGCGCGAGCGTGGCCATACAGAGGAAGTAGAGCATCGCGAGCCCGCCGACCTTGCCGACGGTCGCGGCCTTCGCCACCGAACCGACGCCGAGGACGATCGTGCAGAAGATGATCGGGGCGATGATCATCTTGATGAGCGCGATGAACGCGGTGCCCAGGGGCTTGAGCGCGATGCCCAGTTCGGGGGCGACGAGCCCGATCGTGGCTCCCGAGACCACGGCGATGATGACCATGATGTAGAGCCAGTGGGTGCGGTCCTTCTTCTTGCCCGGTCGAGTCTGACCGGTGACCGCGGGTGTGTTGGTGGTAGGCGACATTGCCCTCTCCTCGTTGAGCGTCGGTGATCCGGCTGCGCGCCGGTCGAAGTGCCCACTCAGGATGACAAGGATCACATGCCCTGTCGTGGTTGCGTTCATAGTGTTCATGGCCGGCCGCAGGCGTCGTTCGGGCACTCGCCGGGTGGGGGAGTCGTGCGAAGCTTGTCCGTGTGAGGACAACGACGACGCCCCTGACCGGCCGCACCCGGGTGCGGCATGTGCCGTTGGCGCGTCGCCTCTTCCTCCTCCAGCTCGTCCTCATCGTGGCAGTCTGTGCCGTCCTCAGCGTCACCAGTTATCTCTCGGCCCGGGACTCCGCGCGCGATGCCGCCGCCGACCGTGTCCTCAGCATCGCCGAGACCCTGGCCCACGATCCCTTCGTCGCCGAGGCGGTCGCCGGTCCCGACCCGTCCGCTGCACTCCAGCCCTTTGCCCAGACCGTCATCGACACCGCCGAGGTGGACTTCGTGACGATCATGGACTCAGACCGCACCCGCTACACCCACCCCGACCCGACGGAGATCGGCAAGCCCTACATCGGCAGCATCGGCACGGCGCTGACCGGGCAGAGCGAGGTCGAGGAGTACGTCGGAACCCTCGGTCCCTCGGTGCGGGCGATCGCGCCGATCATGGACGCATCCGGTGAGGTCACCGCGATGGTCGCCGTCGGCGTCACCCTCGAGACGATCTCGCTCACCCACGCTGCGGCCCTGCCGCAGATCCTCATCGTCGCCGCCGCAGCGATCGCCCTCGGCGGGCTCGGGGCATGGATCCTCAGCCGCTACCTCAAGCGCGTCACCTTGGGCTACGGTCCCGAACAGCTCAAACGGCTCTTCGCGTTCTACGACTCCGCCCTCCATTCGCTGCGGGAGGGGCTCATCCTCGTCGACGACCGTGCCCGCCTCGTCCTCTACAACGATGAGGCGGCGGCCCTGCTCGACCTGCCCCGTCCCGCTGACGGTGAGCCGGTTCCCCTCGCCGAGGTGGCCCTGCCCGCCTCGATCCGCGCCCTCCTGGAATCGGGTCGGGTCGCCGTCGACGAAACCCACCTCACCGCCGACCGTGTCCTCGTCATCAGCCAGAAAGCCGCAACCGGGCCCGAGGCGCGAGCCGCCGGGCAGGAGGGCGCCGAGGCGTCCGGCACCGTCGTCACGTTGCGCGACCGCACCGACTTCGAGGAGCTCACCGGCGAGCTTGAGACGATGCGCACGCTCTCCGAGGCGCTGCGCGCCCAGACCCATGAGCACGCGAACCGTCTGCACACGGTCTCCAACCTCATCGAACTCGGCCGCCTCGACGATGCCCTCGAATTCGCCGTCCGCGACGAACAGGAGTCCCAACGGCTCACCGACACCTTCGTCGACTCCCTTGACGAACCGTTCATCACGGCCCTGATGATCGGCAAAGCGGCGCAGGCCCATGAGCGCGGCATCGAACTCACGGTCACCGCGACGGGGGAGCTGCCGGCCGGCAGCCTCGATGCCCGCGACCTCGTCACGGTCGCCGGCAATCTCCTCGACAACGCCCTCGACGCGGCCGCCGACTCCCCGGAGCGGCATGTGTGGGCCGATTTCGTCGCCGCCGACGGGGAGCTGATCATCACGATCGCCGACTCGGGCACCGGGATCGACCCCGCGGAGATCGACACGATCTTTCGCCTCGGCACCACGGAGAAGTCGGCGCCGGTGGCCGCGGGCGGGCGCGGATTCGGGCTCGCGCTCGTCCGGCAGGCCGTGGCCCGCCTCGGCGGGGATCTGCGCATCGAATCCGACGGTGGGGCGATCTTCACGGTGACGCTGCCGCTGACGCCGGACACCCGGGGAGGTGAAGGCACCGATGACAAATGAGCCGAAGTCGACCGAGCCCGAGCTGCGCGTCCTAATCGTCGACGACGATCCGCTCACGGCGGAGGCGCACGCGGACTTCGTCCGCCGGATCCCCGGTTTCGCGGTCGCGGGGATCAGCCGCGGCGGGGTCGAGGCGCTCGCCCGGTTCGACGCACTCACTACATCGGGGGAGCCGGTGGACATCGTGCTGCTCGACATGAACCTCGTCGATGCACACGGACTCGATGTGGCCAAGCGGATGAACAGCCGGAACACGGGCGCGGACATCATCGCGATCACCGCGGTGCGACATCTGCCGGTCATCCGCTCGGCGATCTCGGTGGGGATCACGCAGTACCTCATCAAACCCTTCGCGTTCGCCGCGTTCCGGGAGAAGCTCGAGAACCAGCGGGCGTTCCGGCAGGGGCTGAGCGGGGGAGGGGAGCTTGCGACGCAGGAGTCCGTCGACAGTGCGTTGAGTGCACTCCGGTCGGTCGCCCCGGGCCGTCTGCC
>NZ_BAAAAF010000022.1:0-29267 GCF_037101285.1 Brevibacterium metallidurans
CATCCACCCCAGCAAGCTGGGGCTTCAGCGTTCGACTTGCATGTGTTAAGCACGCAGCCAGCGTTCGTCCTGAGCCAGGATCAAACTCTCCATAAAAAATATTTCGATGATCCCGGCAAGACAGTCACCATCCACGGGGGTGGACAGCGACCCCACCACAACCACCAAGGGTCATGGATTTTTGGTTGTCTTACCAGAAAAAATTTCTGGCATCACATTGTTCAAACAAACACGCTATTGGATTCTCAAACCACAAACACACACCCACACCACACACAACCAGAAGCCATGCACTCGGTGGGGGCATCCACAGGATTGCGTTCACCCGAACCACACTCCCGGAAACCGTCCCCGTACAAACACTGTTTGTGCTGGTGACACCCGGTGGAAACACCCCTTTGTCGTGGTGTTCCCGGTGAGGCGAACGAGATATAACTCTAGACCACCCGAACCCCCACACGCAACCCGGAAACCAACCAGAACACCGTGACAACCACCACACGCGCTGGAGGGCCCGAACGGTCCCCTTAAGAAGAACCGAATCCGTCGGCTCGGAACACCCGGGCGAGACCCCGAACTCGGAGCGGTCTGCCGGTCCAGCGAACCACGGGTCGAGACGCACGAGTCCGGTTCCACTGTGCAGCAGAAGATCCCGGTGACCTCACGCTAGCGTGGCCCCATGAGCGACTCACCGGAACCACTGGTCCACTCTCCCCTCGCCGTCATCGCCGGCGCCTCCGGGTTCGTCGGCCGCTCACTCATCGGCCCGCTTCAGGAGTGGGGCTACCGGGTGCGCACGATCGGTAGAGGCACCTCCGCCGATACCGGATGGGACGACCCGAAAGGCATCAAAGCCGCAATCGACGGCGCCGATCTGCTCATCAACCTCGCCGGACGCAGCGTCGGATGTCGGTACACCGATCGGAACCGGCAGGAGATCTGGGACTCCCGCATCCTCACGACCCGAGCACTCCACGAGGCAGTCTCCGCCGCCTCGGCGCCTCCTCGGCTGTGGATCAACGCGAGCACGGCGACGATCTACCGGCATGCGACCGACCGCCCCCAGACCGAGTCGACCGGCGAGATCGGCGAGGGCTTCTCCGTCGATGTGGCCACGGGTTGGGAACGCGAGTTCTTCCGCGGTGAGCTGCCGCGCACGCGTCGAGTCGCCGCCCGCATGGCGATCGTGCTCGGCGACGGGGCCGCTCTCAACATGCTCGCGATGGCCGCTCGCTTCGGCGCGGGCGGCCCGCAGCTCGAAGGACGATGGTTCGGACACCGTCGATACAGGGGCATCGGCCCGGCCCCGACAGGACCGACTGTCTGGCACGGTCATGCCCCGACCCACGGTCGCCAGCGATTCAGCTGGATCCACATCGACGACCTCGTCCGCGCGGTTCGGTTCATCGACACGCATCCGGAGATCACCGGACCCGTCAACCTCGCCAGCCCCGGGGTCTCGGACAATGCGACCCTCATGGCCGCACTGCGTCGAGCCGTACGGATGCCGATCGGCATTCCGGCGCCGAGGTGGCTGCTCGAGACCGGCATGTTCGTCCTCCGGCAGGAGTCGGAGCTCGTGCTCAAGAGCAGGTGGGTGCTGCCGGAACGGCTCGACGCCGCAGGGTTCGACTTCCGTTGGACCGATGTGCGCGCAGCCGCGAAGAGTCTGCTGCGCCGATGACGCGCTGACACTGGATGTCCGGCACTGATCGGGCTTCGGCGGTAGTCATCTGCGACTGCGCACCCACTGGTCACCGATTGTCCCGGTCGCCCTACCCACCGGCCACTGCCCACACCGGTCGCCGCACTCACGTGTCGCCCGGGGCCTGCTTCCCCTCTGTCGGCGATTCCCCGGCGGCCTCGTTCCGCGCCGGCCCCGCATCCCATTCGGCCGGCTCGCTGACAAGGATCTGCCCGAGGGTCGTCCGCAGCTCGGTCACCGCGTCGGCGCCGAGGCGGTCTTCGAGCCACGCGTCGAAGCGGGTGATCACCGACTCGGCGATCTCGACCCCTTTCCACCCGGAATCCGTCAGTCGCACGAGCCGGGCGCGCCCGTCAGTGGGGTCGGGGACGACCTCGACGTAGCCGAGCTTCTCGAGATGACGGACCTGCTCCCCCATCGCCTGCTTCGTCATGCCCGCGCGTTTGGCGAGCTCGGAGGACCTCGTTCCCTCGGGGTCGATGACGAGGAACAGCGGCGCATGCGCTGACCGGATCCCCGCCAGTCCCGCCCGCGCGAGGGCATCATCGAGGCCGCCGAGGAGGTGCTGCGCCGTCGACGAGAGCAGCGAACCGAGCGGCAGCGGTCGCTCCCGCAGAGGATTGGTAAAGTCCTTGACCATTTCGTTCGGGCCTCCTATCCTGAAATCAGTCAACTACCTTACCATTCGAACGCCGAGCGACGGCTCGGACCGTGGGCACCAGTCCGGTCGCCGGTCACCAGCCCGGTTTCCGGGCACTGGGCCGGACGTCGCAACGCCAGCCGCCAGGCCACGAAGTACGGGAGTGAACATGGAGCACATGGACAGGTATCGCCTCATCGGCGGTCTCATCTGGACCGCACTCGGCGTCATCGTCGCCGGCGTCGGCGTGCTGCAGGGCGTGACGGTCGGCCCGATCGTCACGGCCCTCACCGCGCTCACCGTCATCGCGGGCGTGGCAGCACTGACCCGCAGTCGGTGGGCACGGTGGGTGACCGGGCGCCTCCTGGGCGCGGTCATCGGGATCGAACTGCTGCTCTCGGTCGCCGATCGCTTCGGACTCCTCGGAGCGCCCGGCGCCCCCGGAGTCTCATGGGGATCGTGGCCTCAGTTCCTCGCCTATGTCGGGGTGCTGCTGCCGTGGGCACCGAGTCCAGTCGTCACCGCCGCCGGGGTGGTCGCGACGATCGCCGAGGCGGCACTCGGCACCCTGCTCATCATCGGTCCGCTGTGGCGCTGGGTCGGCAAACTCGCGGCCGGCCTCCTTCTCTGCTTCCTCATCGCGATGCTGCCGACCGTCGGCTTCGCCGAGGTGGTCCGCTACGGTGTCGTCCTCCAGATCGGCGCCGTCCTCATCGTCTCGGCGCGCGGCTCCTGGCCCGGACGGGCACGCGCGGCTAGGAAGGACGAGACCGATCGGTGGGGTTTGAGCGACGAGAGGGCGGCAGCCTGATCAGCCGGTGGCCGCGAGACCTGCCGGCGGCGGCATGATCAGCCGGCGGCCGCCTCGGCGAGGACGGGCTGCTCAGTGGACTCGAGGCATGCGGGCTGGAGCCCGGCAGCCGTGCACTCGGCACACCGGAGGTACTGCTTCCGGCATTCGAGGTTCGCGCAGTTGACGAACTCGGGGGTGGCGGTCCCGCAGGAGATGCAGTGGCCGATCGATTCGGCGCCCTCGCCGAACTCGACGTGCATGCGCTTGTCGAAGACGTAGAGGGAGCCGTCCCAGTAGCCGGTGTTGCCGAAGGTCTCGCCGTAGCGGACGATGCCGCCGTCGAGCTGGTAGACCTCGGAGAAGCCGCGGTTCTTCATGAGCACGGAGAGCACTTCGCAGCGGATGCCGCCGGTGCAGTACGTGACGACGGGCTTGTCCTTGAGGTCGTCGTACTTGCCGGACTCGATCTCGGCGATGAAGTCGCGCGTCGTGTCCGTGTCCGGGACGATCGCGTCCCGGAACTTCCCGATCTGGGCCTCCATCGCATTGCGGCCGTCGAAGAAGACGACGTCGTCGCGTTCGTCCATGAGCTTGTGCAGGGCACCCGGCTTGAGGTGGACTCCCCCGCCTTGGACGCCGTCGGCGGTGACCGTGATCTCGTCGTCGGTGCCGAAGGTGACGAGTTCGGGGCGGACCTTGACGCTCAGCCGCGGGAAGTCATCGCCCTGCCCGTTCGACCATTTGATGTCGGCTCCCCGGAACGGCGCGTAGGACTTCGTCGCCCGCACGTACGCCTTGACCTCGCGGATGTCTCCGCCGAGGGTCGCGTTGATGCCGTCCTTGGACACGATGACGCGGCCGGTGAGCCCGAGGCTCTCGGCGAGCGTGTGCTGCCACAGCCGAATCGCTTCGGGATCAGGCAGCGGAGTGAAGACGTAGAACAGGACGATCTTGGGAGTTGCCATGGCCCCCAGTCTAATTTGCCGACCGTTCCCAACACTAAACGCAGACCTCGACGACGGCCCCACCTCGCCGAGGCGGACCTCCGTCCCAGCTCACATGGACCCTGCTCCCGGCTCGGTCGGATCCGGCCCGACCGACTGCGCGGCCTGCGCCAGGGGCGAGGGCGCGCGGCGTTGCCCCGCCCGGATAAGATGGACCCCGAGCTCCGTGTCGTAGGAAAGGGCCACCCAGAGGACATGTCTGAAAACCTCATCTCCGCGAAATCCGAGTCTGCTCGCGCGGACGATGTCCAGGAGGTCGATCAGACCTCGAAGAAGGTCAAGGAGACGGTCGAGTTCGCCACCGCGAACCCCGATGTCGACCAGCCGTTTGCCGAACTCGGTCTCAAAGCCGACGAATACGCCCGGATCAGGGAGATCCTGGGACGGCGCCCCACCTCGGCGGAATTGGCGATGTACTCCGTCATGTGGTCCGAGCACTGCTCGTACAAGTCCTCCAAGGTGCACCTGTCGAAGTTCGGCGACTACGTCACCGATGAGATGAAGAAGTACCTGCTCGTCGGCATCGGCGAGAACGCCGGCGTCGTCGACATCGGCGACGGCTGGGCGGTGACCTTCAAGGTCGAGTCCCACAACCACCCGAGCTACGTCGAACCCCACCAGGGTGCGGCGACCGGTGTGGGCGGCATCGTCCGCGACATCATCTCGATGGGCGCGCGCCCCGTGGCCGTGATGGACCAGCTGCGCTTCGGCGCCGTCGACCACCCCGACACCTCCCGCGTCGTCCACGGCGTCGTCTCGGGCATCAGCCAGTACGGCAACTCCCTGGGCCTGCCCAACATCGGCGGCGAAACCGTCTTCGACTCCGTCTATCAGGGAAACCCCCTGGTCAACGCGCTTGCCGTCGGTGTCCTCCGGCATGAGGACATCCGCCTGGCCAACGCCTCGGGCAAGGGCAACAAGGTCGTCCTCTTCGGTGCGCGCACCGGCGGCGACGGCATCGGCGGGGCCTCGATCCTCGCCTCCGAGTCCTTCGACGACACGAAGCCCTCGAAGCGTCCCGCCGTCCAGGTCGGCGACCCGTTCGCGGAGAAGGTGCTCATCGAATGCTGCCTCGAGCTCTTCGGTGCCGGCGTCGTCGAAGGCATCCAGGACCTCGGTGCCGCAGGCATCAGCTGCGCGACCTCGGAGCTCGCCTCGAACGGCGACGGCGGCATGCACATCGCCCTCGACGACGTGCTCCTGCGCGATGACACGCTCACGCCCGAGGAGATCCTCATGTCCGAGTCGCAGGAGCGGATGATGGCCGTCGTCCGCCCCGACCGTCTCGAGGAGTTCATGTCCATCGTCGACAAGTGGGACGTCGAGACCTCCGTCCTCGGCGAGGTCACGGACACCGGTCGCCTCATCATCGAATGGCACGGCGACGTCATCGTCGACGTGCCCCCGCGTTCGGTCGCCCACGACGGTCCCGTCTATCAGCGTCCGATGGCCGAACCCTCATGGACCGCCGAGGTGGCCGCGAACACCGTCAAGGCCGCCGACCTCAAGCGCCCGGCCACCGATGAGGAGCTCAAGGCGACGATGGTCGAGCTCGCCGCCTCGCCGAACCTCGCGGCGAAGGACTGGATCACCGACCAGTACGACCGCTACGTCCAGGGCAACACCGCTCAGGCGTTCCCCGACGACGCCGGCGTCATCCGCGTCGACGAGGAGACCGGCCTCGGCGTGGCCATCGCCACCGACGCCAACGGCCGCTACGGCTACCTCGACCCCGCCCGGGGTGCACAGCTGGCGCTCGCCGAGGCGTACCGCAACGTCGCCACGGCCGGCGCGATCCCGCGCGCGGTCACCGACTGCCTCAACTTCGGCTCCCCCGAGGACCCGGAAATCATGTGGCAGTTCGCCGCTGCCGTCGAGGGCCTAGCCGAGGCGTGTCAGGACCTCGGCATCCCCGTGACGGGCGGCAACGTGTCCCTGTACAACCAGACGGGCGGCGTGGCGATCCACCCGACCCCGGTCGTCGGTGTGCTCGGCGTCTTCGACGATGTCGCCCGCCGCACCCCGGCCGGTTGGACGGAGCCGGGTCAGACGATCTACCTGCTCGGCACCACGGAGGACGAGCTCGACGGTTCGGCGTGGGCCGACGTCACGGCGGGCCACCTCGGCGGGGTGCCCCCGAAGTACCGTCCGGAGACGGAGCGGGAGCTCGCGGAGATCCTCATCAACTCCTCGCGCGACGGCATGGTCGACGCCGCCCACGACCTCTCCGAAGGCGGTCTCTCGCAGGCCCTCGTCGAGGCGAGCCTGCGCTTCGGCACGGGCGCCCGCATCTGGCTCGACGAACTGTGCGAACGCGACGGCATCGACGTGTTCACCGCGCTGTTCTCCGAATCGACGGCGCGCGCGATCGTCGCGGTGCCGCGGTCGGAGGAGGTCCGGTTCAAGGACATGTGCACGGCGCGGAACTTCCCGTTCATCCGCATTGGCATGACCGACACGGGCGACGGTTCACCCGAGCTCGAGGTCGTCGATCACTTCTCGATCGGCCTCGACGAGCTGCGCACCGCCCATGAGGAGACCCTGCCGAAGCACTTCGGCTGACATCTCGCCCACTCGGCATAGAGCCCCGCAGATCCGTCGGATCGCGGGGCTCGGTCGTTTGTGGTGTCGGCTTCTCTGTCGTCAGACGCGACCTTGCCCGGATGACCGTCGCGGCGTCACGACTCGTTGCTTGCCGAGCAGCAGGATACCGAGGCCGTAGTAGCCGGCGCCCATGAGGATGAAGACCGCGGGCCACAAAGGCGCGATCCGGAGCGCGGAGACGACCGCGGCCACCGCGGCGGCACCGATGAGCACGGCGACGACCCGGCGATGCCACGGGCGCTGAGGACTGGCGTCATCATTGCCGCGGACGTAGAGAGCGATCGGCAGGACGGCGAGAACGGCAGCGAGGATGAGCGCTGGGATCGACATCCAGAAAGCGCCGATTCCGATGACTGCCGCCCCGACGACTCCGCAGACCAGTCCGACGATCCGATCTCTCATAGGTCATCTCCTCACAGAACTTTGCTGATATCCGGCGCACACAGCTGGCTTCATCGATGGTCACTACGGTAGCAGTGGCGAAACTGAGTGTGACAACGGAGCACGCCGGAGACGTGCGACATCGGCCAGTCAGTGAAAACCCCGGTCAGTGGCGAGGGCGGCGCGGGGGTTGGAAATCGGAGGGCGCAGCCTGCGTGGAGTGTGAACCCTTCTGTCCGGAGTCCTGCGGAGGACGGAACTGTTCGGATCTGCGGGCAGGCGACTGGGAGTTGCCGTGCTGCGGCGGCGCGTATCCGGGCTGAGAGGCGACCGGCTGGCTGCCGCCGTAGTGGGCCTGCGCGGAGCCGGGCTGACTGTTCGGTGGTTGAGCGCCGAAAGGCTGCTGCTCATACGGGTGGTCCACGGGGCCGTAGGCCTGCGGATTGCCGAGTCCAGGACCAGCCTGCACCCCCTGTGCACTTCGGACCTGCCGTGATTCGCCGAACGTCGGCTGAGTGACGACGGGAACCGATCCACCGCGGAGACCGCCGAGGAGGTGCAGCAGCCCCAGCGCACCGAAGATGAGAACCAGGGATATCCCCTGGATCAGCCCGGAACCCAACCAAAACGGTGCTCCCGAGGTGAAGACGACCATCTGACCGAGCGAAGAGACCATCGGGACGACGAGGCCACAGCCAGCCGCCACGAGCAGGACCCACCAACGCCGATTCCGCGCGATACACCAGCCCACCAGCTTCGATGCGAGGATGATCGCGGAGAACAGTCCGAAGACCAGCGAGGTCAGCCACACACCCGAGTCGTACCGATAGGTCGCCTCACTGAGGAGCCTCGAGAGCAGCGGCGAAACGACCATGGAGATGATGCCGGCGAAGACGTAGATCCCACCGCCGATCAGTCGTCGGGCCCAGTTCGTGTTCCGGGCGAAGACGAAGGCTGCCGCGGCGAGAAGAAGGGCCAGGATCCCCGCGAACACACCGATGAACGAGTACACAGACATGTACTCGAAGGCCGACGTGCTCATGAGGATCGGCATGACGATGAGCGACGGCAGGCTGAGGACGATGATCCCTCCCCACAGGAGGAAGCGCGAGAGCCACCCGGGAGTGTTCGGCTGCACCGCCCCGACATCGGAGGCCACCGAAACCGCCGGACCGGGCGCGGCGATCTGCGGCTGCGGGTAACCGGCCGGTTGGCTCCACCGGCCGGAATCCACGGTGGGTTGAGCCGGACCGGCAGCGGGCTGATTCCAGCCGCCGTCGGGCTGACTCCACGGACCGCCGGGCTGAGTGTCGTACGGGCGCTGATCGCTCATGGCCTCACTCTATGCGTTCGGTGGGGACTCCACGCGGTCGACAGCGGACTTTCCCCGCCGCAGCCTGATTTCCGCAGCCGCATCCAGAGCCTCGCACAGAGATCCACGGGCAGGACCCGCCCGGTCCGGCCCTCCTCACCAGACCGTGACCCCCGATGACGACGAGGGCCTGCCCGCCAGCTGACGTGTGATTGCCTGAGACCGACCACCCGGTGCAACTGACCGTCCGGTACCGCCGATCGCACAGTGCCGACCACCCGGCGCAGCAGACCACCCAGCACGGCTGATCACCCCGTTCCACCGACCGCACCCGGGAACCGACCGAGAGAAGGAATCCCTCCATGACCACGATCCGCACCTCGCACGCAGGCTCTCTTCCCCGCACACCCGAGCTGCTCGAGGCGAACAAGGCCAAGCAGGCCCAGAACACCGCCCGTCTCGCGGGTCAGACCGTGACCGATGCCGACGCCCAGCACTACGACGAGCTCCTCACCGCAAGCGTCGTCGACCTTGTGCAGCGCCAGCGCGACCTCGGGATCTCGATCCCGAACGACGGCGAATACGGACATGCGATGGCCGCGGACTTCGACTACGGCGCGTGGTGGCACTACTCGTTCGCCCGCACCGACGGTCTCGAACTCGACGAGGTCGACAAATGGGACGCCCCGCCCGTGCGCTCGGCACCCGGCGCGATCCGCCTCACCAGCTTCGGCGACCGGCGTGACCGCAACCTCTTCGCGGGGGTCTACGCCGATGAGAACGCCGGCACGGACACCGGCACCCAGCCCCAGTTCCCCAAGGCCACCGGCCCGATCAGCTACATCGGCCACGATCAGGTCGCCCGCGACATCGCCAATCTCAAGGCCGGACTGACGGCAGCCGGCTACGACGAGTCCGACGGCTACATCAACTCCCTCTCCCCCGGTTCGGCCTCGCGCATCGCGAACGAGCACTACGCCACCGAGGAGGAGTTCATGTGGGCGTGGGCCGATGTCCTGCGCGAGGAGTACCTCGCGATCACCGAGGCGGGGCTGACCGTCCAGATCGACGACCCCTCGCTTGCGGAGAACTTCGACCAGATCAATCCCGCACCCAGCTTCACCGACTACCGGGCCTTCACCCAGATCCGCATCGACGCCCTCAACCACGCCCTGCGCGGCATCGACCCCGCTCAGGTCCGCGTCCACACCTGTTGGGGATCCTGGCACGGACCCCACGTGACCGACCTGCCGTTCGCCGAGATCGTCGACCAGGTGCTCAACATCAACGCCTCGGGCATCACCTTCGAAGCCGCGAACGCCCGGCATGAGCACGAATGGCGGATCTGGGAGGACACCACGCTGCCCGAGGGCAAGCACCTCATCCCCGGCATCGTCTCCCATGCGACGAACGTCGTCGAACATCCCGAACTCGTCGCCGAGCGCATCGGACGCTTCGCCAAGCTCGTCGGTCCTGACAACGTCGTCGCCTCGACCGACTGCGGTCTCGGCGGACGGGTCCATCCGGAGATCGCCGTCGCGAAGCTCCAGGCCCTCACCGAGGGTGCCGCGCTTGCGTCAGCGCGCTTCTGAGGCCGTGGGCTCAGACTGAGCCCACCCCTTACGCCCCGGTGCCGAGCTCCTCGACGAGGCAGTCGTTCAGCGTCGGGTGGGCGAACTGGTATCCGGTGTCCTCGAGCTTCGTCGGCAGGACTTTCTGGTCGGCGAGCGCGAGCTCCCGGGCACCGTCGCGACCGAGGACGAGTTCGGTGACGAACCCAGGCGTCGGGATCCGGGCCGGACGGTGGAGATGGGAGGCGAGCGCCTCGGCGAACTCCTTCTGCGTGACGAGTTCCGGACCGACCGCATTGACGGGACCGCGCACATAGTCGGTGAGCGCCGCATGGACGTAGGACCGGGCGAGGTCGTCGAGGGAGACCCAGGCCAGGCCCTGCTCCCCGCTGCCCAGCCGCCCGCCGGCCCCGGCGAGGTAGAGCGGGGCCTGCACCTTGAGGAACCCGCCGAGCGTCGTCAGGGCGATGCCCGAACGGATCGAGACCCACCGGATGCCGGCGTCCTCGACCCGGGCGGCAGCGGCCTCCCAGTCGCGGCAGAGTTCGGCGAGGAATCCGTCCCCGAAGGGCCCGGACTCGTCGACCGGCTCCTCGGCGTTCGCGCCGTACGCGCCGACGGCGGAGGCGCACACGAAGACCTCCGGCCGCTTCGCCTCGGGCAGGGCGCACATCGTCTCCGCGAGCAGCGTCGTCGAGTCGATCCGGGACGACCGGATCTCCTCCTTCGCCTTCTTCGTGAACCGGGTGGCGATCGATTTCCCGCCGAGGTGGACGACCGCATCCGCCCACGCAAGCTGTTGCGGGTTGAGGATCCCGACCTCGGGATCCCAGTGCACTTCGTACGGGAACTTCGGCGCCCGGCGCACGAGCAGCCGGACGAAGTGACCGGCCGTCGAGAACAGGGCGGCGACCTGCCGGCCGACGAGCCCGCTGCCGCCGGCGATGAGGATGTGCTTGCCCTTGCCCATCCGCAGCAGCGGCGCGCTCATCCGCTCGAGGAACGCGAAGTCCATGAGCAGGCGGCGCTGACGGGCCTCGAACGTCGCCTCGAGGTAGTGGCTGATGCCGCGGTCGATCGTCTCGAAGCCCTGCGGGGTCATCGAGAACTCGATCGTGTCGGAGATCTGCGAGCCCCCGGCCTCCGAGGTGAACTCGTGGGTGTGCTTCCACTGGCTCAGCGGTCCCTTGCGGAGTTCGTCGACGAAGGAGAACCGCGACGGGCCCTCCGAATGAACGGCGGTGAAGGGACGGCGGACGAGTCCGTAGCTGCCGGGCAAGCTGGCTTTGACCTCGGCGATCGAGCCCGGGGCGAGCGGAGGATAGCTCTCCTGGACGATCTCCTGCGCCCAGTGCGGCGAGACCCTGGTGAGCGCCCCGGGCTGAGCGTGCCAATCGTATGCGGTCTCTGCGGCGAGCGGGACTTCCGAGGTCCACTCGAACTTGGTCATGACATCCCTCCTGTCCTTCCGATCTTGCCACTCGAAGCTTGAAGTGTGATCCACAACTCGCCCAATGCTCGGTGAATAAGCACCGAGGCGGTCGCCGGGCGTTCAGCGACTGCCTCGGTCCTCCTCGTGCCGAGCACCGGAGCCCGGAGCTCACCCTGTCAGGTCGGGGATCTTGCCGAATCGGAACGCCGCCCAGAAGTCCCCGCGGACGTACCCGTTGTCGACCGTGGGCTCGAAGTCCCAGTGCCGGACATGTCCGACCCGGAGGGCGTCGGCGACGAGGCGCCGGCTGCGCTGAGAGGCGAGCACGTGGTCCTCGGTGCCGCCGAGGTCGTAGCGGGATTCGATCTCCGCGCGCAGCCGAGCGACGACGTCCGCATACGCGGGATCCCCGGCCCGACTGTTCAGCTCGTCGGGGTCGGCGTCGAGGTCGAAGAGCAGGTCGGGATCGCCCGGGCACACGGTGAGCTTGAACGGCCCGCGCACGATCGTCACCTGCGGGCGGTACGTGCCCTCGGCGAAGTACTCGATGAGAATGTCCCGACCCTCGGGCCCCTGCTCGCCCGCCGACTCGCGCCTGGCCGATTCGAGGAGGGAGAGCCCCGAGAGACCCTCGTCCTCGCCGGGGTCCCGGCCCGCCGGGTCCCCGGCGGCAGCCTGCCCGGCACCGGCGATCTCGAGCAGAGTCGGCGCAAGGTCGAGCAGCGAGACGGGGTTCGCGTACCGGCCGGGGGCGACCACCTCGGCGGGACCGGTCATGATGAGCGGGACACGGGAGGACTGCTCATAGGGCGACATCTTGTACCACAGCCCCTTCTCCCCGAGCATGTCCCCGTGATCGCTCGTGACGATGACGACGGTGTTCGCGGCGAGGTCGAGATCCCGCAGCCGGTCCATGATCGCCCCGACGTGATCGTCGATCGAGGCCACCGCCGCATAGTAGGCGCGTCGGGCCCTCCGGACGTCCGCGGTCGTCGGCTGCCGGTCGTCGAGACCGCTCATCGTCCGCAGCCGGTGGGTGTGCGGGTCGGCGGCGATGTCGGGCACCTCGGGGTGTGCTGGTTCGGGGATGTCCACCTCGGCGAACCGGTCCCAGTGCTCGCGGGGCGGTTCGTACGGGTCGTGCGGGTGGATGAACGAGGTGACCATGAGGAACGGCTGGTCCCCACCGGCGGCCTGGTTCGCTCGCTTCCGATCATTGAGATGACGCAGGGTCCGGAAGATCACCTCGTCGTCGAAGTCCTGCTGGACATTCGCCCTCGCCGCACCCGCAGTGAAGACCGGGTCGGCTTCGTGATACCACTGGAGCCGGTCGTGGAGCGGCCGCTGCCAGTCGGGGACCATGTCGAGATCGGCCGGGTAGACATCGGTCGTCAGCCGCTCCTCGAAACCGTGATGCTGGTCGGGTCCGATGAAGTGCATCCGGCCGATGAGGGCCGTGTGATAGCCGAGGACCCGCAGCCGGTGGGCGAAGGTCGGCACCGAGGCGGCGAAGTCGTCGCCGTTGTCGAGGCAGTCGATCTCCGAGGGCAGGCGCCCGGTCATCATCGACGCCCGCGAGGGAGCGCACAGCGGTGTGGTGCAGTAGGCGCGGTCGAAGACGGCGCCGGATTCTGCGAGTTCGTCGATGTGCGGGGTCAGGGCGGCGTCGTCACCATAGGCGCCGAGCGCCTGGGCCGCCATCTGGTCGGCTTGGATGACGACGATGTTCGGGGGTTGCATATGCTGGTCACGTCCTTGCAGGAGGGCGCGACCGTCTTAGGGCGCGCCGGAGTCTACGTGGGTGGGGTGGGGAATGGGATCATGCTGCGGTCCCTCGCGGACATCGCCGACCGAGTCCGGCCGGCAGACGCCGACCCCAGCCGAGGTGGGTGTTGTGGGAGAAGAATCCCCCGCCGAGGTGGCTGTGCCGGGCCGGGAACCGTCCCGTTCCGCAGCCGGCCGGCAGGGCGGTGCGAGTGCACGCGGCGCATCTGTCGCCACGACCGCCGGCAGTGCCCCCGTCACCGGCACCGACGATGAGGCTGAGCTCATCTCCGCCCTCGCTGAGCGCGCGCCGGCCGATCTGCGCATGGTCGGACTGTCGGGCGGGGTGTTCCGGATGGGCAGTGAGGACGCGCTCGCCTACCCGGAGGAGGGTCCCGTCCGCGAGGTGGAAGTCGGCGCCTTCGCGATCGGCGCGACGACCGTCACGGTCGCCGAGTTCGCCGTGTTCGTCGCCTCCACCGGGCACCGCACGGAAGCGGAGGTCTTCGGTGACTCGCTCGTCTTCGCAGGCCTCCTCGCCGAGGCGGTCCGTGCGCAGTCCCCGGCCGTGGCCCCGACCCCGTGGTGGCGTCAGGTCGTGGGCGCGACATGGCTCCACCCTCGCGGGGCCGGCGCCGAAGCGGGAGATGAGGACGGACATGGGCCCATCGTCGCACTCCCCGACCATCCCGTCACGCATGTGACGCGACATGACGCGGAGGCCTACGCGGCGTGGGTGGGCGCGCGCCTGCCGACCGAGGCCGAATGGGAGTACGCCGCCCGCGGCGGACTCGACCAGCAGCCCTACCCGTGGGGAGCCGTCCGCGAACCGGGCGGCGTGCCGCGGATGAAGACCTTCGTCGGCGACTTCCCCGAGGCCCCCACCGAACCGGTCGGCACCGTCCCCGCCGACGCGTACCCGCCCAACGGCTTCGGGCTGCACACCATGACGGGCAACGTGTGGGAGTGGACGAGCGGGGTCTTCGCACCGGACGATGACCGCGCGGTCCTGCGCGGCGGTTCGCACCTGTGCCACGCCTCCTACTGTCTGCGGTACCGCACCTCTGCGCGCACCGCGGTCACCCCGGAGACCTCACTCGGTCACACGGGATTTCGCCTCGCCGTCGACGTCTGAGGTCGCCGTTCCGGTCGGCGCGGACTCAGCGGTCGGGGGCTCGGAATCCCCGGACTCAGCGCCCGAGTCCGACCCTGCGATCGCCTCGGCGGGATCGGAGACGGACCCGGGAGCCGCCTCGGCGGGATCACCGTCCGACTCCGGAGTCCATCCGTCCTCCCATTCGCCGGTGCCGTAGTCGTAGCCGACGGGTTCGCCGTCCTCATCCGTGCGCTGGTACCAGTCGGTGTAGACCTCGTCCTCGGAGTCGATGTCGCCGTTCGCCCCGCCGCCGGGTTCGGTCGGCACGACGTGGAGGGCGAAGTCGTCACCGTAGGTCTCCGCGCCGACGACGACGGCATTGTCGACGGCGTTCTGCGCGTACCTGCGGCGCAGGGCCATCGGATCGGTGCGCAGCTCCCTCACCCACGCGACGATGATGACGACCATGACGAGGGCGAAGGGGACGGCGGTGACGATGACGAGCTGCTGCAGGCCTTCGAGTGCGCTCGCATCGCCGAGGAGGAGCATGACGACAGCGATGCCGGACATGACCAGACCCCAGAACACGACGACCCACTTCCGGGGCTCCTGATCGCCGCGGCTGGTGAGCATGCCCATGACCACGGAGGCGGAGTCCGCCGAGGTGATGAAGAAGATCGCGAGGACGACGATCGCCACCGCCGGCAGCCACCCGACGAAGGGCAGGTTGTCGATGAGGGTGAAGAACACCTCGGGGGCGGCCATCGTCTCGGTGAAGCCGGCCGCACCCTCTCGGTACATCCAGATCGAGGTGCCGCCCATGATCCCGTAGGCGACGAAGAGCAGAGTCGAGGGGATGAAGATCGTGCCGAGGATGAACTGCCGGATCGAACGGCCGCGGGAGATGCGGGCGATGAACGTGCCGACGAACGGCGACCACGAGATCCACCACGCCCAGTAGTAGACGGTCCACACCGACTGGAACTCCTGCGTCTCCTGCCCCCACGACAGGGACCTGCCCATGAGGTCGAAGAACGAACCGAGGTACTCCATGAGCGCCGAGGGCAGGAGGTTGAGCAGGAACAGGGTGGGTCCGAGGAAGAGGACGAGGCCGACGATGCCGATCGTGAGCACGATGTTGATCGACGAGAGGTAGCGGATGCCGCGGGAGACCCCGGAGACGGCGGAGATGATGAAGCCGATCGTCAGCACGCAGATGATGAGGACGAGCATCGTGTTCGTCATCGGGCCGATGCCGGAGACGATCGAGACGCCGGTGCCGATCTGCATCGCGGCGATCCCGAGGGCTGCGGCGGTGCCGAAGAGGGTCGCGACGATCGCGAAGATGTCGACGAGC
Organism: Brevibacterium metallidurans; assembly: GCF_037101285.1. Lineage (NCBI taxonomy): Bacteria > Bacillati > Actinomycetota > Actinomycetes > Micrococcales > Brevibacteriaceae > Brevibacterium > Brevibacterium metallidurans. Next base: position 15,660 of record NZ_BAAAAF010000022.1, read on the forward strand.
TTGCCGGCGAAGCCCTCCGAATGGCGCTGGCCGAAGAGGGTGCGGAAGATCGAGGAGAGCAGCAGCGACCGGCCCCGCCGGTAGGCGGCGTAGGCGATCGCGCCGCCGACGAGGGCGTACATCGCCCACGCGTGGAAACCCCAGTGATAGTACGTCTGGGCCATCGCCCCATGCAGGGCCTCGGTCGTCTCGGGGTCGTTCGTCAGCGGCGGCGGAGTGATGAAGTAGGTGAGCGGTTCGGAGGGGCCGAAGAAGAGGACGCCGATGCCGATGCCCGCCGCGAAGAGCATTGCCACCCACGCGAAGGTGCTGAACTCGGCCTTCTCCCCGTCCTTGCCGAGCGGGATCCGCCCGTACGGGGAGAACGCGAGGATGAGGAGGGAGACGAGGACGACGATGGCGACGAGGTTGAAGAACCAGCCGACGTTGAGCGTCGACCAGTCGAAGGCAGTCTTCGCCACCGAGGCGACGCTGCCGGGATCGGTGATGCCCCAGATGACGAACGCCACCGTGAGGGACCCGGCGATCGCGAAGATCACTGTGTCGAGCGAGTAGCGTCGCCGCTGCTCGTCGATGGCGATGCCGGGGACGAGGATCGGGTGGATGTCGTGCGGGTACTGGGTGTTCGGGCCCTCGGGGCCCGCGCCGGCGGCCTCGCTGGGGCGCTTGGGACGCGCATAGTCGAGGGCGCCGAGGCGTTTGCCGGTGTCCCTGCCCACCCGTTTCGCATCGCTGCCCACTCGTTTCGCATCGGCCTTGAGCCGGTCGCGGGCTGCCCGGCGCGCGGTCGTGTGCTCGGGCGGGGTGCCGTTCGCGGTGGTGGGCGGGGTGCCGTTCGCGATGGTGGGCGGGGTGTCGCTTCCCGAGATGTGCGGGGTGTCGTTCGCCGAGTCATCGGACATGACGAAGGGCCTTTCTCAGTCGTCGGTCTCTCGTGGTTCGTGCGCGTGCGGTCTGCGCGAGTTCGGTCTGTGCGCGTGCGGTCTGCGCGGCTGCGGTCACGGACCGGTCGACGGCGGCGACGAATACGGCTGCCCGGCGCACCTGGTCCGACCTGCGCGCCAGGTCTGCCGGGGGCACCTGCTCGGCCCGGCACACCTGGTCTGACGGAGGTCGCGTGCGACGCTCAGAACGTCCCGCCGCTCGGATCGACTGCCTTCGGGGTCGCCGGTTGACGACAGTGCGACTTGGCGTATCCGAACCGGCTCATGGTCTGTGAGGCTAACAGCATCGCCGAGGCTTCTCAAAGGCGCGCCGACGTATTCGGTCGCATCCGGGGCATCGCTGAGCATGAGAGACGGCCGGTCCGCGAGATCGCGGACCGGCCGTTCCAGTGCCCTGCTCAGGCGGGCAGCGCGTGCAGCTGCGCAACGTGCTCAGGCGGGCAGCGTGCCCTGTCGGGCAGCCCTCAGTTGAGCAGCGCCCGGTCTCCGAGCGAGGCCCCCTTGAGCTTCGAGAACTCCCCGAGGAGGGTCTCGACGGTGAGGGTCTTCTTCGCCTCGGCGTCGGCTTCGTAGATGATGCGTCCCTCGTGCATCATGATCAGCCGGTTGCCCAGCGCGATCGCCTGCTCCATGTTGTGGGTGACCATGAGCGTCGTCAGCCCGTCGGCGGCGACGATCTTCTCCGTCAGCTCCGTCACCAGTGCTGCCCGCTGCGGGTCGAGGGCGGCCGTGTGCTCGTCGAGGAGGAGGATCCGCGGCTGCGTGAACCCGGCCATGAGCAGGCTCAACGCCTGCCGCTGACCGCCCGAGAGCAGCCCGACCTTCGTCTTCAGCCGGTTCTCGAGTCCGAGTTCGAGCGTCTCGAGTTCCGTGCGGAACTTCTTCCGCCTCGCCGAGGTGGTCCCCCGTCCCAGCCCGCGCCGACGTCCGCGTTTGAGGGCGAGTGAGAGGTTCTGCTCGATCGTCAGGTCCGGTGCGGTGCCGGCCATCGGGTCCTGGAACACCCGCCCGAGGTAGGCGGCACGGTGGTATTCGCGCTTCTTCGACACCTCGGCGCCGTCGATGGTGATCGACCCGGAGTCGATGGGCAGGCGCCCGGAGATCGTGTTGAGCAGGGTCGACTTGCCCGCGCCGTTCGAGCCGATGACGGTGACGAAGTTGGATTCGGAGAGGGTGAGCGAGAGCCCCTGGAGGGCTTTGCGCTCATTGACGGTGCCGGGGAAGAACGTCTTCGAGATCGTGTCGATGGTCAACATCGCTCAGCCCTCCTTGACCGTCGAGGCAGTGCCCGCTGCGCCCTGGCCGGTGCCGGCCGGTGCCCCGTGGAGGGCGGCCGGATCGTCGGTGGTGCCCGGCGGCAGCTTCGCCGGGGCCCGGTTGCCTCGGGAGCCGAACGACGGGATCCGCTTGAGGAAGCCCCACCTCGGCAGAAGGAGGGCGACGATGACGAGAAGCGCGGTGGTCAGCTTCATGTCATCGGTGTTCAGTCCGGCCCGCAGGGCGAGGAAGATGATGATCCGGTAGATGACGGATCCGAGGATCGCCCCGAGGCTGGACATGAAGATGTTCCGGTTGCCGAAGATCGCCTGCCCGAGGATGACCGAGGCGAGACCGACGAGGATGAGGCCGATGCCCATGCTGATGTCGGCGAAGCCCTGGTACTGCGCGATGAGCGCCCCGCACAGGGCGACGAGCCCGTTGGACAGGGCGAGCGTGAGCATCGTCGTGTTGTCAGTGTTGACGCCGAGGCTGCGGATCATCTCGCGGTTGTTGCCGGTGGCCTGGATGGCCAGTCCGAGGTCGGTGGTGAGGAACCAGTCGACGAGGAACTTGAGCACGAGGACGAAGGCGATGAGGATCGCGATCGACACCCAGGTGCCCAGCCACATGTTCTCCCGCAGCGGGGTGAAGACGGTGTCCTCGCGCAGCAGGGAGAGGTTCGCGGCCCCCATGATCCGCAGGTTGATCGACCACAGGCCGATCATCGTGAGGATGCCGGCGAGGAGACCGTCGATGCCGCCCTTGGTGTGGAGGAGGCCGGTGATGAAACCGGCGACGAGGCCCGCGCCGATCGCGGCGAGGGTGGCGAGGAACGGGTTGACTCCGGCGATGATGAGGGAGGCCGCGGTGGCCCCGCCGGTGGTGAAGCTTCCGTCGACGGTGAGGTCGGGGAAGTTGAGGACCTTGAAGGTGAGGTAGACGCCCAAGGCCATGGCTGCGTAGATGAGCCCGAGCTCCAGTGCTCCGTACATTGCTGTCCGATCGTGTCGTCAGGGGCGGATGCCGACAGGTGAACCGGGACCGCCCCGAGTGGTGATGCCGTGTCGGCCGGGGTTCCGGCACCGCCGCACGGCACGGCGGAAGACGCCGGCGGACCCGCGGAGACTTGAAGCCCCGCGGGTCCGCCGTGGTCTCACTCGATGACTTTGTCAGCCTCGTCGACGAGCTTCTGCGGGATCTCGACACCCTGCTTCTTCGCCGCCGCCGGGTTGACGACGAGTTCGAGGGTGTCGCTGGTCTCGACGGGAAGGTCGGCGGGCTTGGCCCCGTCCTGGAGGATCTTCAGCGCCATCTTGCCGGTCTGCTCACCGAGCTTCGTGTAGTCGATGCCGCGGGTGATCGCGGCACCTTGCTCGACCTGTCCGGCCTCCGAACCGACGAGCAGCGCCTGGTTCTTCTCCGCGGCCTGGACCATCGTCGTCACAGCGGAGACGACGTTGTTGTCGGTGGGCACGTAGTAGGCGTCGACCTTGCCGAGGGAGTCCACGGCCTGACCGAGCTCGCCCGAGTTCGCGATCGTCGCCTCCTTGATCTCGAGTCCCATGCCCTTCGCGGCTTCCTTCGCGAGGTCGACCTGGACCTGCGAGTTGACCTCACCGGAGCTGTAGACGATGCCGACGGTCTTCGCGTCCGGCTTGACCTCCTTGACCAGTCCGAGCTGGTCGGCGACCGGGTTGAGGTCGGAGGTGCCGGTGACGTTGCCGCCTGGGGCTTCGTTGGACTTGACGAGTCCGGCCTCGACGGGGTCGGTGACCGCGGTGAAGAGCACCGGCTTGTCGGTGATCGCCTGGGCGGCGGCCTGCGCGGCCGGAGTCGCGACGGCGAGGACGAGGTCGAGGTCGGAGCTCGCGAAGTTCTGCGCGATCGACGTCGCATTGGCCTGCTCGCCGTTGGCGTTCTTCTCGTCCCATTCGACGGTGACGCCGGCGTCCTCGAAGGACTTCTTGAACCCGGCGGTGGCCGCATCGAGGGCGGGATGCTGCACGAGCTGGGAGATGCCGACCTTGTACGAGTCGCCTCCCTCTCCCCCTCCGCTGTCGCCGCCGCCGGAGCAGGCGGACACGGCGACCATCGAACCGACGGCGACGATGGCGACGGCCAGTTGCTTGAGACGCATACTTCTCCCCTTTGAAAAAATCGGCCCGCGTCTGCGGACCGAAACGAACCCATGCGCATCCTCGCCCGTCGCCGTCGACGGAGGTGATCTCCGGCGGCTGCGGTGGGCGAGGCGTCAGACGTCCCATCCGGACCCTCCGGCTCAGCGATGAGCGCGGACATCCGGTGCGGACGACTGCGATAGTACCAACTCTATTCGGCACCCCAGACGCCGGTGTCCCAAATCACGCTTTGGGGACGTTTCGTCGACAGATCGTTACCTCTGCGGCCACACGTCCGCTCAGGGGGTGATGACGACGTCCGATCGTCCCAGCACGGAGAGCATCCACGCGAAGTCGAAGGCCGTCTCCTTCCACGCGTCGTAGCGTCCCGAGGCCCCGCCGTGTCCGGCGGCCATCTCGGTGCGCAGCAGCGCATCGGCGCCGACCTCGCGCAGCCGGGGCACCCATTTCGCGGGTTCGACGTAGAGGACCCGGGTGTCGTTGAGGGAGGTCACGGCGAGGATCTTCGGATGGTCCGCCTCGGCGACGTTCTCATACGGGGAGTACGAGCGCATGTACTCATAGATCTCCGGGTCGTGGAGGGGATCGCCCCATTCCTCCCATTCGATGACGGTCAGCGGCAGGTCGGGCATGAGGATCGAGGTGAGCGCGTCGACGAAGGGCACGTGGGCGCTCACTCCGGCGAAGAGCTCGGGTGCCATGTTGACGATCGCGCCCATGAGCAGCCCGCCGGCCGAGCCGCCGGTGGCGACGAGCCTCTCCGGCGTCGTCCACCCGGTGTCGATGAGGTGGCGGGCTGCGGCGATGAAGTCGGTGAACGTGTTCCTCTTCGCCGTCGTCTTGCCCTCGTCATACCAGTGCCGGCCCATCTCACCGCCGCCGCGGACGTGGGCGATCGCGTAGACGACGCCGCGGTCGAGCAGGGAGAGGCGGGCGACGGAGAAGTACGGATCGACGCTGACCTCGTACGATCCGTAGCCGTAGAGCACAAGGGGCGCCGAGGCGGCCGGTCGCCCGTCGGCATCGATGTCGACGAGGTCGGTGCGGTAGACGAGCGAGACGGGGACCCGCGTGCCGTCCTTGGCAGTGGCCCACACGAGGGTCTCCCCGTAAGCACCGAGGTCGACGGATCCGAGCACCGGCTGGCGTTTGAGGACGGTGTCCTCACCTGTGGCGATCTCGTGCTGGAAGACGACGGCCGGGGTCGACATCGAGGTGAAGGTCAGGCGGATCGAGGGCTGATCGAACTCGGGGTTCGAGGCGAGGCCGAGCGTGCCGGTCTCCCGGTCGAAGGGCAGCTCCTCGAGCGGACCGAACGGAGAGGATGCATCGCTGGACCCGGACGCCGGGCCGCCGGACCCGGCCGTCGCACCGCCGGACTCGGCCGGACGGAGACGGACGATGCCGACTCGGGCGAAGCCGCCTCGGCGATAGCTGACGACGACGAAGTCGGCGAACGCGTCGACCTCTTCGATGCGCAGCCCGGAGACATCGGCGAGCACGCGCCGGCCGACCGCGGACGGGTCCGCCCCGGTCCCGGCCGGGGCGTCGACGGCATCGGCGGGTTCAGCGGCCTCACCGGTGGGGTCGGCGGCGGGGACGTCGACGACGTCGAAGTCCGCGCGGTCGCGGTTGTGGGTGATGAGGAAGCGGTCGCTGCCGGCGATGATCGCGTGGTCGACGGAGTATTCGACGCCGTCGACGCGCGGCCACACGACCGCGGGCTCGGCTTCGAGGTCGCCTGCGCGCAGGGTCCAGTACCCGGTCGTCGTCTTCGATCCGGTGACGATGAAGAGGTAGTCACCGGACCGGGAGAAGCCGGCGCCGACGAAGAAGCGCTCGTCGGGTTCATGGAAGATGCAGACGTCAGCGTTGTTCGCCTCGACGCCCCCGCCGTCCGCGGCAGTCCCGACCGCGTGCCGCCACACCTTCTCCGGTCGCCACGCGTCGTCGACGGTCGTGTAGAAGACAAACCGGCCCACCGGGTCGATCGAGGCGCCGGCGAAGGTGTTCTCGACCCGGTCCGGCAGATCCTCACCGGTGCTCAGGTCGCGGATGCGCAGGACGTAGCGCTCGTCGCCTGTGGTGTCGACGCCGTAGAGGAGGAAGCGGCCGTCGTCGGTGAGCGAGAACGTGCCGAGGGAGAAGAAGTCGGTGCCGCGGGCGGCCGCGTTCGAGTCGAAGACGACCTCTTCGCCGGGCAGCGGATCCTCGCCGACCTCGGGCGGAGTCCAGTCGGCCTCGTCGGCCACGGGCACGCGGACGTGGATGCCGTAGTCGAGACCGGCCTGCGTCCGGGTGAAGTACCAGTACCCGCCGCGGCGGCTGGGCACCGACATGTCGGTCTCCTTGATCCGCGTCCTGATCTCGGTGAAGATCGCCTCGCGCAGGGGTGCGAGCTCCGCGGTCTGCGCCTCCGTCCACGCGTTCTCCGCCTCGAGGTGGGCGATGACCTCGGGCGATTCCTTCTCCCGCATCCATTCGTAGTCATCGACGAAGGTGTGGCCGTGGTGGGTGCGCTCGTGCGGGACCTTCTTCGCCACCGGCGCCGAGGTGGGAGTCGAGTCCGGCACCGAGGTGGAGCCGGATTCAGGTTCTGGGGTGTCGTGCGACTGGTCGGAAGACGTCATGACCCCACCTTAGCCACCGGGAGCAAGGCCGGCCGTGGTCACCTGCGTCCAGACGGGTTCCGACGTCAGAGGCGATCCCCGACGCGAGAGACGAGACGTGGCTGTGATCGAGGCGTACGCTCGAAGGCATGGACGGCGAAGTCACTCTCGTCAGCGCGTGCCTCGCTGGGCAACCGTGCCGCTACGACGGTCGTGCCCGCCCCGATGAGGCCGTCATCGCCGACGTTCGGGCCGGGCGTGCGGTCCCCGCTTGCGCCGAACAGCTCGGCGGCATGTCGACACCGCGCCCGCCCGCCGAGATCGTCGACGGCGACGGCGACGACGTGCTCGACGGGACCGCCCGAGTGGAGACCATCGACGGAGAGGACGTCACCGCGGAGTTCGTCGCCGGCGCACAGGCCGTCGCCGACATCGCCGCCGAACACGGTGCGACCCATGCGGTCCTCCAGGCCCGCAGCCCCTCGTGCGGATGCGGAGTCGTCTACGACGGCACCCATTCAGGGGAGCTAGTCGTCGGCGACGGCGTCGTCGCTGCTCTGCTCAAACGTCGCGGACTGACGATCACCTCGGTGCGGGGACAGTCCCAGCGCTGACGCGGGCCCACCTCCCGTCGCACCCCCGCCGACACCAACGATGAGCAGAATGCGCAGAAGGCGCACAACGCGCGAAACGAGAACAATGCGCGCAAGCCTCTGCGGTGACTCAGGCCACAATAGAATCGGTCGCACATGCAGTCGGCGCACAGACGCGCCGGCGCACATCTTCGATGGAGAAGAAGGGACCTGACGATGCAGTCATCCGGCGGCGCGAGCCCACCCGGGCGCCCCGACCCGAGCCCATCCACCACGGAATCCGGCGTCTCCCGGCGCCTGTTCGGCAAGGTCGCCTACGGAGTCATCGCGGTCGCCGCGATCGGCACGGCGACGACCTATTCGATCCGAGCCGCCTCGGCGACCGGAGACCTCTCGAAGAACCTCACCCTCATCGCCCCGGCCGGGGCCGGCGGCGGATGGGACGGCTTCGCCCGCGAAACCCAGCAGGCGATGCGGCTGACGGGGGCGGCGAACAACGCCCAGGTCGTCAACATCCCCGGCGCGGGCGGGACGATCGGCCTCGGCAAGTTCTCGACCATGGACGGGCGGGCGGACACGATCCTGGCCACCGGCACCGCGATGGTCGGCGGCATCGCCCTCAACGACTCCCCCGTCGGCTTCTCCGACACGACCCTGCTCGCCCGTGTCTCCGAGGACTACGACGTCCTCATCGCCGCCGCCGACTCCCCGTACAACACCCTCGACGACGTCATGACGGCGTGGAAGAAGGACCCCGAAGGGTTCGTGTGGACGGGCGGATCGGCCGGTTCGGTCGACCATCTCACAATCGCCCAGCTCGCCCAGCTCGGCGGGATCGAGGGATCGGCGATCACCTACATCCCGAAGTCCGGCGGCGGCGAAGCCATCCAGACCCTGCTCGCAGGCACGACGGACTTCGCGTCGACCGGCTTCAACGAGGTCTCCGACCAGATCGACTCCGGCCGCGTCAAAGCCTTGGGCGTCGCGGCCCCCGAACGCATCGCCGGGTTCGAGGACATCCCGACGATGAGCGAACAGGGCTATGAGGTGACGCTGACGAACTGGCGCGGCTGGCTGGGTGCGCCGGGCATCACCGCGGAGGAGACGACGCAGCTCGTCGGCCTCCTCGAGAAGACCCGCAACAGTGCCGAATGGAAGGATGCGCTGACCCGCAACCAGTGGTCGGACGTGTGGCTGACCGGTCAGGCGTTCGCGGACTTCATCGTCGAGGACACCAAGCGCATCGAGAGCCTGCTGAAGGAGCTGGGACTGTGAGCACGACGACCGAGAGATCCACGACCCGCACCAGCCACCTCGGCGCGGGCACCTGGTGGCACGGCCGCTCCGGCCTCCTCGTCCCCCTCATCCTCGCCGCGTTCTCGACGTACCTGCTCATCGGGCTGCTGACGATGGAGGTGCCCGAGGACGTCGACCCGCCCGGCCCCCAGTTCTTCCCGATGATCATCATGGTCTCCGGTTTCGTCATCGCCGTCCTGCTCGCGATCGCGATCATCCGCAACCCCGAACCCGTCGACGTCGATGAGGAGATCCCCGCCGAGGCGGCCGAGGACAAGGCGTTCTCCACGCCGGTGACCTCGGCGGTCGCCGCCTCCCGACTCTCCCCGCACGAGGAGGATGAACCGGAGGCCGACCGGGAGGCCCTCGCCGAGGCGCGTGCCGCCGACGTCACTCACCGCACCCATTCGGACTTCCGGGCCCTCGGCTGGGCGGTAGGCGGCTTCGCGGCCTTCGCAGCGATCCTCGAGTTCGCCGGCTGGATCCTCGCCGCGGCCCTGCTCTTCTGGTGTGTGGCCCGGGCGATGGGCTCGCGGAGACCGCTGTTCGACCTCACGGTCGCGCTGACGTTCTCCTCGCTCGTCTACATCGCCTTCGCGGTCCTGCTGGGACTCAACCTGCCCTCGGGCATCGTGGGAGGCGGCTTCTAATGGATGCTCTCGCCAACCTCATGGAGGGGTTCACCCACGCCCTGACCCCGATGAACCTGCTGTGGGTGCTCGTCGGCTGCTTCCTCGGAACCGCCGTCGGCGTGCTCCCGGGACTCGGGTCGTCGATGGCGGTGGCGCTGCTGCTGCCGATGACCTTCGCCCTCGACCCGACCGGGGCGTTCATCATGTTCGCCGGCGTCTACTTCGGCGGTCTGTTCGGGGATTCGACGATGGCGATCCTCATGAACACCCCGGGTCAGGCCTCGGCGATCGCCTCGACCTTCGAGGGCCACCGCATGGCCCGTGACGGCAGAGCCCCGCAGGCGCTGGCCACAGCGGCGATCGGCGCGTTCATCGGCGGCATCGTCTCGTGCTTCCTCGTCGTGTTCATCGCCCCACTGCTCGCGGACCTGTCGACGAAGTTCGGGCCCGCCGAGTACTTCGCGCTCGCACTCTTCGCGTTCGTCGCGACGTCTTCGGTCGTCGCCGACTCCGTGCTCAAGGGCCTCATGGCGCTCGTCCTCGGCATCGGGATCTCCGTCATCGGCATCGACTCGGTCTCGGGCACCGAGCGGTTCACCTTCGGTGTGCCCGAGCTCTTCGACGGCGTCTCCCTCGTCACGGTCACCGTCGGCATGCTCGCCCTCGGCGAGGTGTTCTTCATCGCCTCCCGCATCCGCCGGCAGGCCAGCGACAACACGATCAACGCCTCGGGGCGGCCGTTCCTCTCGCGCCGCGAGTTCACCGAGGCGCTGCCCGCGTGGCTGCGCGGCACGGCGATCGGGCTGCCCTTCGGCGTCATCCCCGTCGGCGGTGCCGATGTGCCGACGTTCATGGCCTACGGTCTCGAACGCAAGCTCGACTCCCGCCGGAAGGACCCGCAGTTCGGCAAGGGCGCGATCAGGGGCCTGGCCGCACCGGAGGCGGCCGGCAGCGCGACGACGGGCATCTCGATGGGCGCCCTGTTCGCCCTCGGCCTGCCGGTCTCGGCGACGGCGGCGATCATGCTCGCGGCCTTCCGCCAGTACGGTCTGCAGCCGGGACCGCTGCTCTTCGACCGCGCCCCGGAGCTGGTGTGGGGTCTCATCGCGAGCTTCTTCGTCGCGATGATCGTCCTCCTCATCATCAACCTGCCATTCGCACCGCTGTGGGCGAAGCTGCTCCTCATCCCGGACCCGTACCTCTACGGTGGGATCGCGGTGTTCTGCGGGCTGGGCATCTACGCGACCTCGGCGTCGACGTTCGAGCTCTTCGTCCTCCTCGGCGTCGCGATCGTCAGCTTCGTGCTCAAACGCTACGGAGTCCCGCTCGCACCGCTGATGATCGGCATGGTGCTCGGACCGCTCGCGGAGACGAGCCTGCGCGACGCCCTGCTCTCGGCAGGCGGCGATCCGGCGGTGCTCGTGTCCTCGCCGATCACCATCGTCCTCTACATCATCCTCATCGTCGCGGTCGTCTACACCGGCGTCGGCCGGGTGCTCGCCCGCCGGCGAGGACAGCAGGTGCGGAACTCGGAGGTCCTCGACGGGCGGTCACCGCGAGGAATGACCGGGATCTAGGATACTTCGGCCGCTGGGCCGGACACGCGAAGCGGCGAGGTGGGGCAGGGAAGCCTGCACCACCTCGGCGCTTCGTGTGTGTGAGCGTCACCGCGGGGACGTCACCCAGGGGCGAGACCGTGGTGCACGGCCGCCGGGTCGCCCCGAGGGCTCAGTGCGTGGGCACGGATTCCCGGTCCGCCGTGTCCGCCGTCGCCTCCCGGCCGGCGCCCTTGAGGCCGATGGCCGTGAGCACGGCGGCGGCGAGGACGACGATCGCGGCACCGCCGGCGGCCCACTGCACGCCGAGGTCGAAGGCCCGGATGACCGTGTCGGTGAGCTCCGCGCCGAGGCGGCCGCCGAGCTGCCCGGCATGTTCGAGCGCGGATCCGAGGGTCTCGAACGCGGGATCCTTCGCGCCCTCGCCGAGCGAGGCGGCGAGCTGCCTGCCGAAGACCATCGTCGTCAGGCCGCCGAGGACGGCGGTGCCCATGACGGAGCCGAACTCGTACGCGGTCTCGGAGATCGCCGAGGCGGCTCCGGCCTTGTCCGCGGGCACCGCGGTGAGGATGAGGTCGTTGGTGATCACCTCGGCGGTGCCGATTCCCGCCCCGAGGACGATGAAGGAGATGATCATCCCGGCCACGCTCGGCTCCGGGGTGAAGGCGACGAAGCCGAGGCCCATCGCATTGAGGGCGAGCGCGGCCGGCACGACGATGCGCGGCTTGACCCGGGCGACGAGGGGGACGGCGAGGTAGCCGGCGGTGATCGACATGATGAGTCCGGGCACCAGCGCCAGCGCCGCGGTCACCGGGGAGAGACCGAGGACGAGCTGGAGGACCTGCGTGCCGAAGTAGAGGAACCCGGCCAGGCCCATGAGGCTGAGCAGGTTCGCCGTCACCGCCGAGGTGAACACGGCGTTCGCGAAGAGACGGACGTCGAGCATCGGGTTGTCCGCGGCGAGCTGCCGCAGCACGAACAGGGTGCCTGAGATGACCGAGACGACGACGGCTGCGACGAAGAGCCAGTCGAGGCCGTCCGACATGCCGTGTTTGATCGCGAAGACGAGCGGGGTGAGCGTGAGCATCGAGAGCACGATCGAGAGCGGGTCGATGCGGCCCGGGTTGGGGTCGCGCGATTCGGGCAGGAGGAGGAGTGCCGCGGGGATGAAGAGGGCGATGAGCGGGAGGTTGATGAAGAAGATCGAGCTCCAGTGGAAGTGCTCGAGCAGCACACCGCCGACGACAGGGCCGAGTGCGGCGCCGCCGCCGAAGAGCGCGGCCCAGGTGGCGATCGCGATGCGACGGTCGCGGGGGTCGAGGAAGATGTTGCGGATGAGCGAGAGCGTCGAGGGCATGAGCGTGGCCCCGAAGACACCGAGGAGGGCGCGGGCGAGGATGAGCATCTCCGCCGAGGTCGAGAACGCTGCGAGCAGGGACGCGAGCCCGAAGCCGGTGGCGCCGATGACGAGGAGGAGTCGGCGACCGAAGCGGTCGCCGATGCTGCCCATGGCCACGAGGAGACCGGCGAGCATGAGGGCGTAGATGTCGACGATCCACAGCAGCTGGGTGCCGCTGGGATGGAGGCCCGTGCTGATCGCCGGCAGGGCGAATCCGAGGACCGTGTTGTCGATCGAGATGAGGAGGACGGGGATCATCAGCACAGCCAGGCCGAGCCATTCACGCCGGCCGGCGCGCACGTGTGGAGTCTGTGTGGTGAACATGCCTATACTATACCGTCTAGACGGTATAGTAGCAATGGTGGGTTGGTGTGCTGAGAGGCAATGAGTCGGGTTTCACACTCGGCCGGGGCGAACTCGGTTAGGCTCATGCCCATGACACGCAATTCCTCCGACACCAAGGAGAAGCTGCTCGACGCCTTCGACGCTCTGCTCGAGCAGCATGGGACCGCCGGTGCGACGCTCGACGCGGTCGCCGCGGAGGCGGGTGTCTCCAAGGGCGGTCTGCTCTACCACTTCGGGTCGAAGGCGAAGCTCGTCGAAGGCAGCCTGGAGCGCCTGCGCCGCTATGTCGACGCCGACATCGAGCAGATGCGCGCGGCCGAGCTCGGTCCGCACGTGTACTACCTCGACACCGCCGCCGAGACGGGCACTCCGCTCGACCGCAGCCTCATCGCCGCAAGCCGCCTCGCCCAGGAGTACGACGAGGCACGCGATGCGCTCGGCGAGACCCGAGTCCAGTGGTTCGATGCGCTCAACGACCACCTCGGCGACCCCGACCTCGCGATGACCATCCAGCTCATCGGCGACGGGATGTACCTCAACCAGAACTTCGGGCTCTCGGAGTCCGAGGCGCTCGGCCACGTCAAGAACGTCCTCGCCCGCCTCGGCCTGTAGGGGTACGGGGGTCTGCGCGGTCCGGCACTTGCCTCCGCCCCTCACCCCGGCACGTGCTCGTTTCCTGGACGCTCGATGACGATTTCGGCGCGTGATTCCCTCTGTGTCAGGCTGGGTGTGAGTCACTCCCGTACCGAGAGGAACTGGAGTACCATGACCATCACTCCTGGCTATACCGTCGATGAGATCCGTGATTTCGTCTACCAATACGAGAAGATCCCCCA
>NZ_BAAAAF010000023.1:0-24284 GCF_037101285.1 Brevibacterium metallidurans
CGGTAGCTAAGCCCATGTCATGCTGATGGTACTGCAACTTGGTGGTTGTGGGAGAGTAAGTGACTGCCGCAATATTCTTCGGGTGGGGGCACTCCTTTCAGGGGTGCCCCCACTTTTTGCATTCACGACCCCGCAACCAGAGCGGCAGCCTGGACCTCGGCGGTCAGCCGGCGTCGAGGCCGAGGAAACGGCGGACCGCCTCGGCGCCGGTGATCCCGACCCCCTCATCGCGGACGAGATCAGCTGCGTCGAGCACGAGCTGGTGCTCACGATGTGCCTGACCGTCCTGGACGACGATGAGCTTCTCACCATTGGGCCGGTACCCGAGCTTCTCCGAGACCCGACGACTCGCATCATTGCCCTCGACATACGCGGTATGGAACACCCGGGTGTCGAAGTACTCGGCGCACGCCGTGAGGAGGGCGCGACGCATCCGTGTGCCGAAGCCCCGACCCTGCTCCGTGAGGGCCAGCCAGGACCCGGTCGTGACCGACAGCGTCTGCGGATAGTCCGTCGCGCTGATGCCCTGCACGCCGACCACGCGGCCGTTGACCCGCACCGTGAACTCGAGAGTCCAGTCCTCCGTGCGGTAGTTCGCCCGTGTGCCCCACTGGTACTGGGCGATCGAGCGGGCGATCTCCTCATCGGTGCCCGAATCCCAATCGACGAGGAACGCCTGGACCCCGTCGCGGCGCACACCGCCGCGGGCGATCTCCGCAAGCTCCCCGTAGTCCGCTTCCCGGGTCGGGGCGAGCTCCATATCGGCGGTGGTGATGCGCAGGCCGAAGGGCGGCCAGATCTGTGCAAGCTCCATGGTCGGAGTCTAACGGTCCTGGTCAGGCCGGCGACTCGTCTCAGCGCGGACCGATCGTGCCGTACGCCTTCCGCCAGCGCAGCAGCGGCCGGCTCTGCCCGCTGCCCGGACTCGCCCCGAGGGCCACGACCTCGCCGACGACGAGACTGTGCGTCGCCACCGTGAGGATGTCGACCGTCCGCAGCTCGAACCACGCGACCGCCCCGCCGATGATCGGCTGCCCCGACCGCGGCGCAGGGGAGTGGTCGACGCCGGCCAGCGCCCTGTAGAGAGGCTGCCCGGTCGCACCGAGGCGCTCGGAGAGATCCCGCTGCTCGGAGGCGAGCACGGAGATCGCGAAGTGCTCGCTCATCTCCAGTGTCTCCATCATCCGCGACCCCGAATAGATGCTCACCGCCATCGTCGGCGGATCATAGGAGACGTCGAGGAACGAATCGACCGTGATCGCGTGCGCCGTGGTGCCCCGCCTCGCCGAGACCACGGCGACGGCCGCAGCGATGTCGTCGCTGAGCTCGCGGTAGCGCTCTGTGAGCGAATACTCGTGGGACCGATCCATGGTTCCCATTCTAGGGAACTACAATGGAGCCATGACCTATCCATCATCAGGCGGTTCAGCCACGATCGAGCGCGAAGCGACCGAGCAGCTCGTCGAACCGGGCGACCACGAGCGCTTCAGCCACTACGCGCCCAAGGACAAGATCATGGAATCCATGGTCACCGGGACGCCGCTCATCGCCCTGTGCGGAAAGGTGTGGGTCCCCACCCGCGACCCCGAGCGCTTCCCCGTGTGCCCGAAGTGCAAAGAGATCTTCGAATCGATGCCTGAAGGACCCAAGGAGTAGATGGCTGCGGAACGTCTCCCCGGGACCTCCGCCGCCGAACAGCTCTCACCGGCCTTCCCCGAGCGCGCCGCGTGGGGAACGGCCGGCAAGCTGCGCGCCTGGCAGGCCGAGGCCCTCGAACTCTACTTCCGCGACCAGCCGAAGGACTTCCTCGCAGTCGCGACCCCGGGCGCCGGCAAGACCACGTTCGCTCTGCGCCTGGCCGCCGAACTGCTCGCCCAGCGCGTCGTCAACCGCGTCACCGTCGTCGCCCCCACCGAACACCTCAAGGTGCAGTGGGCGGACTCCGCGGCCCGCGTCGGCATCAAGCTCGACCCCCACTTCAGGAACTCCCAGGGCAAGCATGCTCCCGGCTACCACGGTGTGGCGCTCACCTATGCCCAGGTCGCCGCGAAGCCCGTCCTCCACCACAACCGCACGGCCGCCGGCCGCACCCTCGTCATCCTCGACGAGGTCCACCACGCCGGCGATGCGCTCTCGTGGGGCGACGCCGTCCGTGAGGCCTTCGGACCCGCGGTGCGAAGGCTCTCGCTGACGGGCACCCCGTTCCGGTCCGACACCTCGCCGATCCCGTTCGTCACCTACGCTCCCGACGACGAGGGCATCCGCACCTCGGTGGCCGACTACTCGTACGGCTACGGCCGCGCCCTCAAGGACTTCGTGGTCCGCCCGGTCCTCTTCCTCGCCTACGCCGGCGCCATGTCATGGCGGACGAAGGCCGGCGACGAGATGTCCCACGTCCTCGGTGAGGAGACGACGAAGGACATCAACTCCCAGGCCTGGCGCACCGCCCTCGACCCTGCCGGCGACTGGATCCCCGCCGTGCTCAAGGCCGCAGACATCCGGCTCACCGAGGTGCGCCGCACCGTGCCCGACGCCGGCGGCCTCGTCATCGCCACCGACCAGGACGCCGCCCGCGCGTATGCGAAGGTGCTGCGTGAGATCACGGGGGAGCGGCCCACGGTCGTCCTCTCCGACGAAGCCGGCGCCTCGGCGCGCATCGAGGAGTTCCAGAACTCGACGGACCGCTGGATGGTCGCGGTGCGCATGGTCTCCGAAGGCGTCGACGTCCCCCGCCTGTGCGTCGGGGTCTACGCGACCTCGTCCTCGACCCCGCTCTTCTTCGCCCAGGCCATCGGACGCTTCGTGCGCGCCCGCAAACGCGGAGAGACGGCCTCGGTGTTCCTGCCCTCCGTCCCGATCCTCCTCGCCCTGGCCAACACGATGGAGGTCGAACGCGACCACGCCCTCGACCGGCCGAAGACCGAGGACGAGAACGACGTCGTCGTCTTCGACGACCAGGCGCTCGAAGCGGCCAACCGGAACGAGGGCGCCTCCGATCAGCTCGGATCCTTCGAGGCCCTCGGCGCGGAAGCGCTCTTCGACCGGGTCCTCTTCGACGGCGGCGAATTCGGCACCGGCGGGGCGATCGGCTCGGAGGACGAACTCGACTTCATCGGCATCCCCGGCCTCCTCGAACCCGACCAGGTCCACGAACTCCTGCGCACCCAGCAGGCCAGGCAGGCCCAGCGCAAGACCGCCGCCGCCCCACCGGCGCCCGAGACGCACACGAGCGAACTCGAGCACCGGGCGATGAAGGAGGAGCGCAACCAGCTCCAGAGCCTCGTCGGCGCATGGTCGCGGCGCACGGGCAAACCGCACAAGACCGTCCACGTCGAACTCCGCAAGGCGTGCGGGGGCCCGGCCGTCGCCCAGGCCACCCGGGAGCAGATCCAAGCCCGGATCAAGCGCCTCCAGGGCTGGTTCGTCGGCCAGAAGTGAGCCGGGCTGGGTTCGAGCCGACCGCGGCTCGAGCCGAACGCGGCTCAGTTCGTGTAGAACACCGTGGGGATCGCCGGCTCCCCGTCCTGCAGGCGGCGCGCCGACCGCGGCAGCTCCGCCAACGACTCGTCATGCCGGGCGCAGGCCTTCTTCACACCGCCGGCACCCGTGAACGAGCGGTCGATCTCCCCGCCGACGACGAGGTCGACCGAGAGCCGACGACCGTCGTCGAGGTCATCGGGCAGGTCGGGGATGCCCACGGCCTCCTCGACGGCGATCGCCCCGTCGATGAGCCGCCTCGCCTCCTTATGACCGCCGCGTGAGGGTTTGCCGGTGGAGTTCTTCGCCACCGCCGTCCACGTGCCCGATTCGTCCGCGCGGGCCACGAGCTTGTAGACGAGTCCCGCCGCCGGAGCACCCGAGCCGGTGACGACGCGGGTGCCCACGCCGTAGGCGTCGACGGGGGAGGCGGCGAGTGCGGCGATCGCGTACTCGTCGAGGTCGCTGGTCACCGTGATCGTCGTGTCCTTCGCCCCGAGGCGGTCGAGTCCCGCCCGGACCTCGCTCGCCTGCTCGATGAGGTCGCCCGAATCGATGCGCACCCCGCCGAGGCGGGGGCCGGCGAGCTCGATCGCCGTCTTCAGAGCCTCCTCGACATCGTAGGTGTCGAGCAGCAGGGTCGTGTCCGTGCCCAGCGACTCGAGCTGGGCGGCGAAGGCCTCCCGCTCGGAGTCGTGGAGGAGGGTGAACGAGTGCGCGGAGGTGCCGATCGTCGGCAGCCCGTAGCGCAGACCGGCTGCGAGGTTCGACGTCGACGCGAAGCCGCCGATGACCGCGGCCCGGGCGGCCGCGACCGCCGCATGCTCGTTGGTCCGCCGCCCGCCCATCTCCGCGCACGGCCGGTCCCCGGCCGCCTGCGCCATGCGGGAGGCCGCCGAGGCGACCGCGCAGTCGTAGTTGAGAGCGGAGAGGATGAGGGTCTCCAGGATGACGCCCTCGGCGAAGCTCGACTCGATCGTGAGCAGGGGAGAGCCGGGGAAGTAGATCTCGCCTTCGGCATAGCCGCGGATCGTGCCCCGGAACCGGTAGTTCGCCAGCCAGTCGATCGTATGCGCGTCGACGATGCGCTCCCGGCTGAGGAACGAGAGCTCCTCGTCGTCGAAGCGGAAGTCCGAGAGCATCTCGAGGATCCGGCCCGTGCCAGCGACGACCCCGTAGCGGCGGCCCGCCGGCAGGCTGCGTCCGAAGACCTCGAAGAGGCTGGGCCGGTGAGCGGCCCCGGACCTCAAGGCGGCCTGCACCATGGTCAGCTCGTACTGATCGGTGAAGAACGCAGTGGAATCGATGCGTGTGAGATCACTCATAGGCGTGATCCTACGTCACGACAGCATCACGGATCTGCCGTATTGTGGAAACGTGAGCAATCCAACGACCCCTGTTCTGGAGCCGGACGTCGGCGTCCGGACCGCCCTGGATCAGGCGCGGCCATGGAAGACCGTGGTCTTCAACGACCCGGTCAATCTCATGAGCTATGTCAGCTACGTCTTCCAGTCCTACTTCGGCTATTCGGCGGAGAAGGCCCACACGCTCATGCTCGAAGTCCACGAGAAGGGCCGCTCCGTCGTCGCCACCGGCGGTCGCGAGGAGATGGAGCGCGACACCCAGGCGATGCACGAATTCGGCCTGTGGGCCGCGTGCCAACCCGAATCAGGATCCGACTGACGCATGGCAGCCATCGACGCTCGTGGGGACGACGTCGTCCTCAGACTCGAGGACAACGAACGCTCCCTCATGCTCACCGTCTTCACCGACCTTGCAGCCCTGCTCGCCGAGGACGAGGACGCCGAAGGGCGACCCGACTCGGAGAACTGGGAGGCCCGTCTCGGGCTCGTCGACCGTCCCCGCCCCGAGGACCCGGCGCTGCTGCGACTCTTCCCCGACGTCGATCCCCTCGACGAGGAGCGCTCGGCCGAGTTCCGCCGCCTCACCGAGTTCGACCTCGCCCAGGCGAAGGCCCACAATGTGCGCATCATCGTCGCGGGACTCCGGCGAGGCGCGGCGATCACGCTGAGCCGAGACGAAGTGCTCGCGTGGATGAAGGGACTCAACGATCTCCGGCTCGTCCTCGCCGTGCGCCTGGGCATCGACACCGAGGAGGCGCAGGAGGACAAGTACGCCCACCGCGGCGACCTCGACGAGTCCGAAGAGCTCACCCTGACCCTGTACGACTTCCTGACCTGGATTCAGGACCGACTGACGATGACCCTGCTCTCCGAGATGCAGGGGGATGACGACGAATGAAACTCACCGCCTTGGGCACCGCCGGATCCTTCCCCGGACCCGGCTCCTCAGCCAGCTGCTACCTCGTCGAGACCGAGGAGGAGAAGCCGACCCGCGTCGTCCTCGACCTCGGCTCCGGGGCGCTGACCCCTCTGCAGCGGGCGATCGACCTCGACTCGATCTCCGCGGTCGTGCTCAGCCACCTCCACCCCGACCACTGCATGGACATGCTCGGCTTCTACGTGCGCCACAGCTACGATCCGCGCTTCTTCTCCGGCGACGTCACCGACACCGGCACGATCCGCACCCGCACCGCCGTCTACGCCCCCGCAGGCGCCCAGGAGCGCCTGACCCGGGCCTACCACACCGATCCGGGGAAGTCCCCGACGGCCGGAGGCTGTGAGGACACGGACTTCTCCCGGGCCTTCGAGTTCGTCGACCTCGACCATCGCCTGGTCTGGCAGGTGGGCTCGCTCACCCTCGAGGCCTTCCTCGTCGACCACCCCGTGGAGACCTACGCGGTGCGGATCACCGACGCAAAAGGATCCGTCATCGTCTACTCCGGCGACACCGACGAGTGCGAGAACCTCGTCGAGGCCGCCCGCGACGCCGACCTCTTCCTCTGCGAAGCCGCCTTCCAGGAGGGCAGGGACTCATCCCGCGGCGTCCACCTCACCGGACGCCGCGCCGGCCGCGTGGCGACGAACGCCGACGTCCGCTCCCTCGTGCTCACCCACATCCCGGTGTGGACCGACTGCACGATCGTGCGCGGGGAAGCCGCAGGAGAGTACCGCGGACCCATCGAACTGGCCAAACCCGAAGCCTGGTGGAGCGTGTGAGCGCCACCGGGGAGACGACACCGACAGGAAGGGCGAGCATGGCACGCGCAGACGGACGAGCAGCGGATGAGCTCCGCGATGTGCGGATCACCCGCAACTGGATCACGACGGCCGAGGGGTCGGCGCTCATCGAGTTCGGCAACACGCGTGTGCTCTGCGCCGCCTCCCTGACCGAAGGGGTGCCGCGCTGGCTCAAGGGCCAAGGCCGCGGCTGGGTGACCGCCGAGTACGCGATGCTCCCGCGCGCCACGGACTCCCGCAGCACCCGCGAATCCGTCAAGGGCAAGCTCGGTGGACGCACCCACGAGATCTCCCGCCTCATCGGACGCAGCCTGCGGGCCGTCATCGACATGACGAAGCTCGGCGAGAACACCCTCGTCCTCGACTGCGATGTCCTCCAGGCCGACGGCGGAACCCGCACCGCGTCGATCACAGGCGCCTACGTCGCCATGGCCGACGCCATCGACAAGGGCCGCTCATCGGGGATCATCCCCGCCGCCAACAAGCCCCTGACCGACTCCGTCGCCGCGATCAGCGTCGGCATCATCGACGGCCAGCCCCTCCTCGACCTGCCCTACGTCGAGGACTCCCGCGCCGAGACCGACATGAACGTCGTCATGACCGGGTCGGGCAAGTTCATCGAAGTCCAGGGCACCGCCGAAGGCGCCCCCTTCGACCGCGACGAGCTCTCGGCCCTGCTCGACCTCGCCGCGAAGGGCTGCACCGACCTCACCGCACTCCAGGCCGAAGTCCTGGCCCGATGACGACGTTCGTCCTCGCCACCCGCAACGAGAAGAAGAAGCGCGAGCTCCTCCAGATCCTCCTTCCCGTCCTCGGTGAGGACACCGAGATCCGCACCGCCGCCGAGGCGGGACTCGCCGACGTCCCCGAGACCGGGGTGACGTTCGCCGAGAACGCGCTCATCAAAGCGCGCGCCGCCGCCGTGGCCACCGGCCTGACCGCGATCGCCGACGACTCCGGGATCGCCGTCGACGTGCTCGGCGGGGCTCCCGGGATCTTCTCCGCCCGCTGGGCCGGGCGCCATGGCGACGACCGGGCCAACCTCGAACTCCTCCTCGCGCAGCTCGGCGACATCGCCGAGGAGCACCGCGGTGCGCAGTTCCGCTGCGCGGCTGCCGCGGTGACCCCCGACGGCCGCGAGTTCGTCGCCGAAGGGGCGATGCCCGGACACCTCGCCGCCGCCCCGGCCGGTGAGGGCGGCTTCGGCTACGACCCGATCTTCGTTCCCGCAGGGTCGACGAAGAGCGCGGCGCAGATGACGCCCGAGGAGAAGAACGCCCGCTCGCATCGGCGGATCGCCTTCGACGGCCTTGCCGCCATCCTCGCCGAGCAGACGGGACTCTGAGCGCCCCTTGCCGCCTCGGCGACACCGTTCCCGGTCAGCGGCTCACGATGTGATCATGGACACATCTTCACAGGGTCTTCTCGGTTAGACTGAGCGAGCCGATGGGCGTTGACGAACTACGAGGTGAACCATGACGATTCCGCGCACCGCCCTTCTGGGCGCAGCAGCAGCGGCCCTTGCCCTTGTCCTCTCCGCCTGCTCGGCCGGCGCCTCGTCGCCCGGAGACGATGAGCAGAAGGACTCGATGGCGATCGCATTCACCGCCGAACCCGTCAACCTCGACTTCACCTCGACCTCGGGAGTGGCCATCCCCGAGGCGCTCATGGAGAACGTGTACGAGTCCCTCGTCCGGCTCGACGAATCAGGCAAGGTCCAGCCGGCGCTCGCCGAGGACTGGACGGTCTCGCAGGACCGGAAGACCTACACCTTCACCCTCCGTGACGGCGTGAAGTTCTCCAACGGGGCCGACCTGACGAGTGAGGACGTGAAATTCTCCTACGAGCGGGTCAAGAGCGACTGGAAGAACGCGCTCAAGGCGAAGATGGACGTCGTCGACTCGATCGCGACCCCCGACGAGAAGACCGTCGAGATCACCCTGGCCAAGCCCTCGAACCAGTGGCTGTTCAACCTCACCACCCTCGTCGGCGCGGTCTTCGACACCGAAGGCACCGGGGATCTCGCGAATCAGGCGATCGGCACCGGACCGTACACGATCGAGAAGTTCACCCGCGGACAGTCGATCGACTTCGCCGCCAGGGGCGACTACTGGGGTGAGGCGCCGGCGGTGAAGAACGTCGAGTTCAAGTACTTCAAGGACGCGGTGTCGGCCGCCAATGCGCTGAAGTCCGGAGAGATCGACATCGTCTCGAACCTCCAGGCCCCGGAACTCGCCGGGGACTTCCAGAGCGCTGATTACCAGATCATCTCGGGCACGACGAACGGCGAGGTCGTGCTGTCGATGAACAATGCCGAGGGGATCTTCACCGACAAGCGGGCCCGCGAAGCGGTGATGTACGCGATCGACCGCAAGGCCGTGCTCGACACCGCGTGGGCCGGCTACGGAGAGCTCATCGGCTCGATGGTTCCCCCGACCGATCCCTATTACGAGGACCTCACCGGGGTGTGGCCGTACGACCCGCAGAAGGCGAAGGACCTTGTGAAGGAGGCGGGACTCGAGGGGAAGGAGTTCGCCTTCACCGTCCCCAACCTCCCGTACGCCAAGGCGATCTCCGAGATCGTGTCCTCGCAGCTGAACGAAGTGGGACTCAAGGCGAAGATCGAGACGCAGGAGTTCCCCGCGGTGTGGCTCGACAAGACGTTCACGAAGCACGAATACGACATGTCGGTGATCAACCACGCCGAACCCCGGGATCTGCTCACGGTCTTCTCCTCGGATTACTACACCGGCTACGACGATGAGAAGATCAAGGCGCTCGCGGAGAAGGCCGACACGGGTACGGAGGAGGAGTACATCTCCGGGATGAAGGACATCGCCCGGACGATCACCGAGGACGCCGCCGCGGACTTCCTCTTCCTCTTCCCCAACCTCGTCGTCGCGAAGGCCGACATCGCTGGCATCCCCGCCAACCGCGTCTCGGATGCCTTCCGCATCGCCGACCTCAGCTGGAACTGACCTGCGCCGACCATGATCGCCTACATCCTCGGTCGGCTCGTCCAGTTCCTGCTCTCCCTCCTCGTCGCCTCGGTGGCGGTGTTCGCGCTCATGAGCGTCCTGCCCGGCAATGCCGCGCAGGTGGCTTTGGGCACGAACGCCACCCCGGAGGCCGTGGCCGCACTCGAAGCCCAGTACGGTCTCGACCAGCCTCCGCTCGTGCGCTACCTCGACTGGCTGGGCGGGATGCTGCGCGGGGACTTCGGGACCTCGTATGTCACGGGCGCCCCGATCACCCCGGTCATCGTCGACAGCGTCCAGGTCACCCTCATCCTCGTCATCGCATCGATCATCCTCGCCGTGCTCATCGCCGTGCCCTTGGGCACCGTCGCCGCCCTCGAACAGCGCACCTGGGTGGGGTCGACGATCTCCGCGCTCAGCCAGGTCGGGATCGCGGTGCCGAACTTCCTCGCAGCGATCCTCCTCGTCATGGTCTTCTCGCTCACCCTGGGCTGGTTCCCCTCGCAGGGGTGGATGGCACCGATCGAGGGGTTCGGAGGGTTCCTCGCCCGACTCGTGCTGCCCGTCGTCTCCCTCGCCCTCGTCCAGGCGGCGATCCTCACCCGCTACGTGCGGTCGGCCGTGCTCGACGTCATGCGTGAGGACTTCATCCGCACCGCCCGTGCGAAAGGGCTGACCCGCTCGCGGGCTCTCTTCCGGCACGGACTGCGCAACGCCGCGATCCCCGTCATCACGGTCGCCGGAGTCCAGTTGGCGACCCTGCTCGTCGGCGCCGTGGTCATCGAGCAGATCTTCGTCATCCCCGGCATCGGCTCCGAACTCGTCCGCGCCGTGTCCAACCGCGACCTCGTCGCCGTCCAGGGCATCGTCATGGTCCTCATCGTGCTCGTGCTCATCATCAACTTCACAGTCGACCTCCTCTACCCGGTCATCGACCCCAGACTGCGGAGCGCGGCATGAGCGCGCCGCGCACCCGCGCCCGGTCGCGACGGCGGATCGGGGCGCCGATGGTCATCGGCGCCGTCCTCGTCTCACTCGTCGTCCTCCTCGCCGTGGTCTCCTTCGTCTGGACCCCGTACGATCCGGCCGCGATCGACCCGACGCAGCGCCTGCTCTCGGGCAGCCCCGACCATCCCTTCGGCACCGACCAGTTCGGCCGGGACACCCTGACGTGGATCATGTACGGGGCGAGGATCACCCTCATGGTCGGCCTCGTCGCCGTCGGCATCGCCCTGCTCATCGGCACCCCGATCGGCATCCTCGCCGCGGTCTTCGCCCAGTACCGGTGGGGCATGTGGCTGAGTGCGCTCATCATGCGCGCCAACGACATCCTCCTCGCCTTCCCCGCGCTGCTCCTGGCGATCATCTTCGCCGCCGTCACCCAGCCGGGCACGGGACCGGCGATGCTCGCCGTCGGCATCGCCTCGATCCCCGGGTTCGCGCGGGTCGCCCGCTCGGGGACGATGCAGGTGCTCGGCTCCGAATACGTCCGCGCCGCCCGGGCGGCCAACCGCAGTGCCGCCGCGATCGCGGTCGTCCATGTGCTGCCGAACATCGCCGGCATGGTCATCGTCCAGGCTTCGGTGACGTTCGCCCTCTCCGTCCTCGCCGAGGCGGGACTGTCCTTCCTCGGCCTCGGCACGCAGGCCCCGGTGCCCTCATGGGGGCGGATGCTCCAGGAGTCCCAGCAGTTCCTCGCCAGCCAGCCCGAGCTGGCCCTGTGGCCGGGGCTGTTCATCGCGCTCGCCGTCCTCGGGTTCAACCTCCTCGGCGACGGACTCCGCGACCGCTTCGACCCGAAGATGGAGGTGCGCTGAGATGGCCGAGACGCTCGTCGACGTCACCGACCTCACGATCACCCCGGCCGGGTCGCCGACCCCCGTCCTCGACTCCGTGTCCCTTTCCATCCGTGCGGGGGAGCGGGTCGGGCTCATCGGCGAATCCGGGTCCGGCAAGTCGCTGACCGCGGCCTCGATCATGGGTCTCCTCCCCGAAGAGCTGCACGCGAGCGGGACGGTGACGGTCGCAGGCTTCGCCGGCAACGTGCTCACGGCGAAGGAGAAGCGGCTCGCCCGGATGCGCTCGGACCTCGTCTCGATGGTCTTCCAGGAGCCGATGAGCGCCCTCAACCCGCTCATGCGGGTGGGCGATCAGATCGCCGAAGTGCTCCGCCTCCACGGCAGCGTCCCCCGCGCTGCGATCCCGGCCCGGGTCCGGGAGCTCCTCGTCAGCGTGCGCATGCCCGATCCCGACAGCGCTCGGTTCGCCTACCCGCACCAGCTCTCCGGCGGGCAGAGGCAGCGCGTCATGCTCGCGATCGCCCTGGCGAACACGCCGCGCCTGCTCATCTGCGACGAACCGACGACCGCGCTCGACGTCACCGTCCAGAAGCAGATGCTCGACCTCATCTCCGAACGTGTCAATGCCGTCGACGCGGGCCTGCTCTTCATCACCCACGACCTCGCCGTCGTCGCCGGCATGTGCGAACGCGTCATCGTCATGTACCAGGGGCGCATCGTCGAGACCGGGGACGTCGAGGCGATCTTCACCGCCCCGCAGAACCCCTACACCCGTGGACTCCTCGCCTCCTCGGACCTCGCGGCCACCGATGCGGACGGGAAGCTGTTCACCCTGCGCACCGCGGGGGACTACTCGGGACCCGGCGAGGGCGAGCCGGCGGTGACCCGCCCTCGCAGCACCGCCTCGGCGGGGACCGGGCTGACCAACGAGGACACGACCGCCTCGGCGGGGGAGGACCCACCGGGCGCACCTCCGCTCATCGAGGTGGCGGGAGTGTCGAAGATCTACCGTCCCGGGGGACTGGTGCTGCGCCGCAAAGCGCCGGTGCAGGCCCTCGACGAGGTGAGCTTCACGGTGCGGCGCGGTCAGCGCCTGGGCATCGTCGGGGAGTCCGGCTCGGGGAAGTCGACGCTGCTGAACATCCTCTCCGGCCTCGACCAGCCGAGCGCCGGGCATGTGCGGGTCGGCGACATCGCCGTCGAATCCGCGTCCGCCGCGGGCCTGCGGCGACTGCGCGAGAACCTCCAGATCGTCTTCCAGGACCCCTTCGCCTCCCTCGACCCGCGGATGCGGGTCGAAGACATCGTCGCGGAGCCCCTCGTCGCCAAGGGCGTGGGACGTGAGGCCCGCCTGAGCGAGGTCGAGGCGATGCTCGACGCCGTCGACCTCGACCCCGCGTCGATGCGCCGCTACCCTCACCAGTTCTCCGGTGGGCAGCGGCAGCGGATCTCGATCGCCCGGGCGCTCATCACCCGGCCGCAGATCCTCGTCGCCGACGAACCGGTCTCCGCGCTCGACGTCTCCGTCCGTGCCCAGGTGCTCAACCTGCTCACCGACTTGGTCGACGACTACGCGCTCACCCTGCTCTTCGTCTCCCACGACCTCGGCGTCGTCAGGCACCTGTGCTCCGAGGTCATCGTCATGAAGGACGGACGCATCGTCGAGGCGGGAGAGACGGAGGCGGTCTACGACCAACCGCGCGAGGAGTATACGAAGAGCCTCATCGCGGCGACCCCCAACCTCGCCGCCGCGCTTGCGACCGGGTGAGGCCCGGGAACCATCGGGAGGATGAGATGACGACGACGGAGCCTGGCACGACCCTGGCCGACCTCAGCGCCGCAGCGATGAGCGCCGGATTCGCCGCGGGGACGTTCACGCCGCTCGAGGTGCTCGCCGACGTGCACGCGCGCATGGATGCCTGCGAACCGGTCGTCAACGCCCTCCACCACCGCGACGACGCGCGCTCGACCACGGCCGCCGAGGCGGCGGCCCGCCGCTGGGAGACCGGCCGGCAGCGCGGCGGGCTCGACGGGGTGCCGGTGACGATCAAGGAGAACATCGCCCGCAGGGGAGTGCCGATGCCCTCGGGCCATGCGTGGGTCGAGATGCCCGTGGCCGACCACGACGCCCCGATCACCCAGCGTCTCGAAGAAGCCGGGGCGATCATCGTCGGGTCGACGACGATGCCGGACTGGGGGATGCTGTCCTCCGGAGTCTCCTCCCTCCACGGCATCACCCGGTCCCCGCTCGACCCGACCCTGACCACGGGCGGGTCGAGTGCGGGAGCCGGGGCCGCGGCGGCCGCGGGCTACGGACCCATCCACATCGGCTCCGACATCGGCGGGTCGATCCGCCTGCCGTGCACGTGGCTCGGGCTCGCCGGACTCAAACCGAGCTTCGGCCGGGTGCCCCTCGATGCCCCGTACATGGGCCGCTGTGCGGGGCCGCTCGCCCGCACCATGGCCGACGTCGCCCTGGCGATGAGCGTGATCTCGGCACCCGATGACCGCGACTGGACCCGACTGCCGGCGCTCGCCGTCGACGACCCCCGGGACGAGGCGGGTGCCGACTTCGACCCCGCCGGTCTGCGCATCGGACTCCACCTCGACGCCGGCTGCGGCGTGCCGGCGTCACCGGAGACCCTGGCGGTCGTCGCCGAGGCGGCCGAGCGGTTCCGTGCCGCCGGTGCCGAGATCGTGCCGATCGACCCATTCATCGACGACGCGCTGCTGGCGGACATGGACCTGTTCTGGCGGGTCCGGTCGTGGAACGACCTCCGGGGCCTCCCGATCGCCGAGCAGGCGCTCATCCTGCCCTACATCCGGGCGTGGGCGCAGGGCGGGGCCGATGTGACGGGGACGAGGCTCATGGACTGCTACCACAGTGTGCAGGAGATCCGGCGGCGCACCGTGGCGGCGACGGCGGACCTCGACCTCGTGCTCTCCCCGGTGGCGCCGGATGCCGCGTTCCCCGCCGAACAGCCGATGCCCTACCCGGACGTCTCGCAGCCCATGGGCCACATCGGCTTCACGATGCCCTTCAACATGTCCGAACAGCCTGCCGCCTCCGTGCACGCGGGCTTCACGGACGACGGACGCACGATCGGGGTGCAGATCGCCGGGAGGCGCTTCGCCGACGGCGTCGTCATGGCCGCAGGCCGCTGGTTCGAGGCGGCCGCGGCGGTGCCGGCGCCGCAGCGCTTCGATCTCGGCTGAAACGCCGATCGCCGGGACTCCGTGCGGAGTCCCGGCGATCGGTGCGGTGCGAGGTCAGAAGTCGAAGAACTCGACCGTGAGCTTGTCGCCTTCGATCTTCACACTGCCGGAGACCGACAGCGGGTTCCCGTTGGAGAAGTACGAGGATCCGCGCTGCTTGCCCTCGACGCTGAAGTCGAAGCTGCCGTTCTTCTCGGTGAAGAACGATCCGGTGCCGGGGTCACCGGTGCCGAACGACGCCTTGACCTTCGGCGACTCCTTGAGGGTCCACTTCGCGGTGTTCTTCTTCGCGAGTTCGTCGAGCTTCTTGTCCGTGCCGCCGACCGGGATCTGCGTGGGATCGAACTTGATGAACTTGCACTTGGGCTTGATGTCCTTGTTGTCGAAGCACTTCTTCAGCTCCGCATCGACCTGCTTCTGGACCTCCTTCTCGAAGTCCGGAGTGGGGGCGAGATCGAGGTTGAGCGAGAGCGGTGCGACCTGATCGCCGGTCGGCTGGTCACCGGGGGCGTACGCCTGCGGGAAGTTCGCCGCAGCCGTATCCGAGGCCTCCGAGACCCACTTGCTCGCGGGGATCGAGAACTCGTAGTTGCCCGGGTAGACCGCGAATGCCGTCGTCCCTGCCTGCGCCTGGTAGTCCGTGCCGTTGATCGTCAGACCGTCGGCGGCGGGAACGTCGAGGGAGATGACGTGGAGCGCGGGCCCGGCCAGCGACCACTTGTCGAAGAAGAGGTTCTGCTTGCCGTCCTTCTTCGCCGTGAGATCGACGTTGTAGGTCGCGCCGTCGAGCTGGTAGGTGACGGTGACCTTGCCGTTGTCACCGTCGACGCTGGAGGACTCGACCTTCGCGTTCTCGATCTTCGCCGCCGAGGCTTTGGTGAAGTTCGTCGAGAGCAGGTCGAGGTTCGTGCCCTCGGGCCGCGGTGAGGAGGCGATCTTCTCCGCCGCGGCGAAGTCGCCCTTGTTCAGGGCCGCGACGTAGTCCTCGGCGACCTTGTCCGGTCCGTAGTTGTTCTTGTTCACCGAGTTGACGACGAGGACGCCGACAAGCACGAGGACGAGGACTAGGACCACGGAGCCGAGGGCGATGAAGAGAGGGAGCTTGCCCTTCTTCTTCGGTGCCCGGGACTCCGCGCGGGTGGCCGTGGCCGCTCCGCCGGCGAATCCGGGGGCCGGTGCCGGCTGCGGAATCGCCTGGGACGAGCCGGGACCCGAGCCGGTGCGCGGACCCGAACCGGTCTGCTGCGGTCCGGACTGGTACGGGTCGTGCTGTCCCTGGTAGGGGCCGGACTGGTTCTGGTACGGGCCGTTCTGCTGCGGCCCGTTCTGCTCGGGCACGGCCGGGTAGCGGCTCGTGGCCTGCTCACCCGGGTACTGGGGCGCGCCGAACTGGTCGCCGCCGTACTGCGGTCCGCTCTGCTGGGCACCGCCCTGCTGGGGGCCGCCCTGCGGTGGCCCGTACTGCGGGCCATTCTGCTGCGGCTCGTTCTGCTGGGGTCCACCCTGCTGCGGGCCGCCGAACTGCGGGGCCGACTGGGGTCCCTGGCCGGGAGCGCCACCGGATGCCGGGGGCTGGTTCTGCGCCTGCGACTGGTTCTGCGCCTGTGACTGCGCGGAACCGGGGGCGGAGAAGGGAGGGGCGTCGCTGCCGAAGGAGCGTTCGCCGCCCTGGGCTGCGCCGTTCGGCTCGGGGGCGCCGTCGGACTGTGACGGTCCGTCCTCGCCGCGGTCGGAGGAGAACGGGCTGGGCATTGCGACGGTCTCGTCGCCGTTCGTGCTGCGCTCCGGTCCGGAACCGGAATCGCTCACCCCGTTGCCGTCGGCAGCGCTCTCGCCGCTGCCCGATCGGTTCGGAGGATCGTTCGGTGGGGGCGGAACATTCTGTTCGTCGTTCCCATTGCTCATCGCTGGCTGCTTCCTTAACTTCCGACACGCGCGTCCTGGCGCAATTGTACGTCCCAGACATGAGTTTCGCGCGGTCAATACCGCAATGTGCGCTTGTCGTCAGCGAAAATGGAAGCGATGCACACTTCTCCACCTCAGAGCGCCACCCGCCATCCCGTCCTCGTGGGCCTGGTCGAAGCCTTCCGCCTCGACCTCATCGTCGTCCCCTCGGCGTTCGTCGCAGCGACCGTCTTCTGGATCGTCGGCCTCGGTGCCCAGCTCGACTACTCGATCATCCCCGAGTGGGCGTTCGCGCTGTGGGCGCTCGTCCACGGACTGAGCGTGACGACGATCGGATTCGAGTTCTCTCTCGCCCCGAGCCTCGTCACCGTGGGCGTGTGGCTCCTGGTCTCCTCCGGAGCGACCCGGATCGTCTCGGAGCTCTCGGACGCCGAACCGCACCCCACCTCGTCGGGGGAGGAGACTCCCTGGTGGGCCACCTGCACGATGGCGCTGACCGGCTTCGCGCTGGGCTATGCGGGGCCGCTCATCGCCCTGGCGCTCATCGTCGGCACGGCCGTCGTCGATCCGTTCGGGGTGCTGCGCCTCGTCGCCCTGCTCGGCACGGCCTTCGCCTTCGGCTATGTCCGCGCCCGCGGCGTCGTCGACGTTCCCTGGCTGGGTGCGCTCGACGCCGAGGTCTGGGAGGCCGCGCGTGCCCTGGCCAAGCGCCTGCTCTTCGGCGCCCTCGCGCTCGCGGTCGTCGTCATCGGCGTCGGCCTGGCACTGCGCTGGAGCGACCTCACGGAGTCCATGGAGTCCTACAGCTCACCGTTGTCCGCGGGCATCGGGCTCATCGTCGTGCAGCTGCTCTTCGCTCCCGGTGCGCTCTTCGGTGCGCTCTCGTGGGTCGCGGGCTCCGGTGTGAGCATCGGTGCCGGGGGCCTGTCCTCGGCGTTCGTCGCGGTCACCGGGCCGGTTCCCGACGTTCCCGTCCTGCAGCTGCTCACCGGCGACTACCCCGTGTGGACGACGGCGGCACCGGTGCTTCTCGTCGTCCTCGGTCTCGGTTGCGTCGTGATCGGACGCACGCATGCCGGTCGGGTGTACGCAGCCTCATGGACGGGAGTCGGCATCGCCGCAGGTCTCATCCTCATCGCCTGCGAGACGGTGGCGCTCTTCGCCTACGGCGCGATCGGACCGCTGGGGCTCGCGGCCTTCGGACCGTCGCCGGTGTTCGCAGCGGTCGCCGTCACGGCCTGGCTGAGCCTGGGAACGGCGATCGGCCTCGTGCTCACGAAGCTCTCGCACATGCAGTACGACGAGTCGGAGTTAGCGGCACACGACGACCGCTGAGTCGGCACCGCGGAGACCTCGGGCGACGAGCCTCAGTTCGACCCGGGAAGGTTGAGGTCCTGGCCGGTGATCTGCTTGAACCACGCGCTCAGGCCCTCTTCGTAGCCGCTGGCACACGAGAGTTCGGCCTGCTGGGTGATCGCGTCGCGAACGCATTCCTCGTACTTCGTCTGGATCGGCCAGAGCACGACGGAGGACAGTGTGGAGAAGATGAGGTAGAGGCTGAGCAGTCCGCCGAGGATGCCGAGCGAGATGCTGCGCCGCTGCTTGGCTCGCACGACGGCGATGATGTAGCGGACCGACCAGACGATCGCGGCGACCGCGAAGCCGGCGGCGGCGAGCTTGAAGGGCAGCGGGTAGGTGAACGTCAGCACCGCCGCGAGGACGAGGAGGACGAGGATGAGTCCGTGCCGGGCCGGCGCGGCCTGCCTCTCCTCTTCCGGAGTCGGGGCGTTCTTCTCTTCGGTGCTGTTCGGTGACGTCACCGTTGCATTTTGTCACAGTCGACTGACAAACGCCTCGGCGGTGGTGCCGTCGGAGCCCGGTGCCGAGTCCGTGGCCCGAACCCGGCGAGGATAGAATGTCTCCGTGCGCATCGTTCTGCTGGCCTCCGGCTCAGGTACTCTCACCCAGGCCGTCATCGACGCTTTCACCGGTCCCGACATCGCCGAGGCGGATGTTGAGATCGCCGCGATCGGCTCGGACTCCCAATCGGCCGGGGTCCTCGAGAGGGCACGCACGGCCGGCATCCCCGACTTCGTCCTCGCCCCCCGCGACTGCGCCGACCGCTCCGAGTGGAACATCCGACTGCGCGAGACCGTCGCCGCCTACGCCCCCGACTGGGTCGTCTCCGCCGGGTTCATGCGCATCCTCGGGCCCGAGTTCGTCGCGGCCTTCCCCGACCGGATCATCAACACCCACCCGGCCCTGCTGCCGTCCTTCCCCGGCTCCCACGGCGTCCGCGACGCCCTCGCCCACGGAGTCAAGGTCACGGGCGGAACCATCCACCTCGTCGACTCCGGCGTCGACACGGGCCCGATCATCACGCAGTTCCCCGTCCCCGTCATCGACGGTGACACCGAGGCGAGTGTGCATGAGCGCATCAAGAAGCGGGAACGCGAGGAGGTCGTCCGGCTCTTGGGCTTCCTCGCCGTCCACGACCTCATCCTCGACGGGCGACACGTCACGGGATATCCGCCCGCCCAGACCGAACAGATCACGACCAGAACCCTCAAGGAGGACCAGTGACAGGAACCCGCGCGATCAGGCGAGCGCTCATCAGCGTCTACGACAAGACCGGACTCACGGAGCTCGCCCGCGGACTTTCGGCAGCCGGCGTCGAGATCGTCTCCACGGGATCGACGGCGTCCCGGATCGCCGAGGCCGGCGTCGACGTCACCCCGGTCGAAGAGCTCACAGGGTTCCCCGAAACCCTTGAGGGCCGGGTCAAGACCCTCCACCCGCGCGTGCATGCCGGCATCCTCGCCGACTCCCGCAAACCCGAGCATCTGGGCCAGCTCGAGGACCTCGAGATCGAGCCCTTCGACCTCGTCGTCGTCAACCTCTACCCGTTCGCGGACACCGTCGCCAGCGGTGCGGGCTTCGACGAATGCATCGAGCAGATCGACATCGGCGGTCCCTCGATGGTCAGGGCTGCGGCGAAGAACCATCCCACCGTCACCGTCGTCACCGATCCGGACGACTATGCGGCCGTGATCGAGGCGGCAGCGGGAGAGGGCTTCGACCTCGCGGCCAGGCGCGCCTTCGCCGCCCGCGCGTTCGCCCACACCGCCGCCTATGACACCGCCGTCGCCTCGTGGTTCGCCGCCGAGCTCGCCGCGCCGCAGGAGACGGAGCTGCCGGACTTCGCCGGGCTCACCGGGGTCAAGCTCGCCGACCTCCGCTACGGGGAGAACCCGCACCAGGCGGCCGCCGTCTACACCGACGGCACCCGCGGCATCGCCGGGGCGAGGCTGCTCGGCGGCAAGCCGATGTCGTACAACAACTACACGGACACCGATGCCGCGATCCGCGCCGCCTTCGACTTCGACCAGCCGGCCGTGGCGATCATCAAGCATGCCAATCCGTGCGGCATCGCCGTCGGCGAGACCGCGGCCGAGGCACACCGTGCCGCGCACGCCTCCGATCCGCTCTCGGCCTACGGCGGTGTCATCGCCGTCAACCGAGAAGTCGATGCGGAGCTCGCCGAATCGATCAGGCCGATCTTCACCGAATGCCTCGCGGCTCCCTCGTTCTCGCCCGACGCGCTCGAGATCCTCTCGGCGAAGAAGAACCTCCGCCTCATCGAACTCGGCGAGGTCGACTTCCCGGCCGAGGAGCTCACGCAGATCACCGGTGGGTTCCTCATCCAGGATCGGGACGTCTTCCAGGCCGAGGGTGACAGCCCCGAGGTGTGGACGCTGGCGGCCGGTCCCGCAGCCGACGCCGCCGTGATCGCCGATCTCGAGTTCGCCTGGAAGGCGTGCCGGGCCGTGAAGTCGAACGCGATCCTGCTCGCCAAGCACGGAGCCTCGGTGGGTGTGGGCATGGGCCAGGTCAACCGGGTCGACTCCGCGAAGCTCGCCGTCGAACGCGCCGGAGCCGAGCGCGCGGCCGGTTCCGTCGCCGCCTCCGACGCATTCTTCCCGTTCGCCGACGGACTCCAGATCCTCCTCGACGCCGGAGTCAGGGCCGTCGTCCAGCCGGGCGGATCGATCCGCGACGACGAGGTCATCGCCGCCGCCGAGGCTGCCGGCGTCTCCCTCTACCTGACCGGGAGCCGCCATTTCTTCCACTGAGCGCACCAGCACCTCCCCCCGCCATGCCCGGCGGGGGAGAGGGGCGCTCGCCAAGCGCTGGATCTACTGGAAGCGCCGCTACTCGCATCCGGACTCCAAGGACTGGGTGCTGCTGGGATGCCTGCTCGCGATCATCGTCGCGGCCGCCTGCGCGTTCATCGACTTCCGGCTCGCGGCGATCGTGCTCGCCGCCGTTCCCGCGGGGCTCGCGCTCATGCGGGCGATGCCCTCGCCGTGGGGCGAGTACTGGGTCAACCGGTCCCGCGGCGTCGACATCCTCACGTGCGTCATCTTCGCCGGACTCCTCATCCTCCTCGCCTTCGCCGTGCCGCAGTCCCGGTGAGCCCAGGTCGCAGCGGGCTCGAGTTCCCGTGAGCTCACGTCCCGGTGAGTTCACACTCCGGGGAACTCACATTCTGGGAAGCCGACCGGAGGACAGCGCAATCGCTGCGGCCGGGTCACGTGCGGGTCACTGCGCAGTCATTGCACTGTGAGGTAAGTTACCGTCCGCCGAATGAGCGTTACGTTGAGAGGTCCCTGTGAAAACCGGGCCCTCCGGTTCCCTCGCGCGCCAGAGGTGGCATCGTGGTCTGCGTCAGGAGGTCCGAGAGGACCTCTTCCGATGAAAGGAGACAGCATGGGATTTGATGACCTGACCAACAAAGCCAAGGACGCCTTGAATAGCGATAAGGGCGAAGAGCTCAGCGACCAGGGACTCGACGGCGCCTCGAACGCCGCCAACAACCTGACCGGCGGCAAGTTCGAAGACCAGATCAACCAGGGTCGCGACGGTGCCGATGGAGCCATCGGCAACGAATGACCTTCGATCCATAGCCGCGTCCGGCATGGATGAGCGCCGAGGTGAGCGATCACCTCGGAGCTTCGTCGTCTCCGGGGCACACGCGCCCTTCCGGGGGTCGCCCGAGTCCCGCGGCCGCCCGAGTCCGACGGGCCGCCCGGAGTCGAGCGACGGCCGGAGTCAGCTGAGTTTCTCGACGGGCGCGTAGCGGAGCAGGAGGCGCTTCGTGCCCGCGGATCCGAAGTCGACGACGGCGACGGTCTTGTCCCCGGTGCCGTTGACCTCGGTGACGGTGCCGAGGCCGAAGGACTCGTGTGAGACCTTCTCGCCGACGGTCACCGAGATGACCTCCCGGTTGGGTCGGATCCGGTTCGGGAAGCCCGCCGACGAGGAGCTCGAGGACCGCGAGGCGCGGGAGGACCCGGTGCTGCGTGAGGACCCGCTGCCGAAGCTTGCGCGCGATCCGTAACCGCTGCCGTAGCCGCCGCCGCTGAAGCCGCCTCCGCTGCCGAGCGCCGAGGAGAAGCTGCCTGTGCTCTCCCACTCGATGAGGTTCTCGGGGATCTCCGTGAGGAAGCGACTCGGCGGGTTGTACTGCGGCTGGCCCCACATGCTGCGCGTCTCGGCGCGCGTGACGAGCAGGCGCTGCCTGGCCCGGGTGAGACCGACGTAGGCGAGCCGGCGCTCCTCGGAGAGTTCGCTCGGGTTCTCGAACGATCGGGCGTGCGGGAAGCCGCCGTCCTCGAGTCCGGTGAGGAAGACGACGGGGAACTCGAGGCCCTTCGCGGTGTGCAGGGTCATGAGGGTGACCTGGCCGAGTTCGGCGTCGGGGATCTGGTCGGTGTCCGAGGCCAGTGCCACCTGTTCGAGGAACGCATCGATCGTCGCCTCGCCCGCGCCTGCTTCCACCGGCTCGGCCTCCGTCGGCTCGGCCTCGGACGGTTCGGCGTCGGCGGTTGCAGCGTCCGACCCGGCCGCGGCGCCCGACCCCGACTCAGCGCCCGCCCCCGAGTCAGCGTCCGACTGCGAGTCAGCGTCCGACTGCGAGCCAGCGTCCGACTGCGAGCCAGCGTCCGACTGCGAGCCAGCGTCCGCCCCCGACTCGACGACCGCCTCGGTGCCCGCCTCGGCGGGGACTGCCGCACGGGTGGCGACGAAGTCCTCGGCGACGGCGACGAGCTCGGCGAGGTTGTCCACCCGGGACTCGTCCTGCGGGTCCGTGCTCTTCTGCAGGGACTCGAGGTAGCCGCTCTGCTCGAGGATCGCCTCGATGACCCGGGAGACGGGAGCCGCCTCGGCGGTCTGGCCGAGGTCCTTGAGGAGATCGGCGAACTTCTTCACCGCGGACTGGGCACGCGCGGGCAGGTGCGGGATCTCGTCGAGACGGTCGAGGGCGGCGGAGAAGCTGATGCCCTCCCGGTCGGCGAAATCGGCGATGATGCCCTCCGTGCGATCCCCGATCGAGCGTTTGGGCACGTTGAGGATGCGGCGGAGGTTGACGTCGTCGGCGGGATTGGCGATGACGCGCAGGTACGCGAGCGCGTCCTTGATCTCCTTGCGCTCATAGAACCGGGTGCCGCCGACGACCTTGTACGGGATGCCCGAGCGCACGAGCGCGTCCTCGATCGCCCGGGACTGCGCGTTCGTGCGGTAGAAGACGGCGAAGTCCCCATACGTGTACTTCTCCTCGTCGATGAGCTCGTCGATGCGGTCGACGACGAAACGGGCCTCGGCCTGCTCGTTCTCCGCGACCCAGCCGACGATCGGCTTCCCGCCGCCCTCGGAGGTCCACAGGCGCTTGTCCTTGCGGTCCTGGTTGTTCGCGATCACCGCGTTCGCGGCGTCGAGGATGTTCTGCGTCGACCGGTAGTTCTGCTCGAGGAGGACGACCTCGGCGGCGGGGAAGTCCTGTTCGAACTCGACGATGTTGCGCACCGTCGCCCCCCGGAAGGCGTAGATCGACTGGTCGGCGTCGCCGACGACCGTGAGCTCGGCCCCGGTCGCCCCGCCCGCCCCGTCACCGGCGAGCGCGCGGATGAGCGCGTACTGTGCGGGGTTCGTGTCCTGGTACTCGTCGACGAGGATGTGGCGGAACCGGCGCCGGTAGTGGTCGGCGACCTCGGGGAAGGCCCCGAAGAGGTGGACGGTCTCGGCGATGAGGTCGTCGAAGTCGAAGGCGTTGGCCAGCCGCAGCCGCGCGGTGTAGCGGCGGAAGACGTCGGCGAGCACCTCGTCGGCGGGATTGTTGGGGCGGGGGACGAAGTCGTCGGCGGTGAGCAGTTCGTTCTTGAGGTTCGAGATCCGGTGGAGCATCGCCCGGGGAGCGTACTTCTTCGAATCGAGGCCGAGCTCCTTGAGGATCTGGGCGACGAGGCGCTGGGCGTCCTGGGCGTCGTAGATCGTGAAGTTCGACTTCATCCCCAGGGTCTTCGCCTCCCGGCGGAGGATGCGCACGCACGAGGAGTGGAACGTCGAGACCCACATCGACCGGGAGGCGGGACCGACGATCGCGGAGACGCGTTCGGCCATCTCCTTCGCCGCCTTGTTCGTGAAGGTGATCGCGAGCACCTCGCCCGGATGCGCCCGGCCGGTGGCCAGGGCGTAGGCGATGCGGCGGGTGAGCACCGTGGTCTTTCCGGAGCCGGCTCCGGCGACGATGAGCAGGGGCGA
Source organism: Brevibacterium metallidurans (assembly GCF_037101285.1). Classification (NCBI taxonomy): domain Bacteria; kingdom Bacillati; phylum Actinomycetota; class Actinomycetes; order Micrococcales; family Brevibacteriaceae; genus Brevibacterium; species Brevibacterium metallidurans. The sequence goes on from NZ_BAAAAF010000023.1 coordinate 24,079, forward strand.
GCCCGTGTGGACGACGGCCTCGCGCTGGCGGGGGTTGAGGCCTGCGAGGAGGTCGTCGGCGCGGGAGTCGGCGGTCGTGTTCTCAGCTGCAGCAGTCATGTCGGTGACAACGATACCGCCCGCCCCTGACACACGATGAGCGCAGCACTCCTGTCAGCAACCCTCCGGGCGCTGAGCAACCCTGCGCAAGGTTGCTCAGCGCCCGG
>NZ_BAAAAF010000024.1:0-22802 GCF_037101285.1 Brevibacterium metallidurans
GGTAGCGTGATCCATGTCGAGGTCCTCAGGATGGGCAGTGTCAGAACTTCCATCCTCGGAGGGCCTCGACCCCTATCCAGCGACCGACGCGCCCAACCCGACTACACTCTCAGCTGCGAAGAGCCACTTTGGCCTCAAGTATGCACGATCTTCTGTGCAATGGCATCTGTGGTTAAAAACGCAATCATTCCCGGTGACACGGCCGCAGGCGCGCGTGGTCGCGCACGCGCACTGAGCGGGAGCACCGCCTCCGAAGCCTCTCCCACCTGCGCGCGGTTCGGTCGCACAGATCAATGTCACGGAGGGCAGTTCTCGCAGATCAGGACGACCCGCGCCGAGGTGGCCGCCCCTTCGCAGGTTGCCCGTGGTTCGCGTTGCGCCTCCCCTCGGTCCGCGTTGCGCCTCCCCTCGATCAACGCGGGGCTCGGAATCATCGTGTCCCCCGACGCGCCGTCGTCTCGATCAACGCGGGGCCGGAAATCCGCGTCGCCCGCGACGCGGTTTTCGCGCTGACCGTTGATCGAGGGAACGTCCGCAGCTCGCGGCACCGCCGGCACCCCGCAGACGCGACGAAGCCCCGCACGCGGCGGGGCTTCGGGCACGACAGACTCGCCGTCGTCTCGATCAACGCGTGGCTCGGAATCAGCGTGTCCCACGACGCGCCGTCCTGTCGATCAACGTGGGGCACGAAATCCTCGTCGCCCGCGACGCGGTTTTCGGGCTGACCGTTGATCGAGGGAAGACCCTCGGCCGACCGCCTCGGCGTACCGATCGAGGAGGACGCACCTCTCAGGCGAGTGCGGCCGCTTCGGTCGCGTCGAGGAGGTCGTGGCGGACGATCGACTGCTCACGGTCGGGGCCGACGCCGATGACGGAGATCCGGCAGCCGGAGAGCTCCTCGAGGGCGAGAACGTACTTCTGCGCGTTGACCGGCAGGTCCTCGAAGGTCCGCGCCGTCGAGATGTCCTCGGTCCAGCCGTCGAAGTACTCGAAGATCGGGGTCGCGTGGTGGAAGTCGGTCTGCGTCATCGGCATCTCGTCGAAGCGCTCGCCGTCGACGTCGTAGGCCACGGCGACGGGGATCTTCTCGATGCCGGTGAGGACGTCGAGCTTCGTGAGCACGTAGTCGGTGAATCCGTTGACGCGGGAGGCGTAGCGGGCGATCACGGAGTCGTACCAGCCGCAGCGGCGCGGGCGTCCGGTGTTGACGCCGAACTCGCCGCCCGCCTTCTGCAGGTATTCGCCCATCTCGTCGAAGAGCTCGGTCGGGAAGGGGCCTGCGCCCACGCGCGTCGTGTAGGCCTTGACGATGCCGACGACGCGGTTGATGCGCGTGGGTCCGATGCCCGAGCCCACGCACGACCCGCCGGCCGTCGGGTTCGAGGAGGTGACGAACGGGTAGGTGCCGTGGTCGACGTCGAGCATCGTCGCCTGGCCGCCCTCCATGACGACGACCTCGCCGCGGTCGAGGGCGTCGTTGAGCATGAGCTCGGTCTCGGCGACGTAGGGGCGCAGGCGTTCGACGTAGGGCAGGAAGTAGTCGACGACCTCGTCGACGCTCACGGCGCGACGGTTGTAGACCTTGACGAGGAGTTCGTTCTTCTGGTGCAGGGACCCTTCGATCTTCTGCCGCAGGATCGATTCGTCGAAGATGTCCTGGACGCGGATGCCCAGGCGCCCGATCTTGTCCATGTACGCCGGGCCGATGCCGCGCCCGGTCGTGCCGATCGCCCGCTTGCCGAGGAAGCGCTCGGTCACCTTGTCCAGAGTCTGGTGGTAGGGGGCGACGAGGTGCGCGTTCGCCGAGATCCGCAGCTTCGAGGTGTCGGCTCCGCGGGATTCGAGGGCGTCGATCTCCTCGAAGAGCGCTTCGAGGTTGACGACGACGCCGTTGCCGATGACCGGGGTGACGTTGGGCGAGAGGATGCCGGCGGGAAGGAGCTTGAGCTCGTACTTCTCACCGCCGACGACGACCGTGTGACCTGCGTTGTTCCCGCCGTTGGGCTTGACGACGTAGTCGACGCTGGTGCCGAGGATGTCGGTGGTCTTCCCTTTACCTTCGTCGCCCCACTGAGCGCCGACGACAACGATTGCTGGCATGAGTGTGTTCACCTCAAGTGAAAAAAGGGGGATCTTTACCACCACAGTCTACGTGCTGGCCCCGACACGGCCGTCATCTCGGCCTTCCCCAGCCCGGGCTTGACCCCTACGCTGGCATCATCGACCCCATCGAGGCAATCGCTGCGCAGAGGAGCACCCATGGCCGAGACCCCGATCCCCCAGCCCGTCGCCGACTTCATCGACATCGTCAACGCCCACGACGACGCCGGTTTCCTCGCCGCCTTCTCCCCCGAGGCGACCGTCGACGACTGGGGCCGCACCTTCACCGGCCGCGACGAGATCAAGGCCTGGAGCGACACCGAGTTCATCGGCTCGAAGCCGACGCTCACTCCCGAGCAGGTCGACGTCGACGGCAACGCGGTGACCGTCATCGGCGACTGGCGGTCAAACCATGCCAACGGACGTTCGGCGTTCACGTTCATCACCTCGGGTCACGAGATCACCTCGCTGACGATCCGCGAGGGCTGAGGCCGGCACCGCCTCGGCGCACCAGGGCCACACCGCGCACCTGTGCCGTCCCGTGCACCTGTGCCACAATGACAGTGACGCCTGCGCGTCACGGCGGTGGGGCTCGCCGTACCCAACCTCGGTTCACCGACAACAGTCCCTACCTCGACCGGCGCAAGCATGCCCGAAAGGTAGGAGAGACCATGAGCACCGCCCCCGCAGATCCCCCTCGGTCCCGCATCGTCGTCGGCGTCGTCCCCGATCAGCCCGCCGAGGTGCTCGAAACCGCAGCGACCTTCGCCGTCCGATTCGGCGCGGACCTCATCCTCGCCGTCGTCGACGATTCCCGCTTCACGGTCGAGGTCCGTCCCGATGGATCCGTCGTCTCGATGCCGATCGACCCCGATCTCCTCGCCGAGGCGGCTCCCGCCTTCGATCCCGACCTGCGCTCCCGCATCGGTGCGGTCCTCACCCCGACGGGGGTGTCGTGGAGTGAGCGCGTGCTTGCGGGCAGTCCTTCGCAGGAACTCGGTCGCCTCGCCGAGGAGGTCGATGCCGCGATGATCGTCGTCGGCGTCCGCAGGTCAGGGCTGCGCGGCTCGCTCCACGAGTTCTTCAACGGCTCGGTGGCGATCCAGCTCGCCCACCGTCAGCGCCGGCCCCTCGTCGTCGTCCCGTTGCGGAGTGCCGGCACCACGACCGGGGCGGACGGCCCATGAGCCGGCCCGTGCACCTGCGAGCCTCCTTCCTCGGCCTCGCACTGCTCGGCGGGACGCTCGGCACGGCCGCCCGCGAAGCGCTCAGCCTCACGATTCCCTCCCTCGGCGGGATTCCCGTGGCGATCTTCGGGATCAACCTCCTCGGCGCGTTCCTCCTCGGCCTCCTCCTCGAGACCCTCGCGCGCCTGGGCCCCGACGACGGCGCGCGACGGAAAGTCCGGATCCTCGTGGGCACCGGGTTCATGGGCGGGTTCACGACCTACAGCGCACTCGCCGTCGACACGGCGGGCCTGCTGAACGAGGGGCGAATCGGCACCGGCAGCGGCTACGGTCTGGCCACGGTCGTCCTCGGTGGGATGGCGACGTGGGCGGGCATCGTCCTCGGCTCGCTCACCCGCCGATCCGGCGCACCGGAAGACGGTGTCCGACTGCCCATCGACCCCGACACCGCCGAGGTGGGAGACCGGCTGGGCGCCTCCCCCGAGGTGGAAGCCCAGCAGGAACGCAGCTCCTCCCCCGAACCGAGAACCCAACAAGATGACTCCCCCGATTCAGGGAACCGACTGGGCCGCAGTGAGGGAGACCCGCAATGACCCCGCTCGTCTTCGCCGCGATCGCGGTGGCCGGCGGCCTCGGCGCAGTGGCCCGGATGGTCATCGACGGGCTCATCAAATCGCGCATGAGCGGGGCGATTCCGTGGGGGACGATCCTCATCAACGTCTCCGGGTCGCTGCTCCTCGGCTTCGCCGCCGGGCTTGCGGCCGGTCAGGTGCTGCCCGAGGAGTGGTTCCTCATCGTCGGCACGGGATTCCTCGGCGGGTACACGACGTTCTCGACGGCGAGCTTTGAGACGGTCCGCCTCGTCCAGGAGCGCGCATGGGCGGCGAGCGCGGTCAGTGCGCTCGGCACCCTCGTCATCGCGACCGGGGCAGCCGGAGTCGGACTGTGGCTCGGCGGAATGGTCTGAGGCGAACAGCCCCACGGAATTGTCGACAACCTCGGCGACAATCGTCGCCTTTTGACAACACACCTGTTGCTTAAATAACGCGGAAGCCCACGGATTCCCTTACCCCCTGCCACTTGGATGGGAACTCTCTGACTCCCTTTGCCGAGTCATCGACACGGTCCTAGAGTGAGGACAGAGGTGCCCGTGCGGCGGGTCGTCGCGCGGTGGTCACTCCTCTTCAACACCGATGTGAATGGAGAACTGATATGCCTACGCCCGAAGAACAAGTCGACCAGTGGTTCGATCCGAAGAAGCCCTCGACCACCGAGGTGGGGGCGAAGCGCGAATCGGACGCGCACTCGCTGAGCGTGGGACCCGACGGACCTCTCCTGCTCCATGACGTCGCGCTCGTCGAGAAGCTTGCCCGCTTCGACCGGGAGCGCGTGCCCGAGCGCAGCCCGCACGCGAAGGGCTCGGGGGCGTTCGGCGAGTTCGTCGTCACCGGCGACGTCTCGAAGTACACGAAGGCGGACTTCCTCCAGCCCGGGAAGACCACGCCGATGCTCGCCCGCTTCTCCACCGTCGCCGGTGAGCTCGGATCCCCCGACTCGTGGCGCGACGTCCGCGGGTTCGCGCTGAAGTTCTACACCGAAGAGGGCAACTTCGACATGGTCGGCAACAACACGCCGGTCTTCTTCGTCCGCGACCCGATGAAGTTCCCCGACTTCATCCACTCGCAGAAGCGCCTGCCCGACTCCGGCCTGCGCAGCCCCAACATGCAGTGGGACTTCTGGTCGCTCTCCCCCGAATCCGCCCACCAGGTCGCCTACCTCATGGGACCGCGCGGTCTGCCGAAGACCTGGCGGAACATGAACGGGTACTCCTCGCACACGTACATGTGGGTCAACGAGGACGGAGAGAAGTTCTGGGTCAAGTACCACTTCCTCACCGACCAGGGCGTGGAGAACATGTCGAACGAGGAGGCCGAGAAGCTCGCCGGCGAGGATGCCGACATCCACCGCCGCGATCTCTTCGAGGCGATCAAGAAGGGCGACTACCCGTCGTGGACGCTGCACGTCCAGATCATGCCCTTCGAGGACGCGAAGACCTACCGGTTCAACCCCTTCGACCTCACCAAGACCTGGTCGAAGAACGACTACCCGCGCATCGAGGTCGGTCGGTTCACGCTCAACCAGAACCCGATCAACCACTATGCGCAGATCGAGCAGGCCGCGTTCAGCCCGTCGAACACCGTGCCCGGTACGGGGGTCTCGCCGGACAAGATGCTGCTCGGCCGCGTGTTCTCCTACCCCGACGCGCACCGCAACCGCATCGGCACGAACTTCAACCAGCTGCCGGTCAACGCGCCCGTGACGAAGACGAACAACTACGACAAGGAAGGCCACATGCAGTACCACCACACCGGTGCTGCACCCGTGTATGCCCCGAACTCGTACGGGCGCGCCTTCCAGGACACGCAGGGCGTCGTCGACAACGGCTGGGAGTCCGACGGCGAACTGGTCCGCATGGCCTACACCCTGCATAAGGACGACGACGACTTCGGTCAGGCCCACACGCTCGTCCGTGAGGTCTACACCGACGCCGAGCGGGCCGAACTCGTCAACACGGTCGTCGACATGCTCAAGTCCGATCTCGAGGAGCCGGTCCTGTCGAACGTCTTCGCGTACTGGAAGAGCATCGACGAGGAGGTCGGCCAGGCCATCGAGGACGGCTACCGCAAGGGCTGAGTCGCCCACGGCCGCCCGGCCCGAGGCCGGCTGCTCACCCGACGGTCGCCCGGCCCACCGTCGGGTGAGCGCCCGGCCCACCGCCGGCAGCTGACCCCGGCCGGCCGGTGAGCCTCCGACGGACCCAAGCGCCCGGGTCCCGTTCCGCCTCCCCCGGGAGCGGGTCGGGACTCGGGCGCTTCATGGTCTGGAAATTTAGTTAACTTGGTGAAATACTAATGGCATGCAGGACTCCCCTCGGGTACCCGGCGCCCTCCGCATCGTCATCCCCATCGTGCTCATCCTCGCGTGGCTCGCGGTCTTCGGCCTCGGCGGTGCGAGCTTCGGCGACATCAGCGAGGTCTCCTCGGACGACCGGTCGAGCTACCTCCCCGACAGCGCGGAATCGACCCGCGTGCAGAACGAGATCACGGAGTTCACCGGCTCCGACGCCGTTCCCGCGATCATCGTCGCCGAACGTCGTGACGGCCTCACCGAGGCGGATCTGACCGGTCTCGCGGAACTCGCCGACACCGCCGAGGAGAGCGTCGCCGGGGCGTCGGCGTCTCCGGTGATCCCCTCCGAGGACGGACAGGCCGCGGAGATCATCGTCGCGGTCCCCTCCGATGCCGAGGTCGGCGACGCCGTCACCGCCTTGGAAGCCCAGGCGCAGGAGGTCCTGCCGAACGACCTCGGCGTGTGGGTGAGCGGACCCGCCGGGTTGTCGGCCGACCTCGAGGAGGCGTTCAGCGGCATCGACGGCGTCCTCCTCCTCGTCGCCCTCGCCGTCGTCTTCGTCATCCTCGTCATCGTCTACCGCTCACCGCTGCTGCCGATCCTCGTCCTCCTCTCCTCGATGACCGCGCTCTGCGCCGCCGTCCTCGTCAACGTCGCCCTTGCGCGGGCCGGCGTCGTCACACTCAACGGCCAGGTGCAGGGCATCCTCTTCATCCTCGTCATCGGCGCCGCCACCGACTACTCCCTGCTCTTCATCGCCCGCTTCCGCGAGGAGCTGCGCGACAATCGGTCGCCGCGCACGGCTGCGAGGCGGGCGGTGAGGGGTGTGCTCGAGCCGATCGCCGCCTCGGGAGGCACCGTCATCGCCGGGCTCCTCTGCCTGCTCCTGTCCGACCTGGGGTCGAACTCCGCTCTCGGTCCCGTCGCCGCGATCGGCATCGTCTGCGCCATGCTCACCTCGCTGACGTTTCTCCCGGCGCTGCTCGCCGTCACCGGTCGCGTCGCGTTCTGGCCCCGAGCTCCCCGGTTCGGCTCCGCTCACCCGGTCCTCACCGGCGCCGAGGCGACAGGGCTCTGGGCCCGCATCGGCCGTGCCGTCGCCGCCGGTCCCAAGCGGATGGTCGCTGGAGTCACCGTTGTCCTCGTCCTCGGCTGCGGAGGCCTCCTCGTCCTCGACGCCGAGGGCGTCCCGCAGAGCGAGTTCGTCCTTGGGCAGAGTCAGGCCCGCGATGGGCAGGCCGTCATCGACCGGCACTTCCCCGGCGGTTCGGGCTCGCCGGCGTATGTGCTCGCCCGGGAGTCCGATCGGAAGGAGGTCGCCGAGGCGATCGCTCGGACTCCGGGTGTCGACGGGCTCGCGCTCATCGCCCAGGATTCCCCGGCCGGGACGGTGCCCGTCGATGCCTCAGGTGACGTCGAGAGCGCTGGCCCGGGCGGAGGTGGCCCCGGCGGTGGGCAGGTCCCGGCGGTCGAACCGACCGTCATCGACGGTGAGCTGATGTTCTCCGTCACGCTGTCCGACCCTGCCGATTCCCTCGAGGCCGAGCAGACGGTCCGCGACCTCCGTGCCGAGCTGGCCCCCTTTGATGCGGCGGTGGGAGGAAGCACCGCCGTCGACCTCGACACGAACGAGACCTCGTCGGCGGACCGAACGGTGATCATCCCGATCGTCCTCGTCGTCATCACGATCATGCTCGCCCTGCTGCTGCGCTCCCTCGTCGCTCCGCTCGTCCTGCTCGCGACGACGGTGCTCAGCTTCGGCACGGCGCTGGGGCTCAGTGCGCTCATCTTCCAGGTCATCGGGCAGCCGCAGTCGGATCCGTCCGTGCCGCTCTATGCGTTCGTCTTCCTCGTCGCTCTCGGCATCGACTACAACATCTTCCTCATGACCCGGGTCCGTGAGGAGACCGTCGGCCACGGCACCAGGGAGGGCACGCTGCGGGGTCTGTCGGTGACCGGCGGAGTGATCACGAGCGCGGGCATCGTCCTCGCCGCGACCTTCGCCGCCCTTGTCGTCATCCCGATCCAGTTCCTCCTCCAGCTCGCGATCATCGTCGCCCTCGGCGTCCTCCTCGACGCCCTCATCGTGCGCACCCTGCTCGTGCCGGCGCTGGCGATCTGGATCGGCGACCGACTGTGGTGGCCGTCGCGGCTGGCGCGGAGAACCCCGGAGAGGTCGGCCGCGACACCACCGCGGTCCCACCGGGAGGCGACGAGGCTCCTCGCCGAACGCTGACGGTCCCCGTGGGATCTCAGTCGTCGACGGAGGAAGGGCCGTCCGCCTTGACATCGCCCTCGGCCCAGTCCTCACCGCTCAGGGCGATCTCCTCGCGGGTGTCGCGGAGGAAGCGGATGACGACCTCACGTTCGTCCCGAGTGAGTCGGGCTGCGGCGTGGAAGCGCCTCGCCTGCTGCCGACCGACGGTCTCCATCGCCGAGGCGTAGGTTCCCTGCGTGATCGACACGGTCTGCGCGCGGCGGTCGTGCGGGTGCGGGGCGCGGGTGATGTGGCCGCCGCGTTCGAGCCGGTCGAGGAGCTTCGTCGTCGCCGCCGGTGAGATGGTCAGGTGGGCGGCGATCCCGCCGGGTGTGCCGAGGATGTCGCGATGACGGCAGACGATGAGGTAATGAAGCGCCTTCATGTCCGTGGCGCCGAGGCGCATATAGCGGCGGGAGGCCTCGGAGATCTCCTGCTCGGTGTCGCGGAGCTCGCCGAAGGCGGTCATGAGCTCCGTGATCTGCTCGACGTCGGCGGGGTCCATGCCGGAGCGGTCGACGAGGCTCTGCTGCGGGTCGCTGGCGTCGACGTCATAGACGGCCGATCTCTCGACGGCTTCGCTCGCCACGCCCTGCTCCCACTCTGCCTCGTCATTCCGGGGCCCATCGCACCCCGTGAGTCTCCCACCCATGCTACAGCGCGGGCCCGAGGCTCGACCTCCGCCGCCAGGAGCGCCCAAGTCTGCCCTCGCCCAACCGTCGGTTGCCTCCGCGAGGAGGATCCGGTTCGAAACCGGGCTGGTTTTCGCACCCGGTCCTCCTCGGTGGCGAGTCCTCACACTCGCCGCGTCGACCCACCGCAGCCTCTGGCTCCCCCACTCCTCGCTCCGTCGGCAGGTCAGAGTTCAGCGACGATGCCCCAACGGGCGAGTCGGGCCGCAAGCCAGTCGAAGCCGCCATCGTCACTGAGGTCGTCGAACGACTGCAGCAGGTCCCCCGGGCGGGCTCTCTCGAACACAGGGGCCGATCGCCCCGAGTCGAAGAAGACGAAGGCCAGCCCTGAGGGATCTCGCCGCGACACATAGCGGATTCCGTCGAAGCCCGCTCGCCAGGCGGTGCGCGCCCACGGAATCGTCTCCGCATATCGGTCCGACCCGGGAGATGTCAGTTCATCCGGCGGCAGGTTGAAAGTGTGCATGTCAGCGCCCGCCAGAGAGGCCACCCTGAGGTCCCGGCTCGCACGGACCTGTGCCAACACCCGACCGCGGAACAGCGCGCGTGGAAGGGCATCGGTGTCGTCAGGCGCGCGGTCGCGAAGCAGCATCTCCCAGAGCGCGACGTTCTCCGAGGGCGACGCATAGAGCGTCGGGACCGGCCTCGCGGGCACTGCATCGTCGAGGAAGAACGAGAACCGCGAAACTGGGAAGACATCGCCCTTCTGCGTCGCCCGGACTGCCAAGGACGTTCCCGGATTGAAGTCGTTCGGCGCACGGTTCGATGGTCCCGGCGAGTACACGCGCAGGAGAACGGTCCCTGCAGGAACCAGGTCCTCGGCGGGCTTGAAAGGGTCTGGCGGTGTCGCCACCGGTCGCGCCATCAGGCGTCCGCGAGGGCGGCCGCTGCCGTGGAGAGGAAGTCGGAGTCTCCCGCGCGCCGCGCCGGCAGGTCGCCTGAGAACCTCGGAGAGGGCGCGGCCGCCCAGATCGCGAAGTCTCGCCCCATTAATCCGAGCTCGTCGAGCACGGCAGCCATCGGAGCGACCCAATCACGGACGGCTCGGGTTTCGGGATCGATCTGGAAGGCGGGGTAGAGCGTCCTTCCTGCATGCTCGACGCGGATGAGGTTGCCGGATTTGGCGCGCTGAGCCGCCCAATTGCGACCGCGGCCGACATACTCAGCCATCTCACCCGCGCTGAGCAGACGCGTCTCGTCACTGCCCTCGAGCGCGGCCAGTCGTCGCTGGGATGCCGCCAAGCCCGCAGCGATGGCCGGGCTCGGCTGCGCGTCCGCGATGCTGCTCTGCAGTTCGCCCTCGAGCACCTCGAATCGCAGGAGGCGCAGATCGTCTTCGAGTTCGTCCAGACGGGTGATCGCAGCGTGGGGAGAGAGTCCTCTGAGCGAAGCGCGCAGAGATTCGACAGTGTCGTGGACCGGCTGTCCGCCCTCGGCGTCCGCCCACGACCCGAAAACTGCGCCCATCACCCACTCCAATCGTGCGTATCGTGCATTCCATTCTATTGCCTTAACTGCACGAATGGAACCGATCGAGCCACTGGGCGTCGCCGAGGCGGCGAGAAGCCAGCCCGGCAGGGCGACCAAGCACCCTTCCCGAGGAGGATCCGGTTCGAATCCCAGCCCGATCTCGCACTCGATCCTCCTCGGGGACGCGCCTCAGACCCGCCGCGCCTCGATGAGATTGCGGGTCGAGTGGGCGACGAACGGACCGTCGGAGGCGATGCGTTCATGGAGTTCGCGCAGGCGGTCCCGGTATCCCTCGACGGTGAAGCCGGGCACCCACCAGACGACCTTGCGCAGGAGGTAGACGACAGCGGCGACGTCGTGGATCTCGATGCGCAGGTCCACGGTCCGGAGGTCGACGACCTTGAGGCCCGCCGCCTCGGCGGCAGCGGCCTCGTCCTCGGGGTGCCGCGCCCGCCTGGCCTGAGGCTGGGGGCCGAGGAAGAACTCGATGAGTTCGAAGACACTCGCCGGACCGACGTGCTGGGCGAAGTACATCCCTCCCGGCCGGAGCACGCGAGCGATCTCCTCCCACCAGATCGTCGCCGGGTGTCGACTCGTCACGAGGTCGAAGGCGGCATCGGCGAAGGGCAGCGGGGGTTCGTCGGGATCGGCGACGACGACCACCCCGCGGGGATGGAGGAGGCTGGTGGCCCGTGCGATGTTCGGCGGCCACGATTCGGTGGCCACCGCCGTCGGCGGGAACCGAGCCGCCTCGGCGAGGACCTCTCCCCCACCGGTCTGGATGTCGAGCGACGCCGAGGCGGCAGCCAATCTCTCGGCCAGTTGCCGGGCGTAGCCCCACGGGGGCCGCTCCTCGGTGGCGCGGCCCTCGAGCCATGCGAAGTCCCAGCCGGTGACGTCGGCGTCGGCGCCGAGGGCGATGAGATCGTCGAAGGAAGTGCTCACCCCGCGACGATGGCGTCGATCGCGGCCGGGTCGGAGGAGCGGAGGAACTCCTCGATGCGCGCGGCTTCTTCGCTCTCCCCGATCCCCGCCGAGGCGCGGCCGAGGGCATAGAGCGCGCGGAGGAACCCGCGGTTGACCTCGTGCGACCACGGGATCGGACCGGCGCCGCGCCAGCCGGCGGCGCGCAGGGCGTCGAGCCCGCGGTGGTAGCCGACACGGGCATAGGCGTAGGAGTCGACGAGTCGTCCTTCGGCGTGGGCCTCATCGGCGAGCACCGCCCACGCGAGCGACGAGGCGGGGAGGTCGGCGACGATGTCGAGGGCCTCCTCACCGGCATCGAGGCGGCGCTTCGCCTCGACGTCGGGGTGGTCGTCGGGCAGGAACGTCGGCTGCGGGCCGAGCTGCCCGGCATCGAGGTTGCCGATGTGGGAGGGATTGCCGATGGGCTGCGTCATGGTCGTCTCCTGTTCGTTGGGCGAGCGGTGCGGATCCGCCGAGGCGGGTCCCCGGTCATCGTGTCACACTCAGTTCGTCTTCACGGTCGAGGGCAGGACCGCGTACGGGTTCGTCGCCAGCGCACCGATGACGCCCTGTGAGGCGAGCTCGTCGAGCTGCTTCTTGTCCGCGACTCCGGTCGCCCAGACCCCCAGACCCGAGTCCGTCCAGTCACCGGCATCGGCGGCGTCGACGGCGACCATCGTGTACCCCTGATCGGCGAGCTCCGTCTCCGCCGTGGCGGTCGGATCCCCGACGAACATCGCAGCGATCCCGGCATCGGCGGCGGCGCGGGCCACCTCGGCGTCGGCGGTGCGCACGATCGTCGAGGCCGCCATGTCCGCCTTCGCGATCGCGGCCAGGGCCGGTTCCGCGGTGGCCGTGTCGGGGATGAGCGGCACGACCACGGTGCTGCCGGCGACGGCGTCGAGCACCTGCTGCCACGTCATCGGCGTGCCCGGTTCGGTGCCTTCGCGCGGGGGTTTGATCGTCCTGTCCTCGAACTCATCGACGGTGAGCCCGCCGAGGCCGTCGGGCAGTCCCAGCGTCTCGGCGGCGGTCTCGGGGTCGGCGGCGACGACGGTGCCGTCGTCGAGGGTGGTCAGCGTCGGGGCCGGAAGGTAGCCGAACTTGACGTTCTCGGTGAAGGCGAGCTCCGAGTTCGGCGGGTAGACCTCCGAGCCGCCGTCGAGGGCGGCCACGGCCGGTGGGTTGAGGTCGTCGACGGTGAGCGTGTCCTTGTCGCCGAAGACGTTGACGAGGAGGACGATGATGAGGCCGACGACGACCACGGCACCGGCCCACAGGGGCGCGTTGAACTTCTTCGGCTCCGGCTGTTCGGGCATCGGGATGCGGTCCTCGCTCATCGGCTGCCGTCCTTCGTCGAACCGGCGCCGGTGACAAGGCCGCGGAGGAAGCCCGCCCCCCAGCACAGGTGCATCGTCGGGAGGATGAGGCCGAACCAGAACCGTTCGCGGCGTCCGCAGTCCTTCGCGGTTCCCGCGGCGGCGACGATGCCGGCGATATACGTGAGACTGGGGACGTGGACGAGTGAGGTGAAGCGCCGGACGGGCTTCGGCCACCGCTTCGTGCGCCCGGTCAGCTGGAGGAGGGCCTCGATGACGCTCGCGGACATGCCGAGGACGAGCAGCGGCGGCGCAAAGTACCGCAGCGAGTTCTTCGACCCGTACCGCCGGATGAGCTCGGCACGCCAGATGCCCGTCGCCCAGAACTGTCGGGCGATCTTCGACCAGGTGCCCCGCGGCCAGTACGTGACCTCCATGTCCGGGTTGAACCAGATCCGTCCCCCGGCCGAGCGGATGCGCAGGTTGAGCTCCCAGTCCTGTCCGCGTCGGATGTCCTCATCGAACCCGCCGAGGTGGTCGAACACCTCCCGGCGGTAGACGCCGAGGTACGCCGACTCCGACTCCCCCGCCTCGTCGCCGGAGTGGTAGGCGGGTCCGCCGAGTCCGATCGGGGACATGTATGCGCGGGCGACGGCCTTCTGGAAGGCCGACTTCCCGCGGGCGCGCATGAGCCCGCCGCAGTTGGCCGACTGCGTCTCCCGCAGGGTCTCGATGGCCTGGCGAGTGTAGTCGGGTTCGAGGCCCGAGTGGGCGTCGACGCGGATGACGATCGGGTGACGGGTGTGCCGGATCGCGCGGTTGAGTCCGATCGGAGTGGCGCCCTCGGGATTGTCGACGGTCTGGATGCGCGGATCGGCCTGCGCCATGCGGGCGATGATCGCGTCCGTGTCGTCGGTCGAGGGGCCGAGGGCGAGGACGACCTCCTTCTCGCCGTCGTAGTCCTGGGAGAGGACGGTCGTGATCGCCTGCCTGATGTGCTCGGCTTCGTTGAGCACGGGCATGATGTAGGAGACTCCGGGCTTCTCCGCCAGCGGGGGAAGCCCTTCGGGGGTGAGGGGGGTGAGAACGTTCGGCACGCCCCCAATCTTCCCATACGGCCACTCGGCCCCGCGCGCAGGCCGTGCTCAGCCTTCGCGCGACGAGAAGCTGGGCATCCCACATACGCAGATCAGACGCTGCGCCCGGAGACAGACCGAGAGGCCACTCCCCTGAACCGCTAAACTAAATACAATAAATAGCGTTCCGCAATTTCGTTCAGGAGCCATGGTGTCTCAACGCGAAACTTCGTCGCCCAGCCCGTTCACCCCAGGTTACAGCAAACCTCCTTTGGTCTTCGGGGGTCACGAAGACGAACTCGAAGAGCTCACCGCGGTCTTCCGCACTCTCGACTTCGGCGAGAATGACTCGCTCCTCATCTCGGGGCTTCGGGGCTCAGGTAAGACCTCCATGCTTGCGCGCCTTCAGGATGCCGCTCGTAGTTCGGGGTGGATCGTCCTCTCCGACGACGCGAGCAAGGGACTCATGGATCGGGTCACCGAAACTTCGATCCCAACCGAGATCAATCGCCTGGCAGAAGCTGACCGTGTTCGTCTGAAGAGCGTCGGCATCTGGAAGTTCTCTGCCGAGTTCGATTTCGTCGATCGCAACCGCGAGATCCGACCGCTCCTGCGCAACGATCTGGTCGCTCTTTCCGAAGCTCTCAGCGGACGGGCCGGAATTCTCATCACGATTGACGAAGTGTCGTCGGGGAAGGTTCGTCTTCGAGAGCTCTCTCGGTTTGCGCTCGAGGTCGCTCATGCGAAGTCCGAGGGCGCGAATATCATGATTGCCTTCGCCGGAATCAAAGTCGATCTCGACGAGCTCGTGAAAAACGAGCACACCACGTTCATCCGCCGGTCGCGTGATCTCACATTCCGCCGACTGAATCCCAAGGAAACTGCTCACGTCTTCGAGGAGACAGCCAGAATTGCAGGAAGATCGATTGACCGAGAAGCACTCGATCTGCTTGTTCGTGTTGCTCAGGGTTATCCCTATCTGATCCAGCTCGCTGGTGACTACGCCTGGCGGAACACTCCCGAATCCGAGAGTATCTCCGTGGACGATGCGCAAGTCGCTCATGACAAAGCAATCAAGTCAGTGCAACGTCGCGTCATCAGCAGGGTGTATGAGGACTTGTCCGAACGCGACAAGGACTTCGTCAATGCTATGGCACACGACGTGACCGGTCGCAGCAAGATGTCAGACATTGCAACCCGGATGGGTACGTACGGCCAGTACGTGCAGATCTACAAGAAACGACTCTTGGACAGTGGGTACGTTCAGCCGGACGGTCGAGGCTACGTTGCCTTCTCTCTGCCATACCTGGGCGACTACATCCGATCAATGGCTGCTGACGAGTCAGGCAACGAGTTCCAAACAAGCGACTGGAGTGAGTTTCCGCCTCCGCCGCACGACTGAAGGATGCGCATATGCCACCGAGGGCTGGCTCGGTGGCATATGCGCGTCACCTGTTCCCGTCGCCGAGCCCTCACTTGATGGGCTTGGCCTCGGGTGAGAGCACCCACCACGCGTCCATGAGTCCCTGGCCCTTCGTCTCGCCCGCCGCCGAGTCGCCGGCGAAGTAGTACAGCGGCCAGCCGTCGAGGGTGAGCTGCGGCTTCCCGTCGACCCCGGTGATCGTCGCGAGGTCACCGGTCACACCGTCGAGCTTGACCTGGTCGCCGCCGGGCACTGCGGGCCACTTCGCCGCACAGTCGCCTTCGCACGCGGACTTGTCCGCACCCTGGGTGTCCTTGGCGAACTGGTAGACGGTCATCCCGTTGCCGTCGACGATGATCTCGCCGAGGTCGGTCTCCGCGGTGCTCAGCGTGCCGGCTCCTGCGGCGGCGTCGGTGCCGCCGGACTCCGTCCCGCTCGATTCGGCGGAGTCCGAGGCCCCATCCGAGGCGGGCGCGCCGTACCCTCCCCCGCCGTCGGAGGATCCGCAGCCGCTGAGGCCCGCGATGACGAGAGTGGAGGCGGCGAGGATGGAGGCAAGTTTCGTGGACATGGATTCGATCCTTTCGTCACGGTTCAACCGCAGGCGCGGTTGTCGTGTACACGAGACGACCGCGCGTATGGTTCACCGCTCACACGTCCTTTTCGAGCACCGTCGTCCCACCGGTCGTGCGCACCGCGATTGTGACGATGTCGCTCAGGCGCACGGCGGTGGCCGCATCGACGGTGACCTCCTTGCCGACCACCGCATTCCACGTCGCCGCCTGACTCGTGTTCCCCGCCGAATCGGTGATCTCGAGGACGTAGGCGGGAGGTGTCTGCCCCTGCCACTCCGGGGAGGCAGGATAGTCGCAGTCGATCCTGATCTTCGTCCCCCAGGCCACGCTGCGCAGTTCGAGGCCCGCCGTCATCGCCGTCGACACCGCCGGGTCGAGGGCGACCGTCGCATCGGGCGGGTCGGTGGCGACGATCCGGGGAACGAGCACGATGGCGATCGCGAGGAGGACGGCAGCGGCGGCGGCCGTGAGCGTCCACGCCATCCGGCGCCGACTGCGCTGCGCGTCGACCCGGCGCAGCGTCCCCTCGAACAGGCTCGTGGTGTCGGCACGGTCTTCAACCGGGTCCATCGCCTCGAAGTCCTCGGGCGGGGCAGCGGCCCGACCGAGCAGTCCGGGCAGCCCGGCCAGCTCGGCGACGGCGGCCCGGCACCGCGGGCAGTCCTCCATGTGGGACTCGAAGCGTCGCCGGTCCTCGGGTGAGAGTGCGCCGAGGACGTAGGCGCCGTCCCACTCCTCGAACTCCTCGTGCTCGGTCATCTGCTGACCCCTCTCTCCTTGAGCGCCAGACGCAGGGCGCGCATCCCGTAGTGCAGCCTCGACTTCACGGTTCCCTCGGCGACGCCGAGTTCCTCCGACAGGTCTGCGACCGTCCGGCCCCGGTAGTAGGCGCCGACGATGACGACCCGGTGGGCCTGGCTCAGCGCGGCCAGTGCTTCGTGGATCATCATCGCGTCGAGCACCTCGTCGACCCGATCGGACACCGGTTCATCCGGAAGCTCGCTGCCGGGAGATTCCCGTCGTCTGGGGGCGCTGCGGGACTTGTCGATGACGATGTTGCGGGCGACGGTGAACAGCCATCCTCCGACCTGCTCGGGCGGTTCGGTGAGGATGCGCGTCGTCTTCCACGCTCGCAGCAGGGTCTCCTGGACGACGTCGTCGGCTTCCGCGGCGTCCCCGGTCAGCGACATCGCGTAGCGCCACAGGGGTGCCGCGTGCTGATCGTGCACGTCCTTGAGCGCTTCGGCTCTGCGTCCTCTGATCAACTCGTCTCCCCGCCTCGGCGTGTGCCTTCGGAGGGTACACGACACCGGCCCTCGGTTGGTTCAATCCCTCGCCGAGGTGGTCCTCCGGTCGCTCAGTGCGCGGGCTTGCGTGCGGGGCGGGGCTTGGGTTTGACGGGGCGGCCGGCGAACCAGACGTAGCCGGCACCGGCGACGGCGCCGCCGGCCATGATGACGATCCACCACGGGAAGCCGGGGATGTCCGGCGGCTGGGTGGCGTCCTTGAGGGCGTCGGGCGGGGTCGGGATGACACGTTCGCCGATGACGAGGATGCGCTGGGTGTTGATGCCCAGCGGGGTGCAGGTCACGAGGGTCGCGAGGTCCTTGCCGGGGACCGGGTCGAGGGTCTCGGTCTGGTCGGGGTCGACGATCTTCGTCTCGATGACCCGGTAGGTCACGACGCGGCCGAAGGTGTTGAAGGTGAAGTAGTCGCCTTCGCCGATCTTGTCGAGGTTGGTGAACATCTCCGCCTCGGCGAGCCCGCGGTGGCCGGTGACGACGGTGTTCATGCCGACGCCGCCCACGGGCAGGGCCGTGCCTTCGAGGTGGCCGGCGCCGCGCAGCAGGGTCTCATCCGAGGTGCCGTGGTAGATCGGAAGGTCGACGTTGATCTTCGGGATCTGGATGCGCGACATGACGTCGGTGGTCGGGCTCGTGAGGATGTCGTTGTAGCCGAGCGTGCCGCTGGGCTTCTTGCCGGCGCTCTGGCCGGGCTGGGGCAGGCGTTCGCCGGCGTTGATCCGAGCGCCGCCGGCTTGGAGCTTCTTGTTGTATTCGTCGGCGAGTTTGAGCTGTTCGGCGTTGAGCGGGGCATTGGGGTCCTCGGTCCCCGTCGCGTTCTTGAGGACCTTCGACTGGTCGAGCTGGGAGAACCAGGCCGCCATCGACGGGTAGGTCCACACGCAGGTGCCGACGAGGAAGAGGACCGCGATGATCACGGCGGGCACCGACAGCTTCCACCGAGGCTTCGGCGGGGTCGGGTCCGCGGGTGCGGGATCAGTGGTCGTCGCGGTCATAACTCCAGCATCTCATGGTTGGTGTGGGAAGGGGCCGAGCGACTGTTCTGTCGCCCGGCCCCTGGCCTGCCTCTCACCGAGGCGGCGGGGTCACCGCCGCCTCAGCAGGAGACGTTGTCCTCAGGCCTTGCGGGCCCGGGTGTAGCGCATCACTGCGGCACCCATCGCGAGCAGCAGCAGGGCGATGCCGAGGATGGTCAGCATGAGCTGGCCGTTGGCACCGGTGAACGGAAGCTCACCGCGGTCCTTCTGCTTGTTCGAGATGTCGATCGTGGTCGGGGAGTTCTCTCCGCCGGCCTTGACCGAGATCGGACCGGTCCACGGGTCCTGGGGAAGGGTGTAACCGGCAGGAGCCTTGATCTCCTTGAGGTAGTAGTCCTTCGCCTGGACGTCGTTGTTGCCGACCCAGAGGCGGATCGAGGCCTTGCCGTCGGCACCGGTCGTGATGGTTCCGACCGGCTGTCCGTCCTTCGAGTCGTAGACTTCGAAGACCGCGCCGGCCAGCGTGGAGGCCTTGTCCTGGTCAGCGTACTTGAGGACCTCGAGCTTGCCCCAGTTGGTGGTGGGCTTGCCGGTGGTGACCTTCGAGTCGTTGGTCGTGACGATGGCCTGGTTCTCGATCACACCGTTGTCGCCCAGCGAGGTGACGGTGGTGGTGACCTTCATGACGACGTTCTGGCCTGCCTGGAGCTTGCCCAGACCGGTCGAGGTGAACTCGATGTTCGCGGTCTGGCCGTTGCACGTTGCCGTGTAGTCGGTGCCCTCGGTGAAGCCGTCGACCGTGATGGTCTTGCACGTCAGTCGCGGGTCGAGGTTATCGGTGATGGTGAACGACCGGTAGGTGTCGTCGCCGAACTTGGGCGGAACCGGCGCGGTGATCGTCCAGGTGACGTCGGCTCCGATGTCGAGCTTGGTCGGGTTGGAGATCTCCTTGGTCGGCTTCGTCTTGTTCGTCTGGTTCTTCGGGTAGACGTTGACGTCGTAGAGCCACTTGCCGCCGGACTGCGGCAGCGGGAGGGTGACGAGGAACGGCTGTGCCGGGGAGACGATGTTGTTGTTGCCCGAGCCGGTCTCTTCGACCTTGTACAGGCCGAAGGGCAGGTCCTGGGTGACCTGGCCGTTGGCGTCGGTCGTCACCTTGATCGGGTCGCCGAAGGCGTAGCCGTTGTCTGCGGTGACGTTCCCAATGGTCGCACCGTCGATGAGGTTCCAGCCGGCGTCGGTCTTGAGGTCGATCGTCTGACCGCGCTTGCTGACCACCGGGGTGATCGTGAACTCGACGCCCTCAAGCGGCGTGCCGAGGCTCGAGGGGTCGCCGATCTTCGTGCCGTCACCACGATCGCCCTGCGGGCCGTCGTACTTGTTGATCGTCAGCGAGGTCGAACGGTTCGGATCGATGTTGCCTGCAGCGGCTTCAGCGGCCGGTGCGTTGACACTGACGCCGACGAGGCTGAGGGCAGCTGCTGCTGCCAAGGCGGGGATCCACCTCATCCGCTTGAACAGAGTCGCTTTCATTCCTGGTTGTTCCTTTCGGTGTTTTCGTGAAACTTCATTGGGGTTGTCTCGTGCACTGGAGTGGGGATGGAGCGTCAGCTCGCCCCGTGCATGCGACGTCGGTACTGCCACAGGGCGGCGGCCGCACCGGCCAGAAGCAGTGCTGCCCCGGCGATGACGAATCCGACCGTTCCGATGCCACCCGTGAAGGGCAACTGCGGCGACTTGGCCTGCTGGTTGACGATCGGTTCGTCGAAGGCGAAGTCGAGCTTCTCGCGGCTGATGGTGAACTTCCGCGGAGTCTCGTCGAGCTTGTACCCGGCAGGTGCCTTGGTCTCAACGAGGGTGTAGTCGCCCCACTTGAGGTCCTCGACCCGGAACTTGCCCGCGGCCGGGTTCTTATCCCGACCGGAGCAGCCTTCCGCCGAGGCGGCGACGCAGTCGTCGAGGGCGATCTCGTTGCCGTCGGCGTCGCGGATCGTCCATTCGGAGCCGTCGAGGAGGTCACCGGATTCGTTGACCTTGTCCCATGAGACGGTTCCCGGGGAGTCGCCGTTCGTCACGATGCATTCGGCATTCTTCCCCGCAGCGATCTCGACCTTCTTCGTCGATTCGTTGTACGTCGCGCCGGTGCACTTGATCGACATCTGCTCGTAGCCGGGGAGAGTGTTCTCCGAGATCTCGTAGGTGCCTGCGGTGACGTACTTCTTCTCGCCCGAGTCGAAGGTGAGGCGGCTGCCGCTTCCCGGGGTCGCGAAGAGCTTCTGGTTCCAGTCGGCCGCTGTGAGCGTTCCGCCGTTGTCGTTCTCGACGTTCTTCGTGATCTTCAGCGTCTGGCACTCGACGGTGTTCGTCAGCGTGTAGACGTTGGAGGCGTTCGGCAGCTTCGTGCTGAAGTTGTCGGTCAGTGGGATGGTGCCGTCGATGCCCGGACCCGCGATCGTCTTCGACTTGACCGTGCAGCCTGGGAACTTCTGGGCGTCGAACGTCGCGGTCTCACCGATCTTCACGGTGTCGCCCACGGCGAAGCCGGTGCGTTTCTGACCGAAGGCGGGATCACCAGCGGGCTGTCCGGCTGGGTCGAGCAGCAGTTTCGCGCTCATCCCGTTCGGCTGGCTGCCGTTGTCGATGGTCTTGCCGTCGATGACCCACTTCTTGTTCACGGTGACATCGGCTGCCGTCTTCTTGTTGACGTACCCGCATTCGACCTTGTCGCCCGCCTGGATCTCCGGGGACAGAGACTGCTCAGCTTCGCCATTGAGAGTCACATTTGCCGTCGTGCCATCAAGACGCGTGATCTTGCATGACCCGCTGACGAACTGATAACCCGTCTGCTGAGACTCGCTCACAGCAAGATTGGCTCGCGAGGAAGCACTGCCGAACGTCAGCGTCCACTTCGCGTTGCCGTCGGTACCAGTCTGCTGGGTGTCCTGGTTCGGAGTCCTTGACACAGTTCCAGAGGTCGCCGTCGCCTTCGCGCCGACGGTCCAACCGGCAGCATTCTGCGTGTTAGCGCCGTTCTGGTCCTGGGTCTTCTTGTTGATCGTCACTTCGGCGGTGAGCGGTGAGTTGACGAAGCGGCAGACGATTTCATTCCCGGTGGCGGGTATCGTCACCTGGGAACTGGTCCCATTTCCGGACACATTCATCGGTCGACCGTCGACCGTGCATGAGTAGCTGGAAGCGTAATTGCTCAGAACGGTCGATCCGGCCGCTGACTCAGAGAAACCGATCACTGCTCCGCGCGCTGCAGGCAGCGGGCCGAGAATCTCCTTCTGAATGCCGTTCGTCGTACCTGTCGTCGTCGTCGATGCGAGATCCTTCCCACCCGAGACCATCTTGAGTCCGAACTGATCGGCGGCGTTGACGCGGTTCTTCACGTCTTTTTCGACAGTGATCGTCGCGGGCGACGAGCACGTCGCAAGGTCGGTCAGACCACCTAGTGATGGTCTGGCCGGGATGGTCGTCGGGGTGTTCCAATCGGGCATATTGTACGAACGAACCGTATTGCCGTTGCTGAGATAGACTTTGCCGGCAGCGTCGAAAGCAACGCCGTTGACGCCCGACATTCCCGCAGCCACGGATTCCCCAGCTGATGCCACGATCTGGTTGCCGTCTGCATTGCCGAGTGCATCGTTCGTGACACTGAAGACTGTCGTGTTGGTTCCGAGTCCACGAACGATGAAGAGGTTGCCCTGGTTGTCGAAGGCGAGATCGCCATTGCTGTTAGAACTGCCACCGACACTTGTGTCGATGAACCCCATGTAGCGGAATCCATTGGTGCCGGTGTTGAATCTCCACAGCTTGAACTGCTTTCCGTCGGTTGTGAATCCGCCGAAATAGTAATCTCCACCTGTTGGCGAAAGGTCGACAGCTCCAGCAACCAGCGACCCCGCAAACTTGCCGTTGCCATCCTGCGTGGTGTCATAAGGTTGAGTCAGCTTTGTCCACTGTTCGGTTGCCGGATTGAACGAATACATCGTCGCCGTGCCGAAACTGCTGCCGGTTCGGTCGAAGCCGTAGAACATCTGGCCGCCGGCACTGATGCCGAGGCCGTTGAGCTGCAAAGTGGTAGGCGCTGGCTTCCCAACGTTCGTAACCGTACCGTTCGCGTCGACCCGCTGAATCTGTCCGCCGCCAGTAGAGGAGTACACAGTCCCGGCTGTGCACGCAACCGCGACCGCCTGAGGTTCAATCCGGGTCGGCGTCGGTGCCGATTCGGCCTTCGCGGCATCCGGTGACTTGGGCGCCGAGGGTTCGGTGCCACCGGAACCTGAATCGGTCAGCCCGCCATCGGATGACTCGCTCGGAGAAGGCTTCTCGCTCTGCTGCGACGACTCACTCGACGATGAGGGAGCGGAACCGAGACCCTTGCCCGTCGCCTCGGCGGGAGCCGGCGCCATAAGGGGCTCTTCGCAGCTGAGAGTGTAGTCGGGTTGGGCGCGTCGGTCGCTGGATAGGGGTCGAGGCCCTCCGAGGATGGAAGTTCTGACACTGCCCATCCTGAGGACCTCGACATGGATCACGCTACCTT
>NZ_BAAAAF010000025.1:0-20789 GCF_037101285.1 Brevibacterium metallidurans
CCGGCAGCGGCTCCACTCGAGCCTCGGCTACCGCACGCCCGCCGAAGCGCGCGCCGACTACACCCTTCAGGCCGCGATCGCCGCCTGATCCACAAAGAGATCGTCTACGAAACTTGACACAGCCCAGGGGGAGGAAAACGGCACCCTTACTTCGACATCATCCCCACCCTGGTGCGGGGCGCGTACCTCAGACATCCCCGGAGGCGGTTACTGCGATGGAGTGTCTTCCGGGGGTGTGTACTCGGTGGATCCATTGTGGTCATGAGGATTCTTTGTACTCGATGGATTCCTTGCGTCCAGGGGACCCAGGGGATTCGGGTGTGCCTCTTCCAAGATACGCATACCCGGAATATTGCGGGTACTTGACAACTGCGTTAGCCTAAGAAGCAACAGCGAGCGCTAGCGAGATGGAAGCTTCTTAGGCTAACGACATCGTCCTGGAAAGTATCCTGGCATGGAATCCGGAGTACGCGCATCGAGCGGAAACGCACTCCCCGTAAGTATCCCGTAAGTATCCAATGGGTCCACTGAATGCACTGTTCCCATTGGACGCAAGGAATCCTTTGCGGTCATCACAGATGCACTCCATCGCAGGAAAACACTCTCCAGGAGTAGCGCGCTCCATTTGACGGAAAGTACCTCCAAGGGGGATCTCTGCAGAAGGTATGCCATACCCGCGAAAAGCGGAAAAGCGGGGGTGGGGACACCCCGTGCAGCCATCTCCTAGAGGTACTTCATGGGATCAATGGACGGGGTATCGGGCGGTACGTCATCGGCGGGGATGGGGCTCGGGAAGGTAGGCTCTTCGGCCCGGGAAATGGGAGTGTCTAGGGTCGGAGGTGTATCCCACGGAGGAAGGGTGGGGGTGGCACCTTCCAGGGGGTGAGTCTCCGCCGCTGCCTGACCAGCAGCAGGACTCCAGAACGTTGCTTCCGAGGCCTCTATACTTTGGTCGATCTCAGCTGCAACACGGTCATAGTCCGGGTGCTTCAGCGCATCGACGCTCATCTCTTCCGTACTCGTTCCAGCTCTAAGGAGTGACCTCCACTCCGGCTCTTCCACGTATCGCACCGGTGTCAGTCCATCAGGTTCAAGTACACCCCTGAGCGCCTTGACGTTGCTAGGTGAAATGAATCCACCCTGGAACTCCACTGCGGTGCCTTCGGTGACGACTGCGCGCCCTCGGCCACGACACGTATCCGTCAACTTCGACAACTCCTTCAACGACATTTCCAGCACCATGTTGGTCAACGTCGGGCCACCCGATCCGTACATCACGCGCGTACCTAGATTGGCTTTCGTCTCGCCACTCAAAAACTTGACGTCAGGTCGTTGCGTGGCGAAGGCACAGACCATTCCCGCGAACCGTGATAGGCGCGCCAACGATGACAAGTTTGCTTGGGTTTCCTTCTGCTGGTCGCCGTCACCAAGCCCGGATAACTCAGCGGCCTCATCCACGATCACGAGGCAAGGCGCGTACGGCTGTCCCTGGACCTTCAGCAGGTCGCCCTCCTCGTCGGCACCATCTTTTCCGGACCACAACTGGCGCGACAGCCAATCCTGCCGGGCGTGCATCTCTGCGACCGCCTCAACCACCCCATTGATGCAGTCCTTGCCGGGGAAATACCTGACTCCGGGGAGACGTCCAGCCCACACGAAATCGACACCCTTCGGGTCCGCGATAATCACGTCCCAGCCGCGCACAATGGCCTGCGCCACCAGGAGACGGAGACCCACAGTCTTGCCGGACTTCGTCTTTCCGCCGATCAGGGCGTGAGGGTCCGTCGCGTCAGGGTCCCACCAAAGCGGGAAAGTCTCGCCCAAGTCGGCGTCCTGAGCCTCCCCCAAGTACAGCGCGAGAGGACTCGGTTTGTTCGCATCGATCCATTTCCAGGACCGTGTCTGCGGGAGCCGCACAGCGGTGGGAAGGGGCTCGCACAAGGTGGCACACAGGGCTCGACCTGACGAGTCAGTCACTATCGTCCACGGTGACCCCCAATGCGTCAGCCGCCCCCGAATCTCCGCGCGGTCCCTCTCCATGGAGGTCTCCCGCCATCCCGGAGGCAGCGGACCGACTATCTTGGCCGGGGTTACGTCCCCACGGAACTTGACCTTGATGGGCGCGCCACGCATGGACGCAGTGTGGCCGTCCCACTCTTCGCCGCCGGTGATAACCCCGGCCAGGGCCTTCTCTACGCCTGTGCGGGCCCTCTCTCGCTCGTACCCTGCCCGAATCCACCATCGGGCTGGTGCGAGGATAACCAACCCGCCCAGGAGGCCCGAGAGGGGCCAGCTCCCGTGTGCGAGCCACACGGCTACGCCGATGCCCAACAAGAGCGCACCGAGGCTCCAGAGGGCCCTGCGGGGCGTCCTCCAACAAAGTATCACCGCCGACGTAACGATTTCCCCGGTGGAGGTCCACCCCACAGCATTCCGACCCGCACGCCGCACCAGGACGATGCCGACGACGAGAAGCAGAACGAGGGCGACGGCGTAGCGGCGCGCGCCAACGGCGGGTGGGATTGACAGTAGGCCCAGGAGAAAGCCAGTCATCGCCATCCACTGCCCTAGGCCGACGAGGGCGCGGCGGGGCTGCTGGTGTTGGTTTCTGGACCCGGCGACGAGCCAGCCTCCGATCATTAGGGCTAACGCCAGGATCGGCCCGATCATTGCGCTTCCAGTCATCATTCAACAGCTTCCTCGTAGAGTTCTTCCGGGTTTTCGTGCTTCATTTTTGGTGCCCCGCCTCCTTGGCCGGCTCTAGCGATTCACCCTCTTGGTCATCTTCTTCATCGTCGACCGCCTGGCCCGGTCGACACCTGGCTCCCTTGCCTATGAGGCGAACGAGGACAGGTCCGCACGCCCACCATAGGGCTACCAGAACGCCGATCACGACGATTGGGGAATACCACCTGACTATCGGCTTCTCTGGAGCCTTTATCGCGTCCTCCGCTTCCGGTGCGTTCTTGTTCTCGCCCGCCTGGCCAGCGTCCTCACACTGCGTGAGCTGCGACTTCAACGTGGACTGCACCTCGTCCGCGCTGGACCGCCTCTCCAATTGCAGAGTCTTGCCAGAGAGCTTCGGTGCGGCTCCCTCGCTCGTGGGCCATACCACTACCATGAGATCGCGCCTTTCCCCGGTCTCCTTGATGGTGCGCGGCTTCCTGCCCGAGTCCTCCAGAGCGGTCTCCACGGCCTTATGCGCCCATTTGGGCGCGTCATCGGGGCTATACCGAACTTTGACTTCCTCGGGGGCGCAGGGGAACGGCCCTGAGCCGCTCGACCCGGCTTTCCCCGCGATCATCAACAGGACGACGACGGCGAGGATGGCGAGGAGGCCAACCACGGTGACGATCCCAAGGAAACGACGGAGACCGCTGGGCCCAGCCGTGATGGCAGCTCCCGTCGCCACCGCACGGCTTAGACCTTTGCCACGGCGTCTCATATCCGTCGTCTCGGGAGCCGACGGTCTTCCCAGCCGGGAGGCGCTACGAACGGGGTAAAAGTTTCAACTACGACGTGATCGCTGGGGCCTAGGAGAAGATGGCCAGCGAACGGTCTGAGCCAGTCATCCGCGATCACCTGGAGGGTCTCAGCCCACTCGATTTGCTCGTCCCGAGTAGTGATGAGGAGGTGGACGTTCTTTGCGTCGGACAGCTGCTGGAGCAATTCATGGAGACGCTCAACGTCGTCCGTGGAGGCGTCCTTCACTGCCTGCCCGTCAAGTCCGTCGACCACCACCAGCGTTGGCTCCGTGGCCCCGTCCACCAAGGCTGCTAGAACCGGGAGCGCGCGATCAAGGCGAGGCTCGACTCGGTGTTCATCGACATCCCACTCGTATGTTTGCCCCAGAACGAATGTGTTCCCCGGCCACTGTCGCGCGAGTCCGCGTGCCAGGTTGGTTTTGCCGATCCCGTATCCGTGCACCGCGATGTGAGGCTCCGCGTCCCAGTCCCAGTACGTCTCGCTATGGGTCGCGACGATCCGACCGATGACCGGGCGGGCGCGCTGCTTATTCTTCGTGTTCATGGCGCGTCCTTCGTATTGTCGAGAAGCGCTTCCACGTCCTGTTTGGCGTCCTCCCCGGAGCGTGGGTTTCTCGTGGCCGTGGCCACCACGGCGTACGCCACGCCCGGGAGCCGGTTGAGGAGGTCCCAGCTCCCTGTCTGTTGGATTCCTTCGCGCAGAAGGGCCACGAGGCCTTCCGCGTCGCGGGCTGGTGATTGTTTGACTGACCACGCGACGACCGCATCCACCTGCGTCTTGAGTTCCGGCATGGACTCGACATGGGCCGCCCCGGCGATAGCCCACGCAGAGCGCTGGTGTTCCCGATGTTGGCCACCGGCCAGCCACGTCTTCGGCGTCTTGTACTTAAGCGGCCGGGGAGCGTGCTCAGCGCCCACTGCGTCCCAGCCGGGCCTGCCCAGTGGGGCGACCGTTACCGAATTCGGCCACCTCCCCAGAACTGAGCCAACGACAATCCCTGCGCCTGGTAGATCAGCCAGGACGGACGGTGAGACGGCCTTCTGTCTACCCTTCACCGAGCGCGGCGTGGGCGGGACGAGGGTTTCGACCGAGCGTCGAATGGCAGTGGGGCGGAGGCCGCGGAGATCAGCTTCCTCATTCAACCTGTCGCGGTTTCGGTCGAGGAGTACGCCCATGACCGCCAGCACTTTCCGTGCGTAATCAGTCTGGAGGGTGTGGCAGCCGGTGTCCTCGCCGCGCTCGACGGTGACGGCCTCGATTGCGTTCGTCCCTACTCGGAGGCACAAGCCAGTGTTCGTCGCCCCGGGGTCTACTGCGAGCATTGGAGGCCATACGTGAGCCTCTACGGCGGCCTGTGCGCGTTTCTCACGGGCGGTCATGGTCGACAACCTTGCCCGAGACTTGTTCTCCACCACGTCTCTCTCTGAAGGCGGTGATTGCCCCTCGTATCAGGCTGGGGGACGCTATTACCGCAGCGCCCGCCAGACCGATGGCCAAAGCTATCCAGGGGCTCGCAATCACTTGCAGGGCTCCGCTGACGACTGCTCGGATGACCATGAACACGATGGTCATGGCCAGTGCCATGAGCGCTTTCGCTAGTGTGCCTCGCGTACTGATCCACTCATCCCAGTCTGCGCGGAGTTGTGAGATCAGACCTGCGGACTTGGCGAATTCCTTGGGCGCCCACGACGACGTCGCCCACATACTTCTAGCGAGGGATGTGGCAAAGAAGGCCAGGCCTGTAGCTGCAATCTCCAGGAGCCCGGACTGGGACAACGCCCAGCCCAGCGCGAAAAGAGCGCCACCCAGCAGAATGACTGCTGCGACCTGCCACTTGTGCCCATCAGACTCCTCATTAAAGAGGCCGATTCTCATGACTCCAGCTCCTTGAGCTTGCGAACTCTTTTTTCCAGCCAAACCATGTCGGACTCGGAAGGCCGGGCAGGAATGCGGTCGATTTCGTCTACTGCTCCGCTGACTCGAAGAGCCACCTGACGGTCATGCACTTCGTTCGGGCGGTATCGTGCCGCTGCTGCGAGCTTCGCTTGTCGAAGCCGCGTCTCCTGCGATCGCTTGTCTGGCACATGTACTCCTTTGTCTGTTTGAACGTGACCGTCGAAGATCATGCTAGTGCCAGAAATAGAAGCAAAGAGAAGTTACGTACTATAACAGTTTGATTAGCAAGCGCAGGGCAAAATCTGCGGGACCAGGTGAAACTTGGAGAAAGGGGCGCCAAGAAATTGTAGTGAGTTCTTTGAAAATGGCCTTGACGTGGTCTTGGCAGAGGAAGATCCGAGAGGCCGACCCGAAGAGCGCGTGGACCGGGTCGGCCTTCCCCGACAAGTGGTGGCCCGACGAATCCGCCCTCGAAAGGGCTCTGAGGCCAGGGTCAAGGAGGAGATCCTGGGAACATGTGCGTGGAAGAGACCGGTGCGAGACCAGGAGCGATACCTTCTGCCCTCTCAAAGCGTTCAGGCTCTAATCCGAGCGAACACTCTGGCATTAGGCAAATCGGTGGATCAAGGCTAAGACCTACATATGACCGAGTTCTCCAATGGGCGCGGTAACCTATCCACCCTTGAACAAAACTGGAATCGGAACAAAGCCAACAGATCACTAGTCCAAGATGGGACCTATGCCCGTTGCGGGAATTGGTCGCTCCCTAGCTCAGAGGCGACGAAGACCAGGGGCAAGTAGATCGTCAACTCCCCGGCCATGAAACGGCTCTAGGGGGAGCGGGCGTTCTCTTGTGTTCCATCTGGGTTCTAGAATCTGCATTGAATACCCATTCCGACCAAGGCAACCAGGTCGAATCCACTACTGTCTTGAAGAACGAATAATTCACCCGGTTCGACTGGAAGCACGAACATGAACGAACGCGCGACAATCCTCACCGTTGATGATCTGGTCTCTGTGAGTAGCTTCGGGCTTTCGTCGCTTGCCGGCGGCGACGGCCTGACACGTGAAGTGCTGTGGGCCCACAGTTGCGAACTGAGATCTCCTGAACAGTGGCTCGGGCCCCACGAATTACTCATGACCGTCGGTCACTGTGTCCCGCACGATGATGAGGGACAGAAAGATTTAATCGCCCATCTCGACAGGGCCGGTCTAGCCGGGATCGTCATCGGCGACCACGAGACGGCCCCCGAGGTGTCCGATGCCATGAAGACCGAAGCCGATACTCGGGGATTTCCCCTTCTCCTTGCCGCATCGAGAATTCCCTTTGCCGTCATCGCGCGCCACGTGGCGGCCGCGTCCTCGTCGGACCGGGTGCAGCAGGTGCTCACTCTGAGCAAGGTCTACCAGATCGCGACATCCGCGGCCGACGGGGCGACGCTGGTGGAGGAGCTTGCGACTCTCCTCAATGTCGGCCTGTCGGTCGTCGACTGTCTGACCGGCCTCGACGTCCTAACCTCTAGGGGCGCAGCGGATAGCACCGTCTCCAGGCGGGAGAGGCGGTTCCCCCTCTCCGGCGATCACCGTGCCGAACTTCTCGTGCGTGAACATCCGAACGAGCCCATTGACGGCTTCCTCCTCATCCATCTGCGCAAAGTCCTTGAAACGGCGGCAGACCGTGTGACCGTCACCGCTGACCACCGAACGGAACTGTCCGAACGCGCATATCGAGACCTCCGCAGCGTCACCGACCCGTCCGAAGTAACGCCGTTGCTGCAGGGGCACACGCCGGATCGCGGATATCGGATCCTCGCTTTCCCCGAGACCGAACGGCGCAAAATCGGACGTGCCGCGGCGGTGCTCGACCTTCCGGTCCTCCTCGGTAGCGAAGAACTCCTCGCTTTCATGTATGTGCCCGTCGCTGAGATTGACCGGGTGAGATCGATGGCCGAAGACTTCGGGCTCCCCATGGGGGCTTCATCGACTTTCGAGGACGTCCGTGACCTGCGCCCCGCAGCCCATGAGGCACAGCGTGCGCTGGAAACGCTGCGTTTCAGCGGACAGCTGTGGGCGGAATTCGACAGCAGGCCGGTGTCCGTCCTCGCACGGTCCGAACGCGAGATGGCCGCCATCGTCGATTCTGTGCTCGGTGAGCTCGGAGACCCGTCTCCTTCCTCCACAAAGCTGCGCACGACTCTGTTCGCCTATCTCCGCAACGATCGCAAATGGCAGGAGACGGCTTTCGAGCTGGGGATACATCGCCAGAGCCTGAGCTACCGACTGCAAAGGATCCAGGCTGTGCTCGGACTGAGCCTCTCGAGTTCTGCGGACATCGCCTCGTTGTGGATCGCCTACCAGGCGTGGGAAGCGAGCGGTCGGTGAGTGCGGTGGGGACGAGTTGAAGTGAGGCGGGGACGCTCGACTATCCCCGCAGCATCGTCATACCCAAGTATCAAATGGGAATTGTCTTCATACTGAAGAAACATTGGTGCGGGCGATGGAGGCCGCTAGTGTGTCGTGGGTAACCGCATCGACGACGATTTGGACGCACCATGACACCTAGGACCCTGACCTCTCCGACGTTCGTCAACGGCGACGTCTCCTTCTGGCACCGGAGCATCGGGATGCCCGGCCGCCGAGCGTCTCTGGACAGCAACCTCGCCGTCGACGTCGCCATCGTCGGCGGCGGTCTCACAGGGCTCTGGACCGCCTACTACCTCAAGAAATCACGACCCGACCTCGACATCGCGATCCTCGAACGAGAGTTCGTCGGCTTTGGTGCCTCGGGGCGCAACGGCGGTTGGATGAGCGCAGAACCCGTCGGACAGTTCCGACGCTATGCGAAGTCGCGCGGGGTCGAGGCCGCACGCGATCTGCAGCGGGCCATGTTCGAGGCCGTGGACGAATCCGTGGCCGTCGCGCAACAAGAGGGTTTCGACGACGACCTCGTGCGAGATGGGCTCATCCACGTCGCGACCAACGCCGCCCAACTCTCACGCGCCCGCCACCACCTCGACGAGATGAAGCAACAGGGCTGGGGTGCCGAGGACGTCTTCGAACTCGACCCCCGCGAACTCTCGGAGCGCATCCGAGTCGACGGGGTGCAGGGCGGATATTGGACGCCCCATTGCGCCCGTGTCCACCCCGCGAAGTACACGCGCGGCCTCGGTGACGTCGTCGAGACTCTGGGCGTGCGGATCTTCGAGTCAACCACGGCCGTGCAGGTCGAGCCGCGACGGGTCACGACCACTCAGGGCACGGTGCGTGCCGGTTACGTCGTGGAAGCACTTGAGGGCTACACGCTCTCGCTCAAAGGCAAGGCTCGCAAACTGCTCCCGATGAACAGCAGCATGGTCATCACAGAACCCCTCGGTGACACTGTGTTGGACGAGATCGGGTGGACCGGAGGAGAACTCGTCGGCGATGTCGCCCACAGCTTCACCTACATGCACCGCACCGCCGACGGACGCATCGCCATCGGCGGTCGAGGTGTGCCCTACAACTTCCGGTCGAGCTTCGATCTCAACGGCCGCACCGCGGATTCGGCAGTCGCCCAGCTGCAGCACCGCCTGGTGGAACTGTTCCCGTCACTGCGGGATACGAGACTCGAACACACGTGGTCGGGTGTGCTGGGAGCACCGCGCGACTGGTGCGCCTCGGTCAACTTCGACCGCGAGGCTGGGATCCTCAGCGCGGGCGGGTACGTCGGGCACGGGCTGTCGGGCACCAACCTCTCTGGCCGGATCCTCCGCGACCTCATCCTCGGTAAGGACACTGCGCTGACCCGGCTGCCGCTAGTCGGCCGCCACGCACGCAACTGGGAGTTCGAACCGATCCGATGGATCGGAGCGACCGCTCTCTACGCAGCCTATCGCCACGCAGACAATCGGGAATACGCCACGAACGACCCCTCGACGAACTGGGCCGCCAAGGTAGCCAACCTAGTCAGCGGGCGCTGAGCGACACCGAGGAAGCAGGAGCACATGGTTCTCTCACCCACCCAGAACGGCCCGTCGGCCCCAACCGAAGAACGCATCGCATCGGTGCTGGCCGCTGTGCCGCGCCAGATACTCATCGACGGCAGATGGCGGTCGGCAGCAACGGACGACAAGCTCACGGTCACCGATCCCTCCACCGGACGACGACTCCTAGACGTGGCCGATGCGCGGGCCAGCGACGGAATAGCCGCGCTGACCGCCGCCACCTCTGCATTCCCCGAATGGTCGAGACGCTCCCCGCGGGAACGGTCGGATCTGCTCAGGAGCGCATACGAGTTGCTCCTCGAACGCGACGAAGACTTCGCACTCCTCATCGCCCTGGAGATGGGAAAACCGTTCCGTGAGGCACAGTCGGAAGTTGAGTACGCTGCCGACTTCCTCCGCTGGTTCAGCGAAGAGGCCGTCAGGTTGCACGGGAGAACCGGACTCAATCCGGCAGGAACCGGTCGCATGTCGGTGACCCGCTACCCGGTCGGTCCCTGCTTCCTCGTCACCCCGTGGAACTTCCCGCTGGCGATGGCCACGCGCAAACTCGCACCCGCGTTGGCGTCGGGATGCACAGCTGTGATCAAGCCAGCCGAAGCCACACCTCTGACCACGCTCCTCTTCGCCTCCCTGCTCGAAGAGGCCGGGACACCGCCAGGGGTAGTCAACGTGATCGTCACCTCGCGACCGGCCGACGTCTCCGAACCGATCATCCGGGATCCGAGACTGCGCAAACTCTCCTTCACCGGCTCGACGGGAACGGGGCGCCGGCTGATGGAACAGGCTGCTCCTGGTGTTCTGCGCCTGTCGATGGAACTCGGCGGCAATGCACCGTTCCTCGTCTTCGACGACGCCGACCTCGACGCCGCGGTCGTCGGTGCGATGCAAGCGAAGTTCCGCAACACCGGCCAGGCCTGCACGGCAGCGAACCGCTTTTTCGTGCAGCGAGGTGTCGCTGAAGGATTCGTGGCACGCATCGTCGCCGAGGTTGATCGATTCAGCCTCGGTGCGGGCACCGATCCGAACACCGACATCGGTCCCCTCATCGACACCCGATCCGTCGAAAAGGTCGACAGACTAATTCGCGACGCCGTAGCTTGCGGAGCGGAGCTCATGTACGGAACCGGCCCAGTCCCGGGTGAAGGAACCTTCTATTCGCCGACCGTGCTCACCGAGGTTCCTCGAACAGCGGCGATCCTTCGCGAGGAGATCTTCGGACCGGTCCTGCCGATCGTGGTCTTCGACGAGGAGGCGGAGGCTGTTGAGCTCGCCAACGACACCGAGTACGGGCTGGCAGCCTACGCATTCACGACCGACCTTGCCAGGGGTCAGCGCATGGTCGATTCCATCGAGGCCGGCATGATCGGGATCAACACAGGGGTGATCTCGGATGCCGCAGCTCCCTTTGGCGGATGGAAGCAATCGGGCCTCGGCCGCGAAGGCGGCGTCGAAGGAATCGAGGAATACACGCAATTGAAGTACTCGCTCACTTCTCACCATTGAACTCGACCGACCGGGCTGTGAGGGTGCCCCGACCGCTCAAAAATTCCGTCAGCATAGGTGAAAAATTAGGACAATAGGTGGTGACTATCCACACCCTCAATGGGGACGGCGTGAGCCGCTCAAGTGCGCGCAGAGACAAAGACGGACCGCTCCGCTCGGAATGGCGGCTGCCCTCGGGCATCTGGAGCATGGCCTTCACAGAACTGTGGGAGCGCTTCTCCTACTACGGCCTGCAGGGCATCCTCACCTTCTACCTCCTCTACTCCCTCGCCGACGGCGGACTCGACATGGGCCCCGCGGCCTCGGCCGGAATCGTCGGTGCCTATGGGGGCGCGGTCTATCTCGCGCAGCTGCTCGGAGCGTGGTCGGGCGAACGGGTCCTCAGCCCCAAACACATGGTGTTCTGGGGCGGAGTCGTCATCACGGCAGAGCATATCGTGCTGGCCTTCGCGCCGGGCCTGACCGGATTGGCGATCGGGCTCGTCCTCATCGTCTTCGGCACGGGGGACTTGAAGACGAACAACACCAACATCGTCGGCTTCATCGTGGCCGGCGCCGAGGAGTCCCGCAGGGATGTGGGCTTCGCGTACTTCTACATGTCCATCAACGTCGGGGCAGTCGTCGGACCGCTCAGCGCGGGGTTTGCCCAGAACCAATGGGGCTTCAAGTGGGGGTTCGGCCCCGCCGCGCTCGGCATGGTCGCCGCCCTGGTACAGTACGCGGTCTCCGTGGGCAAGCTCCCCGACCGTGCGGGCCATGTGCTGAGACCGATCCGCCGCGGCCGACTGGTTCTCTGCGGAATCATCGCGGCCGCGTTGGGAACCGGCATCGGATGGCTCATCGTCTCCGGGACGATCAGAGCCGCTCAGCTGTCCGTCATCGTCACCGTCGTGACCGTGCTGGCCGCTGCGTCGTATTTCGCGTTGATGCTGACTTCGCCGGCGGTGACCTCAGATGAGAAGGCCAGGGTTCGCGCCTACCTGCTGCTATTCCTCATCGCCGGGATCTTCTTCGGGCTCCTCTTCCAGCAATTCACCGCAGTCGCGGTCCTCATCGCGGAGTCGGTGGACCTGCGGATCGGGACGTGGACGTTCCCGGTGGCCTGGGTGACTATGATCAGTCAGCTGGCCGCTGCTGGCCGTCACTCAGCTGCTGGCCCGCGTGTGGGGCCGACGCGGGGCCTCGGGACCATCCGCACCGACGAAATTCGCTGCCGGCCTCGCGCAGATTGGCGTCGCCTATCTGCTCCTGCTGCTCATCGTCCTGACCCTGCCGGGTACGTCGATTCCGTTGCTGCTCATGATCGGCGTCATGATCGTCGCAGGTGCCTCCGAGGTATTCGTCGGACCGGTCAGCCTGTCGCTGGCCACCCGCATCGGGCGCTCATCCTTCGCATCGCAGCTGGTGGGACTGAATTTCCTCACCTTGGCCCTGGGATCCTCGCTATCAGGGCTAATGGGCCGGCTCTATGCCATGATCGACACCAGAGCCTATCTTCTCCTCGTCGCCGTAATCGGCATAGGGGCGGGCGCATCGCTGTGGACGTTCCGCACGGGCCTCGGACGTCGACTCGGATAGGGCCTGCCCTCGGCGTGAGCCGGACTTCGGCTACAGCGACGAGCATTCAGCCATCCGCGGCCGCAGGTCGACCGGATGCCCTACAATCATGGCTGAGATGAGCATCACATCGCACCGACGCGAATCCTTCGACGGCAGTGAACAGTCGCTGCTGCGGAGCAGTGCGATCGTCTTGCCCGACGGTGAGATCGTCGAGGCGGGCAGCGGCGACAGCGGTCACGCTCTGCGGCTTCCGCCGGACCTCATCGAACTCGCCCTTGGAGCGATACGCGAACGCATAACCCATTCCACCTTCATCTGGACTTCTTCCCTGGGGGAAGCCGGCACCATTGAGGGAGGGCCACCGCTGCGAACGCAGGCGTCGTCGTTCCGGGGGATCTGGCGGGTGTCGATCTCGAAGGTGGTCGAAGGGAGCATGCCTGCGGCGCGGATCGAAGCCGGACCGTACCGATACCCGCCGTATGGACTGAGCGTCAGAGAGATCGAGCTGATCACACTGATCGCGGCCGGAATGACCAACGGCGAGATCGCCGACGCGCTGCAGCTCAGTGCCCGCACCGTGACCACCCATCTGGCGAACATCATGGGCAAGCTCTCCGTCGCCAATCGCACCGAGATCGCGGCGACCGCCTTCACCGAGGGTCTGCTGTCGCTGCCGCTGTACATCGACGATGCCAAGCTGCGTGCCTTGGATATCGCTCGTATCTTCCGCTCTCGCGGTCATCGGGACCTCCTGCTGCCGGGGTCGACCCGTACGCGCCCGCGCAGCGGTCTGCTCACCGTCGGTGCGCTCGTGCCGCGAGAAGGTCGGGCTTCTCCGGATGCGATCGAGATGGCGCGAGGAGCCCAGCTCGCCGTCGAGGAGATCAACCGACGGAACGGAGTCCACGGTCGGCTTGTCCGCCTGCAGACCGTCGACGTCGATGTCGACGACCTCGCCTCAGTCCGTCACGGGGTCCACAGCCTGCTGTCATCCGGGGTCGCCGCCATCACCTCGGGATATCTGCGTCATCAGATGGAAGCGATGGAAATGTCGAGTGCTGAGGGAATGCCGTTCCTGCACTCATCCGCATCCAGTTCACTCGAACAGATCGCCGCAGGAGACCGGCAGCGGCATCAGCATGTCTTCCAATGCTGTCCGACCGACACAGCGTACGCTCCGACCTTCGTACGCTATATGACGAAGCTCAGAGACGACCCAGACTGGTCTCCGCAGTCGAATCGACTGGTGATCGTCCAGCAACGCGATTGGGACTTCGTGGACTACGGGGTCCGCGAAGCCGAAACGCTCGCCGGGCAGCAGGGATGGGACCTGCAGATCATCGAGGCCACGGGGTCGAGTGAAGACACAGCGGTTTGGGCCCGTACGGCGACGGAAGCCGTCGGTCTGACACCGGCCGCCATCATGTTGGCGAGCTATTTCGTCGAAGAGCATACGCAGTTCTTCACTGCGGTGGATCAGATGCGCAGCAGGGCTCTGAGATACGCGGTCTACGCTCCCTCGCTGCCCGAATACCGACGCCGTCTGGGCGATGCGTGTGAAGGTCTGCTGTGGGCGACGACGACGGGCACATACTCCGACGATCTCGGGCAGAGCTTTGCGCAGAAGTACCAGGAGCGGTTTCGGACCGTTCCCGGACGTTCGCATGCGGGTATCGCCTATGATCGGATCAATCTGCTCTCCGACGCCTGGCTTCGCGCGGACGACCCGTGGGACTTCGCCGAGGTGGCCGGTCGTCTCAAAGAGAGCCGATACCGCGGAGTCAACGGAGCGTATTCCTTCGGCACCCCTGGGCAGGGCACGCTGGCCCTGCAGCCCGAACCCGGGTCGCCACGTGAGCGGGGGATCCTTTCGGCAGACCCGTCGCTCGCTCAAGCACATACGATCTTCCAGATCCGCGACGGTCGCAACCTGCTCGTCTCGCCCGACCTCTACGCAGTCAGTCGCTTCATCGTTCCCGACTGGTCCCGATGACGGTCCGGGCGAGGTCCGCTGTTGCGAACCTCGCCCGGACCGTCATCGGGCCTCAGGGTGCTCAGCCGCGGACGGCCGTGGCCAGTTCCTTGCGACGGGCATCGGTGGCCGGCTGGTCGACGGCGAGGTGTTCGTCGAGGACCACTCCGTACACCTCCGATGCGGACTGCACGGTCACCAGGTCGTTCCTGACATCGGCGGCCACCGAGTCGGGATCGCGTTCCAGGGGGCTTCCCCAGCCGCCTCCGCCTCCGGACTCGAAGACGAAGGACTCGCCCGGTTTGAACTGGACTCCGCCGAGCATCTGCGGCAGCCACTCACCGCTGTCGGAGAGCCCGCCGACCGATTCCACCGTGCCGTCGGCCTTGCGGCGCAGCTGCTTCTGGCGGCGTCCCTCTCCGCCCCCGTTCGTGCCCGGCGAACCGGCTCGGGTCCGTGAGGATTCCATGGTGCTGATCTGTCCGTGTCCGACGAACTCCACGACCAGACGCACTCCGGCGCCGCCCCGGAACTTGCCGGCTCCTGGCGAGTCGGTGATCATCTCGAAGGCGTTGTAGCGCAGCGGGAAAAGCATCTCGGCGGTTTCTGCGGGCAGGTTCTGGCAGTTGCCCAGCGGGTCCATCGTCACGTTCATCCCGTCGTTGAACGGGGTACCTCCCCAGCCGCCGGCAGGCAGATCCGCGAAGATGAATGTCTCACGAGTCGCCGGGTCGGTGACGGATGCGTTGAACCAGTTGCCCTCCGCGTAGGTGGAGGCGATGCTGCGGTCCGGAATGGCTTTGGCGAATGCCGCCCAGATCGCTGCGGTAATCTTCGATGCCGCGGCCGTCGTGCAGCCGATGGTCGGCGCGGGCCAGACCGGATTGAGCCAGGTGCCCTCGGGGATCGTGAAATCGACCTGACGGTACAGGCCGGCATTGGCCGGCGCGTTCTGATCGAGGAAGAACTTCAGCGAGTAGTAAATCGCCGAGGCCGTGTTCGCCAAGGGCGAGTTGATCGGCCCCATGACCTGCGGATCGCTGCCGGTCATGTCGACATGGATGCGGTCTCCCTTGATCTCGAGTGCCACACGCACGTTGACGGGCTCTTCGCTGTAGCCGTCGCTGTCCATGTAGTCGGCGCCCTCGTACCGACCGTCGGGGATCGCCTCGATCGCCTTGCGCGTCCGTTCCTGCGTGTAGTCGAGCACCTCGCGCATGCCCTCGCGCATGACGTCGAGTCCGTAGCGGTTGGTGAGCCGTTCGATCTCGTCGCGGCATGCCCACAGTGCCGCCAACTGGG
This sequence comes from Brevibacterium metallidurans, assembly GCF_037101285.1. Classification (NCBI taxonomy): domain Bacteria; kingdom Bacillati; phylum Actinomycetota; class Actinomycetes; order Micrococcales; family Brevibacteriaceae; genus Brevibacterium; species Brevibacterium metallidurans. Next base: position 15,703 of record NZ_BAAAAF010000025.1, read on the forward strand.
CCTGGATGTCTCCGTCGATGTACTGGGGTGTGCGAGTGTTGTTCTTGATGATCGAGACCAGTTCCGGATTGATCTCTCCGCGGGTCATCAGCTTGCCCGGAGGCAGGCGCAGGCCCTCACCGGCCACATGGGTGTCCAACGACTGGCCCACGTCCGTCCAGTGAGCGCGGCTGACCGCGAAGCCCATGAGCGTCTCACCGTGGAACAGGGGAGTCGTCAAGGTGACATCGGGGGTGTGGGTGCCGCCGAGGTAGGGGTCGTTGAGGACGACGACGTCGCCGGGGCTGAGGGTCTCCTTCGGATACTCCTCGAGTGATGCCCGAGCACTGTAGTGCATCGCGGCGATGTGGATCGGGCAGTTGGCGGTCTGCCCGATGAGCTCGACGTCGGCGTCGAACAGTGCGTTCGAGAAGTCGACCATGTCGTAGATGATCGGGGAGAACGAGGCCTTCTGCAGCACCTGGGACATGCGTTCGCAGGCGTAGTCGAACCCTCGGCGCAGGACTTCGAAAGTGACGGGATCCAGATCCCGTCCGGCGGTTGTCTGAGTCATGGCTGGTGCTCCTTACTTGCTTTCGATGAGGATGTTGCCGTAGCGATCGGTTTCCGCCTTGGCCTGTGGTGGCACGACGATCGCGCCGTGTTCCTGTTCGATGAGAGCCGGACCCGCGATCGAGGCGTCGTCGCTCAGGGTGCCTGGTCCGTAGACGTCGACTTCGACGAACTCGCCTTCGAAGAAGACCTCGCGCTTCGACGGGGCGCCTCCGGTCCCGCCCGAGGCATTCGCCGAAGAGTCGATGTCGGTGCGTCCGGTGCTGCCGACCGCGGTAACCCGCAGATTGACGACGGCGACCGCGAAGTCCTCCGAATAGACCCCGTACTCCCGTTCGTGCTCCTTGAAGAAGCTGTGCTTGATCGTCTCGATCGAATCCTCGGTGAGCTCTCCGGCGGGCAGGGGGGTCATGACCTCATAGGACTGTCCGACATAGCGCATCGCTGCGAATCGGTCGACGACCGCTGTGCTCGAATCCGCTCCATCCCGCTCGAGCAGTTCGCGTGCGCGGCCCTCCAGGCGACTGAGCTCCGAGTTGAATGCCGCGATGTCGACGCCTTCGAGCGGTGAGTAGAACGTGCCTTCGAGATCGTGGCGGATGTCCATCGTGATGGCTCCGAACGCACAGGCCACTCCCGCGTAGGGCGGGACGACGATCTTCGCCACGCCGGCCGATTTCGCGGTCTCGTACGCGTGGAGTCCTCCCGCGCCGCCGAAGGCGACCATCGCGTAGTCGCGAGGATCGCGTCCACGGTCGCTGGAGACCATGCGGATGGCGCTCGCCATGTTCTCACTGAGGATGGTGAGGATGCCTTCGGCGGCCTCGGCCACGGACATCCCGAGCGGTTCGGCGACCGTCGAGACGGCCTTTTCGGCGGCAGCGGTGTCCAGCGCGAACTTGCCGCTGAGATCCGGGCTGATCCTCCCCAACACCAGATTGGCGTCGGTGACCGTCGGCGCTGTGCCTCCCCGGCCGTAGCACGCAGGACCCGGGACGGCTCCGGCACTCTGCGGCCCGACACGCAGCGAACCACCGCTGTCGATCCAGGCGATGGACCCTCCACCGGCACCGATGCTTCGGATGTCGAGCATCGGGACGACGACGGGCATCTCCCATTCCAGCTCGTACTCGTCAGTGACCAGTCCGCGGCCGTTCTCGAGAAGCGCCGCCTCGAAGCTGGTACCACCGACATCGGTGACCACGACGTTGGGCGATTCGAGCAGCCGGCTGAGGTAGGCACCGGCGGCGACTCCGCCAGCGGGGCCGGACTCGATGAGCTCCTCCGGATGGTCCTTGGCATTGTCGGCACTCATCATGCCGCCGTTGCTCTTGACGATGTAAAGGGGGGCTGTCGACCCTTCCTCGGCGAGCTTCTCCTCCAGACGGTTCATGTAGTCACCGACCACCGGGAGCATGGCGGCGCGGATCGCCGTGGTCGTGAAGCGGCCCAGCTCGCGCACCTTCGGGCTCGTCTCATGGGAGAGCGCGATGGCGGCATCGGGGATGACCTCTGTGAGGATCTCGCGGACCCGCCTTTCGTGTTCACCACTGCTGTACGAGTTGATGAGCGCGACCGCGATGCTGCGGATCCCCCGGTCGCGGATGACCTCCGCCTTCGCCCGCAGCTCGTCTTCGTCCAGCGGAGTGACGGTGGAGCCGTCCGCGCCCATCTTCTCCGTGATGGTGAAACGGTTGCGTCGGGAGATCAGCGGTGCGGGTTTTACCTGATACGGGTCGTAGAGGTGCTCTCGACGCTGTCGGCCGATCTCGAGCACGTCGCGGAAGCCCTGCGTGGTGATGAGAGCGGGGTCCGGGTAGTTGCGCTGGATCAGCGCATTCGTCGCGACAGTCGTCCCATGGACGATGTTGGTGATCTCATCGGGGCGGATTCCCGCCGAAGCGAGAGCCTGCATCACGCCGATCGAGAGATCTTCGGGGGTGGAGAGCACCTTCGCAGTGCGAACTGCCTGCGTGCTGGGGCTGTCTTCTTCCCAGGCATAGAGGTCGGTGAATGTGCCACCGATGTCGACTCCTACGCGAAACATCAGATTCCTTCCGTCGGTTCAGCCGCACAGTTTCGGTTTCGCTCGAAATCCGACTGTGTGGCCCCCATCACGTCTTTGGATGGTTGAGGCCGAGTCAAACAAGAGCCGCTGGATCATGGATCGTACAAATTGCGTATCTCTCCGATTGAGATCGAAAACTCGAGTTCGGCAAGCTATGTATGTTAATAATTTCGGCCCGGACCAGATGGACTGACAGCAAGGAATTGATGGTCTTAGGTGGTTCGACTGCAAGCATCATTTCGCGGCTTCGTATCCGTTATGCGGTTGCACAACAGTCATATGTTCGTCACCAAACGCCTTCTCAACGGGACCACGCGTTCATTAGCATCGCTTCCACAACATTGAAGTGTGAGGAGGCACAGTGAAATCGGTTGCAGCAATCAACCGCGAACACAGCAAACCGCTCGAGATCGGCGAAATCGACGTCGACGACCCGCAGCCCAACGAGGTGATGGTCAAGGTCGTTGCCAGCGGCATCTGTCATACGGACTTCCTCGTTCGGGACGGGATCTATCCGACCGCACTGCCGGCGGTCGCCGGTCACGAAGGGGCCGGAATTGTCGAGAAGATCGGCTCAAACGTCACGACGGTCGTTCCCGGCGACTACGTGATCATGGCACCGGGTTCATGTGGTGTTTGCAAGACCTGCCGAAAGGGCAAGCCCTCGTACTGTGTGAGTTTCGAGACACTCAACATCAACGGCATGCGGCTGGACGGTTCGGTCGGATTCAACGAGAGCGGCAACCCCGTCTCGTCTCATTTCTACGGTCAGTCCAGCTTCTCCCAGTACACGCTGGCCAATGAACGCAGCGTCGTCAAAGTTGCGGGAGACGTTCCCATCGAACTTCTCGGTCCCCTCGGGTGCGGGATGGAGACCGGGGCTGGTTCGATCATCAATTCGTTGGCAGTACGTGCGGGCGAATCGGTTGCCGTCTTCGGAGCGGGCTCCGTCGGTTCCGCAGCGATCATGGCCGCCAAGCTCGTCGGAGCGAACACAATCATCGCCGTCGATCTCAGCGACCAACGCCTGGAATTCGCACAGACGATCGGTGCCACCCATACGATCAATTCCTCGCACGAGGACCTCTTCACCCGTGTTACGGAGATCACCGGTGGCGAGGGCGTCGATGCTAGTCTCAACTCCACTGCCAGCGGAACTGTCACCCGTCAGGCCGCCGACATCCTCGGTGCACTGGGACGAGTGGGTACCGTCGCCGCACCTCCCTCGGGCGCCGAAGTCACCTTCGAGGTCGGCGATTCGCTTCTCAAGGGGTGGACTTTCAAGAACATCGTCCAAGGTGACTCCGTCTACCAATCGTTCATCCCAGAACTGGTTGAGCACTGGCGGGCCGGACGCTTCCCGATCGACAAGCTCGTGACCTACTACGAACTCACTGACATCAACAGAGCTTTTGACGACATCGAGAGCGGAGCCACCGTCAAAGCCATCGTCAGAATGCCGCAGTGACCTGCAGATGACAACGAACGACAGAACGAGGTAAGGCCATGGCCGATCACCACGAATTCACAGTGTCCAAAAGCCCTTGGGGGCAAAATGATGAGATGGGCCGGCTCAACCTGCTCACCGACGAATCCCGAGCGAAGATCATGTCTCGCGTCGACGGGTCCCGCCTGTTCGACCTCTCGAGCGAATATTTCGTGGGTATGCCGACCTGGAGCGCTCTAGGCGATCCGAGTTATCAGCTGTACAAGACCCACGATCCTGCAGGCGACCTCATCGACAACCCGGCGGGGCTGTCAGGTGAGGCGAACGCACTGACCAGCTATACCGGTGACGCGATCCACATGTACACGCACAGCGGGACTCATCTGGACGCACTCAATCATTTCGGGTGCCACGGAGAGATCTTCAACGGCTTCCGTCATGAAGACCACGTCGGAAGCCGCGCATGGGACAAATGCGGTGTCGACGTGATTCCGCCGGTCATCGCCCGCGGCATTCTGCTGGATGTCGCAGCCTACAAGGGGCTTGACCAACTACCCGCAGGATATGGGATCGGCGCGGCGGATCTCGCAGCAACAGCCGATATCCAAGGGGTCGAGATCGCCGAAGGCGACGTTGTCCTCATCCGCACCGGTCGCTTTCAGGAATGGCCCAATCCGGAAAAGTTCCTCACGGATGAGCCCGGATGCAACCTCGAGGGTGCGAAGTGGTTGGTCGAACAGGGCGCGATGCTGGTGGGTTCGGACAACGTCGCCTTCGAACAGCTTCCTACCGAGAACGATCAGACGTGGTGCCCGGTCCACCTCTACCTGTTCAACGAGGCCGGTTGCCCGCTCATCGAAGTCGTCAACTGCGAAGAGCTCTCCGAAGCGAAAGGTGGTGTCATAGCGTCGAAGCAACACTCCCGGTCGGCGGGGGTCTGATCGGTGGAGTGTGCAGATGGCGCGGGTGGGGTTGTCGTTCAGCGACAGGTCGGAGATCTCGGCGGCCTCGAAAGCGGGC
>NZ_BAAAAF010000026.1:0-19098 GCF_037101285.1 Brevibacterium metallidurans
GGAGGAGTTCGGTGTGTGGCCGATGAAGGTCTCGACGATCGAACGAGGCAAATCACGCGATGATGAGTTCGCAAGCAGGTATCGCAAATTTCTCCTCAATGCCGCTTGACTGAGCATAGGAGCATCATGAGGTGTCGGGACTGTGGTGTCGAGCGTGCTGCGGGGGACGGTCAGAACTCGCCGAGGCCGTTGCGGAGGATGTCGCGAAGCACGGAGCGGTAGAGGCCGAGTTCCTCGAAGCCGTCGATTTCGGAATCCCCCAGGGCCACGGTGTCCGTTGTCAGTTCCCTGACGCAGACGACGCTGCTCGATCCGAGCGCATCTGTGCCGAACAGGAGGAGGCTGGCGACGATCGCGGTCTCGGTGCTCGGCAGCGACCTCGTCGCCAGAGACGCGACGCGGGGGTCGAGCGGGCCGGTGGGAGAGTCGTCGGGGACGAGCGAGTGGAGTTCGGGGATCGTCTCGCGCATCAGACGTGAGGGTTCGTCGTCGTCCTGGTCGAAGCTGTCGATGAGTTCGAGTTCGCGTTCGAACGTCATCCGTGACAGGGCGCCGACGAGGAGGTTCTCATCGAGCAGCGGGGTGCGTCGGGTGTACCACCGGATGACGTCCTCGGAGTCGGTGGTGAGCACGAGTGACCAGACGGCGCTGACGTCGACGTCTTCAGGGAGCGGAAGAAAGGCCCAGCCGTCGAAGATCTGCCCGAACGTCGTGATCGGAGGGGACGTCTGGTCGCCGCTGAGGACAGAGGTCACTTCGGTCGCCGGAGCCGTGCGTTCGGAATCGGTGCTGGTCTCGCTCTCGGCAGTCGCCTCGGAACCGTCTGCGGCGTCAGCTCCATCGACGTCGTCGTCGAAGGGGCTGGAGGAGAGGGTCTCGGCGAAGCGCGTCTGCGCGACGCGGAGCAGGCCCTCGATGAGTTCGCTGCTGACGTCTTCGTTGAGGAGCTCCACGTTGCCCGATTCGAAGGGGTCGTCGTCGCAGATCAGGGCGACGTAGCGGCCAGTGGGTTCGTGACCGTCGGGAAGCGGGTAGACCATGAGGCGGGACAGCGCCGCCGAGGCTTCCTCGACGAGGACGTCGCCGCTGAGATCGGACAGGGTGCGGTCCATGGGCGCAGCGGTCTCGTCGGCTACCTCGTCAGATCCGTCATCGCTGTCGACCCACGTATTCGCCGCCTCGGTTTCGACGAGGAAGCCGGAGATCTGAGCGAGGATCGTCGAGTACGACGCCCCGTCCGAGGTCCGTTCGATCCACCCGGTCTCCCCGTCCGAGTCCTCCGTTTCGAAGTAGCCCCACACCATGGTGGGGAAGAACTTCGGCGGCACGGATTCGATGATCTCCGGGCTGAAGACTCCGAAGGGAATGCGGTCGGCGTCGGGGACGGCGGGCGAATCGTTCATCGGTCAATCGTGCCACGGGAGGGGCGTGCCGCGGCCGCCGAGGTCTACGAGTGCTGAGACCGGTACGCCTCGTCGAAGAACGCGCGCTCGAGGCCGACGGCTCGCCCCCACAGCGCGGTCAGCCGGTCCCGGGTCGCGACCGCCTCGGCGTCGTCCCCTCGAGGCACGACGCGTTCGAGTTCGTCGACGAGGAACTGCACCCAGGCGGCGAAGTCCTCACCGCGGTGGAGCTCGATCCACCCGACGTGGACATCGCGAGTGGGCATGTCTCGCTCCAGCTCGCCCCAATCGAGGTAGAGCCATTCGGCGATGACGAGGACGACGAGGAGATCCGGGTACGACGCCGAGGCGACCGCCCCCTTCATGACATCCCGGAAGCCCGCGGTCGGAGCCAGCAGGACGGGGTCGGCATAGTCTTCGGGACTCACCCTCACCTCGGCGAAGGCGCGGACGAAGTACGAATCCTCATCGGCTTCGAGGAACCCGAGCTGCCGGGCGAACCGCAGCTTCGCCTCGATCCGGTCGGCATGGGCCACACACGCGCCGAGCATCGCGAGGAAGTCCTCGAAGAACTGATAGTCCTGGATGAGATAGGTCGCCATGACCTCGTCGGGGACGGTGCCCGCGAAGAGCTCCTCGACGAATCGGTGGCCGACGGCCGCCGCCCAATCCTCGTCGGCTGACCTGCGCAGCGCCTCGACGGCACCGCCTGCTGGCACAGTGATCATTCGTGTCCTCCAACTTCCTCCGCCGGCATTGCCCGGATCAGGTGTAAGGGTCTGCGTGCGCACTCTCAGCGCCGGATTCGGCGCTCCCCTGTGGTGGTTCGAGACTATCTCACATCGCCGGGACTGCGGCATCCGTCGGCACTCCGGTCACCTCGCCGAGGTGGTCGGCGAGGACCTCGGCGATTCGGGCGCCCGCAGGCTGACGTCCGGCGGCTCGCTCGGCCTTCTCGACTGCGGAGTTGTAGTTCGTGTTCGTGTTGATGTCGTAGACGACCTGCCGGCCGTCGGCGGTCTCGATGAACTCGACCCCCGCGAAGTCGATGCCGAGATCGCGCAGGAGCGCTTCGAGCCGGCCGATGAGAGGCGTCTCTGCAGTGATCGACTCCCGCCGGGTGAACTGGGCGAAGGGCGCGCCCGCGCCTGGCGCACTGCCAGCGCCGCCCGCACCCGGGATCTCGCACGCGTCGGCAGGGCAGAGTTCGAACGAGCCGGCCGAGACGTCGACGGCGACCGCGTAGTGGAAGCGTCCGCCGATGAACTCGGCGCGAGTGATGAACGGTTCGGCGGGCTGGAGGTACTCCTGGACGAGCGTGATGCCGTCGATCGGCTCGTTCGCCCCTCCCGGACCGAAGTCGGCGATCACGGCATCGAGCTCGGCCTGCGCATCGAACCGCCGCACCCCCAGCCCCTTGCCGCCCTGGTTGTGCTTCGTGATGAACGGGGGAGCGAAGTCGGCAGCCGCCTCGGCGAGGGCGCCGGATCCGAACGCCGCAGCCGTGCGGGGGACGTCGAAGCCGCGGGACTCAAGCTCCCGATGCTGACGGATCTTGCTCACCTCGAGCTCATAGACGTCCGCGCCGCTGACGACCGTGCGCCCGGCGGCCTCGAGCCACGCGAGCACGGCCCGGCCGTAGTCCTTGACGTGCGGGTCCGTGCGGGTGTGCGAGGACGCCGAGAGCCGGGACCAGAAGATCCCCTCCGGCGGCTCCGCGGAGAGGTCGATCGTCGACCCCGGCAGCAGCCATTCGACGAACTCGACGCCCTGGGCGTCGAGCGCCTCGGCGAAGGGCGGAATCCACTCGGGATTGTCGTGGATGATGTAGACCGCGGGATGGTCGGCGACGGGCAGCTGATGGGTGCGCATGGAGGCCTCGTGTCATCGGTTCGGATTGCGTGGCATATTGCTCAACAATCCTACGGGTCGCGGGATTCCCGTCGCCGCCCTTCTTCGTGTCCGTCCACCGGCGTAGACTCTGCACCATGGCTATCGCAAAGCAGCCCGTGGTCGTTCTCGATGCTCCGGATGCTGGTGAGCTCGCCAAGTTCTACGGCGACCTCCTCGACTGGCAGGTCCGCGTCGACGACGACGGCACGTGGGCAGAGATCACATCCGACTCCTGGCCGCCCATCTGCTTCCAGCAGGTCGAGGACTACCGCGCCCCGGGCTGGCCCAGCCAGGACCATCCGCAGCAGATGCACATCGACGTCATGGTCGACGACCTCGACACCGCCGAGGCGCAGGTCCTCGAACTCGGCGCCGGGAAGGCCGAATTCCAGCCGGGCGAGACCTTCCGCGTCTTCCTCGATCCCGCCGGCCACCCTTTCTGCCTCTGCGTGAACTGACCCTCCGGGATAGGGCCGTGCGCCTACGATGGGGGCCATGCGCCGCATCGCCTCCTTCGCAGACATCACCCCCGCAGCCTGGGCCAATGGTGCCGGGGAGACGACCGAACTCGTCTCCCTCGTCGAGTCCGCAGCTCTCACCCCTGACCGTGCGCGGTGGCGTCTGAGCATCGCCCGCCTCGAACGACCCGGGCCGTTCTCCTCCCTGCCCGGCGTTGATCGGACGTTCCTTCCCACCGCCGAGGTGGTCCTCGAGATCTCCGGCACCCCGCACCGGGCAGGGCCCGACAGTCCCCTGCGCTTCACCGGCGATTCCGAGGTCGTCCTCACCGAACTGAGTGAGCCTTGCTTCGCCGTCAACCTCATGGTCGAGACCGGCGGCAGTCTGCAGGGCCTGACGATGATCCCGGCACCGAGCGGACCCGCGCGCTTCGTCCTCACCCTCGACTCCGACGAGCAGTGGGGACGGTTCGACCTCCTCGAACTCGGCACGGGTGACGAACTGCCCGACCGCCTCGGCGTCGTCGGATTCGACTGACACAGCCCACGGATTCGACCGGCACTGCACACGGATCCGGCTGACGCGGTCGTCGGATTCGACCGACACCATGATCCTGGGGAAAACGTGCGAGTCGCGTGTACCGGCGATCACACGGTGCGGCATCATCGCTGGTCATGCGTGAGGTCCGACGTCTGGCGTCCAGCCGGTTCTCAGGATCGGGAGACCCCGGTCAGGAACTCCGGACCTCTGCAGAGAATACTGGGAGACGACACACGTTCTTGGAGGTACTTTGGCGTCGCATCAGAGAGACGAGCACAACCCGACCGATCCCGCAGCCGGCAGCGGCGCAGCGGGATCGACGCCGTCGTCGGAGCCGACGCCCGGCACCCAGCCGTCGCACACCCTGCCGCTCATCACCGAGGAGATGACGGCCGCCCACCCGGCGACGACCCCGGTGATGCCACCCAACCCGATCCGCCCTGACACCGCCGCCCAAACGACAGCTCAGCCGGCGACACAGCACGCGGCGACGACTGCCGCGCAGCCGACGGGCGCTCAGCCGACGGGCACGGAGGCCACCGCGGTGGCTCCGGCGCTCGGGCAGGAGACGACGAAGCTCGAGACGACCGACGACTCCGACGACGAGAAGGGCGAGAAGAAGGAGAAGAGCGGCAACGGCATCTCCGCGACCCAGCTGCTCGCCGGCGCGGGTGCCGCGGCGACCTCCTCGGTCATCGGCGGACAGCTCGGCGTCGCCGGCACCGTCATCGGTGCGGGCATCGCGAGCATCGTCACCGCCATCGCCGTCAGCCTCTACAGCAAGAGCATCGAGAAGGGCAAGGAAGCGGTCAAAGAGGTCGGGGCGAAGCTCGCACCGGCCGTGAAGAAGGGGGCAGGGCTCCCGCTCGCCGCCGGTGGTGCTGCGGCCGGTGCTGGTGCTGCCGCTGCGGCCGCTGGCGCTGCAACCGCGAAGCCGGGCACCGCGAACCCCGCCGACCCCGATGCGACCGCCGTCTACGGCACGACACCCGCCACCACTCCGAACCCTGTCGACCCAGACGCCACGGCCGTCTACGGCACGACTCCGGCCACCACCTCGAACGACGTCGAGGGTGATCGCAGCGACACCGCGTTCGGCAACCTCGACGAAGCCGAAGCGCAGGCCGAGGCGGCCGCCGGCACGGAGACCGAGGACGAACCGAAGTCCTGGTGGCAGAAGCTCAAGCGCAAGCGCGTGCTCTACCCGGTCGCGATCGGTGTGGCAGCCTTCGGCATCGGCCTCGGTGGTGTCGTCATCGCCGAGAACCTCACGGAAGCCGACATCTCTCCGGGCACCTCGGAGATCTCGAAGTCGGTCACCGGCGGAGGCGGCGGCGAAGAGTCCGGCACCTCCCAGGACGGTGGCAGCGACGGCGGTTCGGGGTCATCGAACTCCGGGTCGAACGGGCAGAACGCGAACCAGAACTCGGGCAGCGACAGCAGCTCCTCGACGACCGGCGAGAGCGATCAGTCCTCGTCCTCCGATTCGCAGGGCGACCAGACGGGAACCGATCAGGGCACGAACTCGAGCAGCGACACCAGCGGCACGAACTCGGATACCTCCGGTTCGAGCAGCTCGGGCAGCGACTCCGGCACCTCGGGCTCCGGCAGCAGCAGCTCCGCGGGTTCCGGATCGGGCAGCAGCGGCTCAGGCTCGAGCGGAAGCGGAAGCGGCAGCGGTTCGAGCGGCTCAGGCTCGGGCAGCGGGTCGGGCTCCGGCTCGGGCGGATCCGGTTCCGGATCAGGCGGCAGCGCCGCAGCCGGCCAGGGCTGACACAATCTCCCAGCGCCGGGTGGTCATCGCGACCACCCGGCGTTCTGCTGTCCGGGTTCGCACAGCCCTTGCGCCCGACTGAGCAGGGGCCATACTGGGGGAATGCCGGAACTGCCCGAAGTCTCAGCGCTCGTCGAATTCCTCCGGCCCCGCGTGGTCGGCGACTTCATCGCGCACATCGACATCGCCGAGCTCGCACTGCTGCACACGGCCGACCCGCCCCTCGACGCCGTCATCGGCCTCGAGATCACCGGCGTCACCCGGGTCGGCAAGGCGCTCATCCTCGAATTCGAGGGTCTCTTCCTCGTCTGCCGGTTCGCCCGGGCCGGGTGGCTGGTCTGGCACGATACGGTGCCGACCGGGCCCGTGCGGATGGGCAAAGGGCCGTTGGGGATGCGGGTGAGCCTCGCCTCGGGTGCCGGGTTCGACCTCACCGAGGCGGGGACCAAGAAGAACGCGTCGGTCTCCCTGGTCCGCGACCTCGCCGAGGTCGAGGCGATCGCCCATGCCGGTCCCGACGCGCTTGATCTGTCGGCCGACGAGTTCGCCGAGGTGCTCGCGGGCAGTCGCTCGCGGATCAAAACGGTGCTCGAGGACCAGTCGCTCATCGCCGGGATCGGCAACGCATTCTCCGACGAGATCCTCCACACCGCGAAGGTCTCGCCGTTCGCCACCGCCGAGAAGGTCGACGCCGGAGCCATGTATGCGGCGATGGTCTCCGTGCTCACCTCGGCCCGTGATGCCTTGGTCGGTCTGCCGCCGTCGAAGGTCAAGGCCGCGAAGAAGAAGCTCCTGCGTGTCCACGGGAGGACAGGGGAGACGTGTCCCGTGTGCGGGACGACGATCGCCGAGGTCTCGTTCGCCGACAAGTCCCTCCAGTACTGTCCCGGCTGTCAGACCGGCGACAAACGGCTGAGCGACCGACGCATGGACCGTCTGCTCAAGTAGCGTGCGTCCGTGCTCGCCGCAGCAGCGGCCGCATCGCGAGCAGACCGAGCACCGGACCCGGCAGCAGCAGCCACAGTGCGGGTTCGCCGACCACGGTGAGCACACCCTGGAGGAGGACGATGCTGATGACGCTCACGCCGAATCCGATCGAATTCATCGCCGTCAGCCCGGTGCCCGTGAGGTCGTCGGGGGCGAAGGTCGAGGCGAGTTCGGAGAACTGCGGGGAGTCCGCGACGACGAAGAGCCCCCACAGCAGCAGGACGACGACGAGCAGCGCGGGAATCCCCGGCAGTAGGGGATAGAGCAGGCACATGAGACCCGACCCGGCCAGGGCAGTCGCGGCCACGCGCGCACTTCCTGCTCTCCGGCTCACGACCCCGCCGAGGATGCAGCCGAGTGTGCCGACGGCGATGATCGCGAAGCTCGTGGCAGCCACTCCGGTGGCGTCGACCCGCGCCGAGAGTGCGGTGAGGGTGAGCGTCGGCACGACCGCCCAGAACGCGTAGAGCTCCCACATATGTCCGACATAGCCGAACACGGCGGCACGGTACCCGCGGTCGGAGAAGAGCCGGCGCAGAGCCGAGTCCCGACCCGGACCCGCACCCTCGCCTCGTGCCGACTGAGGTGATGACGGGGACTCGGGAACCGCCTCGGCGGGGCCGCTCTTCCCACCGATCGAGGCGATGAGCACCGCCCCCACCAAGGCGAGCCCGGACGAACCCCACATGATCGCCTGCCACGGCAGGTCGGTCCCGAGTGCGGCCAGCAGCTGCGGCATCGCGGTGCCGAGCGCGAGCATGCCCACGAGCCAGCTCAGCGCCTGCGCCGACCGCGCCCGGGCCCGCTTGACGATCATCTTCATCCCCATCGGGTAGATGCCGGCCAAGCACACCCCGACGGCGAACCGCGCGATCCACACGAGGGCGAGATTCGGGGCGAGCAGCGTCCACCCCAGATTGAGGCCCGCCCCGAGGAGGCTTGCGACGATGAAGATCCGCTCGGGTGCGAACCGGTCGGCGAGGCCGGTGAGGGCGCTGACGAGAGTGCCGACGATGAACCCGATCTGCGTCGCCGCGACAAGCCAGCCGAACTGGGCGGGACCGGCGTCGAGCCAGGCCGAGAGTCCCGCGGCGGCTCCGCTGGGACTGAACCACAGCGCCGTCCCGAAGCACTGCGCGACGACGATGGCGACGACAGCGGACCGCGCCGTCGATCGGCGGCGTCCGAGCGGTGCGGGCAACGATTCTCCTCGGCGATGAGGCGGCAGGTCGGTCGCTGCTCATCCTATCGGGCAGGGGCCAACCGCACCTGCCGTAACCGGGGCTGCCGGGGACGCACCGGCCCCGATCTCACTCCCCGCAGCAGTGGCCTCCGGACTCCGGCGCGGGCACGTCGAGGACGGGGGAACGGTCGAAGAACCCCTCGGGTCGCAGCGTGAACCCGACGGTGTCGACGGGCATGATCGGCCAGTCCTCGATGCGCGGGAAGTGCGTGAGCCCGAAGGTGTGCCACACGACGATGTCCTCACCGTCGATGTTCCGATCCGCGGCCGTCCACGTCGGCAGGCCCCCGTGACCGGCATGCTGATTGGGGAAGTCCCCGGTCGGGTACCGCTCGTCGACGGCGTACTGGCTCACCCACAGCGCCTTCGACGCGAACGTCGCCCGCTTGTGGATCGAGGAGTCCTCCGCGGCGAGCAGCGTCGGCAGACCGGTCGGGTGGAGTTTGTAGGCGACCGGTTCGCCGAGGCGGTTGATCGATTCCGGGTTCGAGACCACCCAGGTCCGGGCGACCGACTGATCGGCGTCCCGCTGGGCGGCGAGCTCTGTCGCGAGCAGGGTGCGCTTGCGGGTGAACGCGTTGCCCCGCGGATTGGTCTCCGAGACCGGCAGGCGCACGACGTCCTCCTCCTCGACCCGGCAGCCGCCGTCGTCGAGGGCGAAGTCGAGCCGGGCGCCGAAGAGATGCTGGTGGAACGGGGCGCCGAGTCCCGGGGCGATCTCCGAGGCGAAGTCGCTCGAGCCGTCGGGCAGGGCTGAGGTGAAGACGACACCGGTCGCCTTCGCCTCGAACTCGATCGTCCCGTCGAGGTAGAGGTACCAGTAGAACCCGTAGTCGTAGTTGCCGACGGTGGTGAAGAACGAGACGACGAAGCGCCGGTTGCGCCGGGTGTAGGCGACCCCCGACCAGAGGTCGGAGTGCTTGGCCAGTATCGACGCATCCTCCTCATGCATGCAGATGCCGTTGACGATCTGCCTCGGTTCGCCGAGGTTGTTCACCACCCACGGGGAGAGGTAGGTGATGTCGCCGAGGCAGTCGCAGCCGAGTTCGAGGGAGTTCGCCCACTGCCCGACGAGGTATTCGCCGGTGTCGAAGTAGTTCTGCCACGATCGCACGGGGGAGGGGTCGCCGTAGGGGACGACCATCTCCGCGATCGCCGCCCGGTGCAGGATCATCCGCCGTTCGTCGCCGTCGTCGAAGGCGATGTTGTGGAGGACGAGGCCCTCACGCATGTCGAAGCCCACGTCGAAGGACCACTTCTCCCATTCGATGTGGTTGCCCTCGGTGACCGTGAAGCTCGGCCCCTGCGGCTGGGTGATCTCGATCGGCTTCTGCGTCTGCCGGATCGGCCCTGTGAGCTCGGGGTCGGTGTAGTTGCCGTGTTCGGCGGGCACCGGCATGACGCCGAGGTCGAGCACCTGGTCGACGGTGCGATGGGTGACGTCGACGTAGGCGACGAGGCCGTCGATCGGGTGCGCCCACGCACTGTCGGTCTCGTGCTGCTGGTGGAAGGCGAGCCCACGCAGGATCCGCCTGCCCCGCTCCTCCGGGTACTCGAACACCCCGGCTGACAGCGGGGCGACACGGACCTCCTCGAGGGGGATGCCGCGCCGGGCGATCGCCTCCTGCCAGGCAGGATCCTCGCTGAGCACCTGCTCGACGATCTCGAACTCCTCCTCCATGACGGGGAACTCACCGGCGAGCGAGGAGTCCACCTCGGTGACGGATTCGACGGTGCCGTGGGTCGCGGAGACGACGATGTCGCGGGCCGTGCCGGCGGTCTTGTCGATGACGAAGGTCCGGAACCTGCGGTCGACGTTCGTCGCCTCCCGGGACTCTCCGCGGACCGGATCGAGCAGGCCCATATAGGCCATCCGCGCCGAGGCGGGGAAGAGGTCGGCTGCGCGCAGCACCTCGGTGACGGCGGTGATCTCTGCCTGACTCGGCAGGGAGAACGGGGTCGCGGCGACGTCGGTCGTCGTGGTGGTGTGGGCGGACATGAGGCACCTTTGCATCTGCGGGCGGCTGCACCCGAAGGGGTTGTGAGCCGGATCACGCTATAATCTACATGCGTAGAGAATAAAGTCAAGGTCGCCAGGAGGATCCATGCCCAAGATCGTCGACTACGCCCAGCGGCGTCGTGACCTCGTCGAGGCGACGACGCGCATCATCGTCCGGCAGGGGCTCTCGGGGACGACGATGCGCGACATCGCCGCCGAGGCCGGCTTCGCCAACGGCGTCGTCAAGTCCTACTTCGGCTCGAAGGCCGACCTCCTCGCCGCGACCTACATCGACGTCTACGAGGCGACGAGCGCCCGGGTGGTGCTGGCGACCGAGGGGCTGCGGGGTCTGACCGCGCTGCGCGCGTTCGCCGCTGAGGTCGTCCCGACCACCCCCGCACTCCACGATGAGGCCCGCGTCGTCCTCTCCTTCCTCGCCGAGGTGGCCCAGGACCCCGATCATGCGCGCGCGGTGAGTGCGACGATGGTGCGCTGGCGCGAATGGATCCGCGGCTGGCTCGCCGAGGCTCGGGCGGAGGGGGAGTTGGACGCCGAGGTGGTCATCGAGTCCGAAGCCGACGTCCTCCTCACCTACCTCCTCGGCGCTCAGACGACGTCCATCCTCGGCGGGGAGGGCTTCGACTTCGCCGGGCTGCGCACGCAGCTGATCTATCTCATCTCCCGGCTGGAGGCTGGAGTGAGCCGCAGATGAGCGCCGACACCGACGTCGGCGCGCCCAAGGCAGGTGACTCACCCATGCTCCACGAAGGCACGGCTCGGGACTTCGACGGCTGGCGCAGCCTCGTCTCGGACTCCTTCGTCCCGCTCGCGACCGAACCCCAGCGCCGAGGCGGCTTCACCGGACGCATCAGCGCCCGCGACTACGACGCCGTCGTCATGTCCCACATCGCAGCCGACCCCCACGCGGTGCTGCGCACGCCTGAGCTCATCGGCCGCGGCAGCGACGACTACTTCAAGGTCTCCCTCCAGCTCAGCGGGCACGGACTGCTCATCCAGGACGGGCGCGAGGTGGCGCTGGCGCCGGGGACACTGGCGATCTACGACACCTCCCGGCCGTACACGCTCAGCTTCGACGCCGCCTTCTCCTCCTACGTCATGATGTTCCCGCAGTCGCGGGTCACCCTCCCCGCCGACGCCGTCGGACAGCTCACGGCGACCGCGATCGGCGCCGACCACAGCCTCGGCGAGGTCGTCACCGGGGTCATCGCCCAGGCCGGGACGATGCTGCCCGGCCTCACTCGATCGGTGGGAGTGCGGTTGGCCGGCAACGTCGTCGATCTGCTCACGACGGTCATGGTCGATGAGCTGAGCACCACCGCCGAGGCGGTCGATGAGCGGGCACGGCTGCGGGCTGAGGTCATCGCCCACATCGACGCCCACCTCGCCGACCCGCAGCTGGGACCGCAGACGATCGCGGCCGCGCACTTCATGTCGGTGCGCGCCCTCCATCAGCTCTTCGAGGGCCATGAGTCGGTGGCCGGGGAGATCCGGCGTCGGCGCATCGAACGGTGCCGGAGCGACCTGGCCGATCCGCTGCAGGCGCATGTGCCCGTGGCGGCTATCGGGGCGAGGTGGGGCTTCGGGGATCCCGCGCACTTCTCCCGGGTCTTCCGCCGCGCTGTCGGGCAGCCGCCGGCGGTCTATCGGCGCACAGTCCTTGATGAGGTGCGGGTGCGCTGAGTTCGCTGCGGCGAAGCGCCTGTGCGCGCTCGGTCAAGGGGTGTGCTCCCAAAGCCAAGACTCCGGGGTCCGTGATTTGGCAGTCTGGCGGGAACATCGTCTTCCGTTAGGTGGGTCACATGAGCGCAGCCGCCGCGCAGCACACCGAGTCGGTCCCCGCCTCGGCGAGGCTCGAGGGCAGGCGGATCGGCACGCCCGCACTCGTCTTCATGATCATCGCCGCCTCGGCGCCGCTGACCGTCGTCGCCGGCGGGGTGCCGAGCAACTTCGCGGTCACGGGACTGCTGGGGATCCCGCTCTCGTTCGTCCTCCTCGGCGTCGTCCTCATCCTCTTCGCGATCGGGTACGCGGCGATGAGCCGACACGTGCACAATGCGGGCGCGTTCTTCGCCTACATCGCCAAGGGGCTGGGGAAACCGGCCGGGGTCGGGGCGGCGCTGACCGCGCTCGTGGCCTACAACGCGATGCAGATCGGGATCGCCGGGATGTTCGGGTTCGTCCTCTCGTCGCTGCTCGACTCGCTCTTCGGGCTCACGGTTCCCTGGGGCGTGTGCGCGCTCATCGCGTGGGCCGTCGTCGGACTCATGGGTGTGGCCCGCGTCGACTTCTCCGCGAAGGTGCTCGGCATCATCGTCTCCGCCGAGTTCCTCATCGTCATCGTCTTCGACCTCATCGGTCTCGTCCAGAGCCCCGAGGGCGTCACCGCCGACGGCCTGCTGCCCGACCAGCTCTTCGCTCCCGGGATCGGGGCGGCGTTGGCGTTCTCGATCGCGGCGTTCATGGGCTTCGAATCGGGGGCGATCTACAACGAGGAGGTCAAAGATCCCAGGCGCACGGCCGGGCGGGCGACGATCATCGCGGTCAGCTTCATCGCCGGGTTCTATGCGCTCTCCGCGTGGGCGATGGTCGTTGCGGTCGGCCCTTCGCAGGTGATCGGGCAGTCGCAGGAGCTCGGCCCTGATCTCATGTTCGCCTTCCTCGCCGAGCATGCTCCGGTGTGGTTCGTCGACCTCGCGAACATCCTCTTCCTCACCTCGCTGCTCGCGGCCCTCGTCGCCTTCCACAACATCGTCGCCCGCTACTTCTTCGCCCTCGGCCGTGACCGGGTGCTCCCGCAGTTCCTCGCCCGCACGTCGCGGCGTTCGGGGGCGCCGGTGGCCGGGTCCTTGGCCCAGTCGGGGCTCGCGCTCATTGTCATCATCGTCTTCGCCCTCGCCGGGGCCGGCAGCACGGACCCGCTCTTCCCCGTCGTCACCCTCTTCACGTGGCTGACGAACATGGGGGCGTTCGGTCTCGTCCTCCTCATGAGCCTGACCGCGCTCGCCGTCATCGGCTTCCTGCGGACCCGTCGGGACGAGTACTCAGTGTGGACGCGGGCCGTGGCTCCGGGGATCGCAGCACTCGGGCTCATCGCGCTCTTCGTCGCGATCGTCATCAACTTCGAGGTCCTCATCGGCGCCGCGGAGCCGACCGTGCTCTCGTGGCTGCTTCCCGCCCTCGTCCTCGTCCCGGGTCTCGTCGGGACGCTGTGGGCGCTCGGCCTGCGATCGCGTGAGCCCGGGCTCTATGCAGGCATCGGCTCCGGTGGGAGTCTGGGGTGAGAGAAACACAACCCGCTGCCCGCCACAACCCGTCACCACATCAAGGAGAATCATGACCACCGACGAGACCACTGCCCCGGCCGCCGCTTCCCAAACCACGGCCGTTGACCTCACCACCTTCGACGGACTGCTCGCGGCGATCACCGACCCGCACGGTCGCGAGATCCTCGATCCCGCAACCGGGGCTCTCGTCGGGCGCACCCGTGAGGGCAGCGTCGCCGACATCGACGCGGCAGTCGCTGCGGCCGCAGCCGCCCAGCCCGCGTGGGCCTCACGCCCGGTCGAGGAGCGCAACGACCTTCTCAACAAGGCCGCCGATGCGATCGAGGCGTCTGCCGAGGCGCTGGCCGAGCTGCTGTCCCGGGAGCAGGGCAAACCGCTCAACGGACCGAACGCCCGCTTCGAGGTCGGGGCGTGCGCGGCATGGCTGCGGGCGAATGCCGCGTTCGTCCTCGAACCCGAGGTCCTCGTCGATGAGGAAGGCACGCATGCCGAGCTCACCTATGCTCCGGTCGGCGTCGTCGGAGCGGTCGGGCCGTGGAACTGGCCGATGATGATCTCCGTGTGGCAGTTCGCTCCGGCGCTGAAGATGGGCAACACCGTCGTCCTCAAGCCCTCGGAGTACACGCCGCTGTCGGTGCAGGCACTCGTGGCCGTCGTCAACCAGGTGCTGCCGGCCGATGTGCTCACCGTCGTGCCCGGTGACGGGAAGGTGGGCGCGGCGCTGACCGATCATGACGAGGTCGACAAGATCATGTTCACCGGGTCGACGAAGACGGGGCAGGCGATCATGCGGTCGGCCGCGGACAGTCTTGCGAGGCTGACCTTGGAGCTCGGCGGCAATGATGCCGGCATCGTCCTCGAGGACGCCGACCCCAAGGCGATCGCCGCCGACCTGTTCTGGGGTGCGTTCATCAACACCGGTCAGACATGTGCGGCGATGAAGCGGCTCTACGTGCCCGAGGCCCTCTACGACCAGGTGTGCGAGGCACTCGTCGAGGTCGCGGGGCAGATACCGATGGGTGTGGGGCTCGAGGAGGAGAACGTCCTCGGGCCGCTGCAGAACAAGCAGCAGTACGATATCGTCGCGCGCCTCGTTCAGGCGGCGAAGGACGGGGGAGCGAGGGTCCTCCTCGGCGGGGATCCGCGCGAGGACCAGCCGGGGTACTTCTACCCGACGACGATCGTCGCCGATATCGACAACGACAACGCGCTCGTCGCCGAGGAGCAGTTCGGTCCCGTGCTCCCGATCGTCAGGTACACCGATCTCAATCAGGCGATCGTGTGGGCGAACGAGCTCGAGGTCGGCCTCGGATCCTCGGTGTGGGGCACCGACCTCGAGGAGTGCAAGCGGGTCGCGGCGCGTCTCGAAGCGGGCTCGACGTGGATCAACAAGCACGGAGCGATCGACCCGCGCGTGCCCTTCGGCGGGGTGAAGAAGTCCGGCTACGGCCTCGAGTTCGGCCTCGAAGGCCTCAAGCAGGTGAGCGTCCCCCACGTCATCAGCTGGTAGGGGACGTAGGGGCCTAAGGGTCGTCGGACGGTGCATGAACAGCCCACCGAGGCGGTGTGTCAGAAGATGTTAGGGTAACCTATGTGCCGCTGACTCCCTCCTCCGGCGCGGCGCTGCTGCGTCGTGCGGTCCGCCGTCGTCTCCGCCTCCTCGTCCCCGGGGTCGTCGCGATGTCGCTGTGGCAGGTGTGCGAAGCGCTCGTGCCGGTGGCCATCGGCATCGTCGTCGATGTCGCGATCATCCCGCTCTCGATCCCGATGCTCGCCGTCTCGATCGCGGGGCTGCTCCTCCTCTTCGCCGTCCTCAGCTACGGTTACCGCTTCGGTGCGCGGTGGTGCAATGCCGCACGCGAACATGAGGCGCACGCGCTGCGGGTCGAGATCACACACGCGGCCCTCACCTCGGCGAACCTGCCCGCCGACCGAGCCTCCGGCGAAGTCCTCTCGATCGCCTCAGCCGACGCCGACACCGCAGCGCAGTCGTTCTCGCAGCTCGGGCGCGGCATCGCCGCCGTCCTCGGGATGATCACGGCCGCCGTCTTCCTGCTCATCGCCGACCCGGTCACGGGCCTCGTCGTCCTCGTCGCCGTCCCGATCGGCCTGGTCGTCGTCTCCCTGCCCGGCCGGTCCGTCTCGGCGAAGGCGAGCGCCCAGCTCGAGGCCGTCGCGCAGGCCGGACGTTCGGCCGCCGACCTCATGAGCGGGCTGCGGGTGATCAAAGCCCTCGGCGGGGAGCCATGGGCCGCCGCTCGCTACCGTGCCGCCTCCGATGCCGCCGCCGAGGCGGGGGTGGCCACCGGTGAGCGCACGGGCCGGCTCGCCGGCCTCGGCGCCCTCGTCATGTCCGTCGTCCTCGCGGTCGTGCTCGTCGTCGCCGGCCTCCGACTCATCGAGGGGCAGCTGGGCGTCGGAGCACTCATCGGCATCCTGGGAATGACGGCGTTCCTCACTGAACCGATGCGCGCACTTGCCGACATCGTCGGCCTCTTCGCCCAGTCCCACGGTGCCGCCGTCCGGATCTCCCGCCTCCTCACCGACATCGAGCACGCCGACCGGAACGGCGCCCAACCGAATGTCGCCGGAGCCGCCCACGTAGACCGCACCGGCAATGACGCCGCTGACCGCAGCTTCACCGCCGTCACCTCCACCGAGCCGGCCGGCCCCGCACCGGTGGAAGATCCGGCCCATCCCACCGACCCGCAGAGTCCCGCGGAACCCGAGGTCCACCTCGGCGAGGCCGGTCTGACGGTGCGGAACTGGAGGGTGGGGGAACAACGGGCATGTTCGTTCGATGCGCCGCTCGGGACGCTCACGTGCCTCGTCGTCGAGGACCACGCGCGAGTGTCCACTCTCGTCGCCGCGCTGGCGAACCACGCGCGGGAGCACAGCCGCGAGGACATCGTCGTCGCCCCGCACGCGGTCGATCTGTTCGAGGGGACGATCCGCTCGAACATCACCATGCTCCCCGGTGAGCGCGCCGCCGAGGTCGAAGTCGAAGTGCTTACCGCCTCGGGCACGGATGAGCTCCTCGACCTCGTCGGCGGCGGCCTCGACCATCGGATCCTCGAGCTCGGCGGCAACCTCTCCGGTGGGCAACGGCAGCGCATCGCCCTGGCTCGCGCGCTACACGCGGGCCCGCGCCTTCTCGTCCTCGACGAACCGACGACAGCCGTCGATGCCGTCACCGAGGCGCGCATCAGTGCGGGCCTCACCCGTCTGCGCAGCTCGACGACGACGGCGACCGTGCTGCTGACAAGCTCCCCGGCGTTCCTCGCCGCCGCCGACACCGTCGTCTTCGTCCCGGCCCGCGGTGTAGTCCGCACCGGCACGCATGCCGAGCTGCTCAACGACTCAGACGACACCTACCGCAAGGCGGTGACCCGATGAGCGCCCCGACGACCCTGCCGATCGCGTCCCGGCGGCAGGCGTTCTCCCGCCTGGTTCCACTGCTGCGCGCCCGCAGCGGGTGGATCGTCCTCCTCGTCATCGCCGGGACCGCGAATGCCGCGGCGGGGCTCGTCGGTCCGTGGGCGATCGGTCGCCTCGTCGACGAGCTGCCTCACGGTGCCGGGGCCGAGGTGGTGTGGCAGTGTGCGATCGCCGTCGCGATCGCCGGTGTGGTCATGGCCGTGGGCACATGGATCGGTGCGTGGGCGCTCGCCCGGATCGCGATGCCCGCAGTCGCGCAGCTGCGCACCGAGGTCGTCGAGTCGGCGCTCTCGCTCGAAGCGCAGAAAATCGAGCGGACGGGGACCGGTGACCTCGTCTCCCGGGTCGCCGACGATTCACGCATGATCAGCGAGGCGGCCGCACAAGTGCTGCCGATCATCGTCGAGTCGCTCCTCGTCGTCATCGTGTCAGCGGTTGGCATGGCCGCCATCGATTGGCGCCTCGGGATCGTCGGGCTCATAGCGCTGCCGATGTACTGGCTCACGCTGCGCTGGTATCTGCCGAGGTCGGAGCCGATCTACCGGGAGGAGCGGGCCGCGTTCGGTCGGCGTGCCGGGCGTCTCCTCGGCGGGTTGACCGGTGCCGGAACCCTGCGGGCCTACCGCGCCGAGGCGGGGGAGCTGGGCCGCATCGACGCGGCCTCCGGTGAAGCGCGGGATCTGTCGATCGGGGTGTTCCGGTTCCTCACCCGCGCCTTCAGCCGCAACAACCGCGCCGAGGCGGTCGTGCTCTCCCTCATCCTCATCGCCGGGTTCGCGCTCGTGTGGTTCGGGGAGTCGACCGCGGGCGCAGTGACGACGGCGGCGCTCGTCTTCCATCGTCTGTTCAATCCGATCGGTGCGCTCGTCGGCCTCTTCGATCAGGTCCAGTCCGCCGGTGCGTCCCTGACCCGTATGGTCGGGGTCATCGAGGAGGCAGAGCACGCGCCGAGGCGGGACGCCGTCATTCCGCTCGAGGACCGGGGTGGGTCCGGTCGGAGACGTTCGGCGCTCGTCCTCGACGACGTCTGGTTCTCCTATGACGACGGTCCGGTCCCTAGCCGCCCGGTGCTCTCGGGAGTGAGCCTGCACGTGGCCCCCGGTGAGGTCGTTGCCGTCGTGGGCGCCACCGGGGCGGGGAAGTCCACGCTCGCGCGGATCATCGCGGGGCTCTCCTCGCCCACCCAGGGGCGTGCCGTCCTCGTTCCTCCTGGGTCGGGCCCAGACTCCGACGCGGCGTCGGGAATTGGAGCTGTGGCCGGCATTGGCACGGCACCAGGCATTGGCGCGGCGGCCGACGCCGACGACACTGCGGCTGGTCTCCCGCTGACGTCGCTGGCCGAGCCGGTGCTGCGTGAGCATATCGCGATGGTTGCCCAGGAGGTCCATACCTTCGCCGGGTCGGTGCGTGAGAATGTCGCACTGCCGGTGCCGGATGCTGATGATGCCGCGATCACCGCGGCGCTGCGGACGGTCGGGGCGGAGTGGGCGTTCGACCTGCCTGACGGCCTCGAGACCGAGGTCGGTGACGGGGGAACCCGGCTGAGCCCGGTCGAGGAGCAGTCCTTGGCACTGGCGAGGCTGGTGCTCGCCGACCCTGACTTCGCGATCCTCGACGAGGCGACCGCCGAGGCAGGTTCCGCGGGTGCTCATGTCCTCGAACGGTCTGCCCGAGCGGCACTGCGGGGTCGGGGTGCTCTCGTTGTCGCTCACCGTCTGAGCCAGGCCGAATCCGCCGATCGGGTTCTCGTCATGGAACACGGCCGCATCGTCGAAGAGGGCACGCACGCCGATCTGGTCGCGTTGGGTGGTCGGTACGCCCGTCTGTGGGAGGCGTGGTCGGGTTAGGCCGCTCGTGCAGATCACGTGAACGTGTGTGTGGATCGTTTGGACGCGTACGGATCGCATGAACCCACTCGGATCGCAAAAGGGGCTCTTCACAGATGAGGGTGTAGCTGTGGTGCGACCTGGGGCGGCGCGTCGGTGTCGGGGTGAGGGTCGAGGTCTTCCGATGATGGGAGTTCTCACACAACCCGTCCGGAAGACCTCGACGTGCCT
>NZ_BAAAAF010000027.1:0-18143 GCF_037101285.1 Brevibacterium metallidurans
ACCGGCAGCGGCTCCACTCGAGCCTCGGCTACCGCACGCCCGCCGAAGCGCGCGCCGACTACACCCTTCAGGCCGCGATCGCCGCCTGATCCACAAAGAGATCGTCTACGAAACTTGACACAGCCCACCAGTTGCGGATGTAGGCATTGCCCGGGTTGTTGAGAATGCCGTTTGGGATCACCATGGCCATGCGGCCAGTGCCGGGCTTAAGAAGCTGGATCGCTCGCTCGATGAACAGAATCTCTGGCGGCAAAGACTTCTGCAGGACCCGGTTGCCATGCTTGTCGAATCGAATCGCCCACTTACCGTCCTCATCCCGGTCCCACACGGCCGCCAGATCGTACTGGGAGAGGACTTCTTCGTCGTCGATCGGGATTTTCGCACCGAACGGCGGGTTAGAGACGATGACATCGATGGAACCCAGCTGGATAGCCTCCCGGAGCTTCGTGGACCACCTGTGAGGGTTATTAAGGGTATTAGCCTGGAACAAGCCGCCGGAGCCGTCGTTGTTCATAACCATGTTCATCTTCGCGGCCCGCACGAGGGCCGGATTCAGGTCGATGCCGAAGACGCATTCGCGGAAGTACTCATCCCGGCGACGGTAAAGTTCAGCCTGCTCATACTCCGTGCCCCGAGCTGGGTCGTCCCACTGATCACGTTCAGACTTCTCAATGTACTCGAGAGCGTGATTCATGCCGGTGATAAGGAAGCCCCCGGTACCGCAGGACGGGTCGAGGATTCGCTCGTCGGGTTGCGGATCGAGCATGGCGACTGCCATGCGGCATGCGTTGCGTGGGGTGAAGAACTCGCCCCGGTCTCCACGCAAGTTCGAGCCGACGATTTCTTCGTAGGCGACACCCTTGACGTCGACCGGTGAGCGCAGCAGGGAGTAGCCCTGCAGCTCTGTAACTGCGTAGGCGACAACCTCAGGCTTGAGGTCGATTTCGATGTCCTTGGCCTCGAAGATAGTCGGATACTTGTTGACGACGCGCTGCTCGAAGAGACTCTGGATGCGCTTCTTGGCGGCCGAGGCGACGGTCGAGCTACCGCGCTCGGAGGGAGTCGCAAAGAAGTTAAGCTTGGGTGATCGCTCGTCCTCGATCTTCGTGAAGATCAGCTTGAGCAGCTCCCAGAACGCTTCGGTCTTCTGTTTGCCCTCGTGAGCTGCGATGTAGTTGTGGCAGCGGCGGAAGGCGAAGAGCAAGTTATCGGCTGTGGCGACCTTGAGGTCTTTGCGACTCGGCCGTTGAGCATCGGCCTCGGTCTGGCCGAAACCGGGTATGTCGATGATCTCCTCGAAGGTCCAGCCACCCCTGCTGTCATCCCTCTTGGCAAAACAGAATCGGTCGGTTCCGTTCGTCCACATCCCGTACCGGACGTTGAGGCACGAGGACATGTACGACTGGAGCTGACCGACTCCCTCGGTGCGGTGCGTCGGCTTGACGTCCGCTTTCTTGGTCTCGACCAAGATGTATGCGTTCGCTTGAGTATGGTCAGCACCCTTGTCGAAGATGACTATGTCCACACGCTTACGCGAGGAGCCAACCTTAATGGTGAACTCTGGCGTGCAGTCAGCCGGCGCGTACTTGTACTGCCGGACGAGTGCCTTCTCGATGTTCTGCCGGACATATTCCTCAGAGGTGTCATTGACAATCTTTCCCGTAAGAAAGTCAGAAACTTTGCCGTCAGGAACGGACCCCACCGGCTGCACAGAAGGGAGCGTCGTCGGAGCTAATCCAGGCATGCTACTTCTTACCTCCAGATGTAAGTCCTGTCCTAAACTCGACGACGTCCCCGTCGACCATGACGTAGTCCTTGCCTTCCATCCGGACCTTGCCGGCGGACTTCGCGGCAGCCATCGACCCGTTCGCGTCGAGGTCGTCGAAGGACACGACCTCGGCCTTGATGAAGCCCTTCTGGAAGTCGGTGTGGATGACTCCGGCCGCCTCGGGGGCGGTGGCGCCCTTCGGGATCGTCCACGCCCGCGCTTCCTTCGGTCCCGCGGTCAGGTAGGTCTGCAGGCCCAGCGTGTCGAAGCCGACCCGGGCGAGCTGGTCGAGACCGCTTTCCTCCTGGCCGGTGGATTCGAGCATCTCCCGTGCCTCATCCTCGTCGAGCTCGGCAAGCTCTGCTTCGAACTTCGCATCGAGGAAGATCGCCTCGACGGGTGCGACGAGCGCACGCATCTCGTCCTTCTTCGCCTCATCGCCGAGCACCTCGTCATCGACGTTGAAGACGTAGAGGAACGGCTTCGTCGTCATCAGCTGCAGCTCGCGCAGCGCCGAGACGTCGAACTTATCCGCCTGCATCGCCTGGTAGAGCGTCCGGCCGCCCTCGAGGATCTCCGTGGCGGCGTCCATCGCGGTGAGCAGCTCGGCGGGTGCCCGCTTGCCCTTGACGTCCTTCTCGATGCGCGGCCGCGCCTTCTCCAGCGTCTGCAGGTCGGCGAGGATGAGCTCGGTGTTGATCGTGTCGATGTCATCGGCGGGACTGATCTTGCCGTCGACATGGACGACATCCTCATCGACGAAACCACGGATGACCTGGCAGATCGCATCGGCTTCACGGATGTTCGCGAGGAACTGGTTGCCCAGACCCTCACCTTCCGAAGCACCGCGGACGATGCCGGCGATGTCGACGAAGTCGACGGTGGCGTTGAGAATCCGCTCCGAGGAGTAGATCTCCGCCAGCCGAGTCAGCCGCGCATCCGGCAGGGGCACGACGCCCACATTCGGCTCGATCGTCGCGAACGGGTAGTTCGCCGCGAGAACCTGGTTCTTGGTCAGTGCATTAAACATGGTCGACTTGCCGACATTGGGCAGTCCCACGATTCCGATTGTCAGTGCCACGGTAGCCAAGTCTATCCCGGCGCCGAGGCGGTCCCCGAATCCTCGTGTCAGTGCCCTCTGTCACGCTGAGACCATGAACGCATTCCCCGCCGCCGGCGTCATCGCCGCCTTCTTCCTGGCGATCGTCCTCGCAGCCGTCCTCGGCTTCCTCCTCGGTCGCGCCATCACCCGCTCCCGATACGTCGAACGCCTGACCCGCGCTGAGACGACCTCGAAGATCCTCACCGACCGCACCGAGGATCTCGAAGCCGACGCGCAGATGGCCGGGGAGCTCACTGCCGCCATCGGTCCGCTCGCCGCGAGCGTCAAACACCTCCATGAGAGCGTGCAGACCCAGGACCGGGCGCAGCTCGAACAGATCACCCGCCTCAACGCCCAGATCTCCCACTTAAGCCAGCAGAACCTCCGCCTGCAGGAATCGACGGGATCACTGGCGAACGCCCTGAACTCGACGACGAAACGCGGAGACTGGGGAGAAGTGCAGCTGCGCCGCATCGTCGAATACGCAGGCCTCCTCCCCCACGTCGACTTCGACACCCAGGTCAGCGCCGACAAGGATGGACAGCGGCACCGACCCGACATGATCGTCCACCTGCCCGGCGGCGGCACGATCGTCATCGACGCGAAGACCCCGCTCTCAGCCCGGATGGACGAGGACACCGAGATCGACGGCAACCATGCGCGGGCCCTGCTGCGCCACGTCGACTCCCTCGCATCGAAGGAGTACTGGAAGGCCTTCGACACGGCACCGGACTTCGTCGTCTGCTTCGTCCCCACCGACGGGCTGCTCTCCGCCGCTGCGGCAACGTACCCGAAGATGATCGACCACGCCCTGGGCAAGAACGTCGTCCTCGCCTCCCCCGCGACACTGCTCGTGCTGCTCAAGACCGTCGCCCTCAACTGGCGTCAGGCCGATATGAGCACCTCGGCGGCGGACGTCCTCCGGCTCGGGACAGAACTCTACGAGCGCGTCGGCACCCTTGTGTCCCATGTGTCGAAGATGGGGTCGAGCCTCGACCGCTCGGTGGAGGACTACAACCGGTTCGTCTCGTCGTTCGAGTCGCGATTCCTCGTCACTGCGCGGAAGTTCCCGTCGACGGGAATCGTCGTCGACGAACTCGACACGGTGGCCGAACTCGATGCGCACAGTCGAGGGATCAGCGCCGCTGAACTCTCACGGCCGCGCTTCGGCGATGATGCGACCGAGCTGAGGAGGCCGCGTACCGGCACACAATGACCTCGCGCACACGCACCGGATGACAAGGCGTACCGGCACGCAGTGATCGGGCGCACCGGCGCCGAACGATCGGGGGTGCTCAGATGATGTCGTGCTGACGGTCAGCGCCATCGCGCTTGTTCGAGGTCTTCTTGCCCGCGGCCTTGAGATCCTTGCGGAGTTCACGCGGCAGGGAGAACATGAGATCCTCCTCCGCGGTGACGACTTCCTCGACCGAGGCGAAACCGTAGTCGGCCAGCAGGCCGAGCAGATCCTGGACGAGCCCGTCGGGCACGCTCGCACCCGAGGTCACACCGACCGTGGCGACATCGTTGAACCACGTCTCGTCAACCTCACGGGCGAAGTCGATGCGATGGGCGGCCTTCGCACCGTGTTCGAGGGCGACCTCGACGAGACGGACCGAGTTCGAGGAGTTCGCCGAACCGACGACGAGGACAAGATCGGCCTGCGGCGCGATCTTCTTCACCGCCACCTGGCGGTTCTGAGTCGCATAGCAGATGTCATCGCTGGGCGGATCCTGCAGATGCGGGAACCGCTGACGGAGGATGTCGACCGTCGCCATGGTCTCGTCGACGCTCAGCGTCGTCTGCGAGATCCACACGAGCCGCTCGGTGTCCTCGACCTCGACGGTCTTCGCTTCCTCAGGGTTCTCGATGAGGGTGATGTGCTCGGGAGCCTCACCCATTGTGCCCTCGACCTCCTCATGCCCGGCATGGCCGACGAGGAGGATGCGGTAACCGTCGCGGGCGAAGCGCACAGCCTCACGGTGGACCTTCGTCACCAGCGGGCACGTCGCATCGATCGTGGAGAGATCACGGGCGGCCGCCTCGGCGTGGACTGCCGGGGACACGCCGTGGGCGGAGAACACGACGCGTGCGCCCTGCGGCACCTCGTCGGTCTCGTTGACGAACACGGCACCGCGCTCGGAGAGCGTTTCGACGACATGCCGGTTGTGGACGATCTCCTTGCGCACATAGACGGGAGCACCGTAGTGCTCGAGCGCCCGCTCGACGGCGATCACGGCGCGGTCGACTCCGGCGCAGTACCCGCGCGGAGCGGCGAGGAGCACTTTCTGGTCGCTGCCTTCCGGCGTCCGGATGTCCTCCGGGGCGACGCGCTTGCGCGGGATCGTGGGCATGGGAACAGATACGGCAGTCACGGTGCCATTCTAGGTCTCGAGGCTGAACGTCAGCCACAAAGGTGAACCATTCCACACCGAGCAGCCCACCGCACGCGCCGCCCGCCGCGTCCTGCCCCGCCGTGTCCGCACCGTTCGCTAGGCTGGGCCGGGACAAGGAGATGACATGGCACAACGCATATCCGGCACCCCCGGAACGCTCGGCGAGTCCGTCGACCCGCAGGAGCTGCCGGCCACCGCTGCCGAGACCACCGCGGACAACCCGTGGCCGCTGAGCCTGCTCTCGAACAAGATGAAGTCCTACATCGACCGCATGTCGAGCGTGTGGATCGAGGGCCAGGTCGTCGAACTCAACCACCGCGGCAAGGCCAGTTACCTCACCCTGCGCGACACCGACGTCGAGATGTCCCTGCCCGTCCAGATCTGGAAGAACGTCCTCGACCGCACCGGCGCCCAGCTGACGGAGGGAAGCCACGTCGTCGCCAACGTCAAAGCCGACTTCTGGACGAAGACCGGGCGGCTGACGATGCGGGCCAACGACATCCGCGCCGTCGGCCTCGGCGAACTCCTCGCCCGGCTCGAGAGGCTGAAGAAGCAGCTCGCCGCTGAAGGCCTCTTCGACCCCAACCGGAAGAAGCGGCTGCCGTTCCTGCCCAACCGGATCGGGCTGATCACCGGCCGCGACTCCGATGCGCAGAAGGACGTCGTGCGCAACGTCCACGTCCGCTGGCCCGCCGCCGAATTCGAGATCCGCAACACCGCAGTCCAAGGACCCGACGCGGTGCCTGGCGTGATGAAGAACCTCGCCGAACTCGATGCCGACCCGAACATCGACGTCATCGTCATCGCCCGCGGCGGCGGCAGCATGGAGGACCTCCTCCCCTTTTCCAACGAAGCGCTCGTGCGCGCGGTCGCCAACGCCTCGACCCCCGTCGTCTCGGCGATCGGCCACGAAGCCGACCGGCCCATCCTCGATGAGGTCGCTGACCTGCGTGCCTCGACACCGACCGATGCGGCGAAGCGGATCGTCCCCGATGTCGCCGAGGAGGCGATGGGCATCCTCAATGCGCGTGCCCTCCTCGACGCCGCCGTCAACCGCATCATCGACCGTGAGCAGGAGATGCTCACCGCCGTGCGCTCCCGGCCGGTGCTCGCCGAGCCGCAGACCATGGTCGATGCGCGCGAAGACGAACTCCTCATGCTGCGCCGTCGCAGCCTGCAGGCGATGACTGGTCTGCTCAACCACGGTGCGAACGAGATCACCCACCTGCGCTCCCAAGCCCGGTCGCTCTCACCGCTGCGCACGCTCGAACGCGGCTACGCGGTCGTGCAGACCGAGGATGGCGTCGCCGTCCGCAATGTCTCCGAAGTCCACGTCGGCTCCCCAGTCCACGTCCGGGTCGCCCACGGACGGTTCGACGCCGAGGTGACGAAGACCGAGAATCCCACCGAAGAAGCAAGGAGCTGACCATGACCGAACCCGTCACCCAGCAGGACGAAGCCGACATCAGCACGCTCAGCTACGAACAGGCCCGCGAAGAGCTCGTCACCACCGTCAAGCGCCTCGAAGCCGGGAACCTCCCCCTCGAGGAGTCGCTGCGGCTGTGGGAACGCGGAGAGGCACTCGCCGACCGCTGCCAAGCGTGGCTCGACGGTGCCCGCGAACGACTCGACAAAGCACGCGACGAGTCAGCCGAGGACGACTGAGAGCTCGGTGAAACGGGTGCGCCGCAGAGGGTGAGTCGCACAGGGTGCGCCGCTGCCTTCAGCGGCGCCGCGCTCACTTGAGCTGGGCGGCGACCTGGTCGGCGAAGGAGTTGATGGTGTCGGGTGAGGCGATGGCCTTGAGGACGACGAACATGTCGCCCTTCGACGTCACCCAGTACTCCTTGGCGTCGTCGGAACGATAGATCTGAAACGTCTGTCCCCCGACCTGAGCCGTCTCGGCCGCCGTGGCACCTTCGACCTTGCCCTCGGCCCACTTCGCTGAGGTCTGCGCCTGCTCGAGGCTCACCCACTGGTCATCGGGTCCGAGGAACGAGAGGTACCACGATGAGGAATCCGACCCCTTGATCGGATCGAGATTCGCCTCATTCGACGTCCATCCCGAGGGGACGTCGGGGACGATGAGGTCGAAGTCGGTGTTGGCCTGGGACGCCTCGGCGATCGCCTTGTAGTCGACGACGCGTTCGGGGCTGACCTCCGGCTGCGGGGCCAGCAGCAGGACACCGGCGACGAGGGCCATGCACGCGGCGATCGCCACGGTCATATTCACCCAGTTCGAGTTCTTCCGCAGCAGACGCATCTCTTCCCGGGACCCGGGAAGGACGACTCCGGACTGGTCGGACATGGATACTCCCTTGACTGCGGCTGCCGGTGCGACGGTCGTCGACCTGCTCCCCGCTTCGTCGATGCTGCGGACACTCACCTCCCCATTGTCCCCGCGGCAGGGTCCGCGAGCCAATCGGCGCACTCTCAGCGTGCCCGGGATCACAGCGGGAGCCCTGCTTGAGCCCGTGTCCCAGCGCAATCCGATGTCCTCCCCCGCCTGCCGAGGGTGGCACAATTGGAGGCATGAGTGACTCCCAGGACACAGTTGACGTGAAATCGCATCATGACCGGGGCCGCGTGGACGCCGAGGCGCCACCGGTCGCAGTGACCGACGAATGGTCACAGCAGGCTCAGGTCGGAGCCGGAGCCCCCGACCGCAACCTCGCCCTCGAACTCGTGCGAGTCACCGAAGCCGCAGCCATCGCCGCCGCCCCCTGGGTGGGCCGTGGTGACAAGAACGCCGCCGACGGCGCAGCCGTGGCCGCGATGCGCAACGTCATCTCCTCCGTCCGCATGGCCGGCACCGTCGTCATCGGCGAAGGCGAGAAGGACGAAGCCCCCATGCTCTTCAACGGCGAACAGGTCGGCGACGGCGGCGGCGCCCGCTGCGACGTCGCCGTCGATCCCATCGACGGCACCCGCCTGACCGCGCTCGGCATGCCCAACGCGATCTCCGTCATGGCGGTGACCGAAGACGGCGCGATGTACGACCCCTCGGCCGTGTTCTACATGGAGAAGCTCGTCACCGGCCCCGATGCCGCTGACGCCGTCGACCTGCGCCTGCCGATCGCGGAGAACATCCGCCGCGTCGCCAAGGCCAAGGGAACGAAGGATCCCGCCTCGGTGACGGTGATGATCCTCGACCGTCCCCGCCACGAGGAGATGATCGCTGAGATCCGCGCCGCCGGCGCCCGCATCCGCCTCATCACCGACGGCGACGTCGCCGGCGCGATCGCCGCCTGCCGTCCCGATACCGGCGTCGACATGCTCATGGGCATCGGCGGCACCCCCGAGGGCATCATCACTGCGTGTGCCATCAAAGCCCTCGGCGGCGTCATCCAGGGCCGCCTGTGGCCGCAGGACGACAGTGAGCGCGAGGCGGCAGCCAAGGCCGGCCTCGACGTCGACAAGGTGCTCGGCACCGACGACCTCGTCACCGGGGACAACTGCTACTTCGTGGCCACCGGCATCACCAACGGCGACCTCCTCGACGGAGTGAAGTTCCAGGGCGGTCACGTGACCACGCATTCGCTGGTCATGCGCTCGAAGTCCGGCACGGTCCGCTCGGTCTTCGCTGAGCACCAGGCCGCGAAGACCCACTCGTACGTCGAAGCCGCCGAGGAAGCAGCCCGTCGCGGCCTCGTCTGAGACTGCGGCGCTCTCACTCACCCATCCACCGTCGGAAGCAGGTCAGGACGTCATGCCCAACCAGGCTTGGAAGCGCTTGCAGGAAGGCAATCGTCGATTCGTCAACGATGAGCCCGAACATCCCAACCAGGACATCACCCGCCGTGAGGCGGTCAGCGCCGATCAGACGCCCTTCGTCTCCCTCTTCGGCTGCGCCGACTCCCGGGTGGCCGCGGAGATGATCTTCGACGTCGGCCTCGGCGACATGTTCGTCGTCCGCAACGCCGGCCAGGTCGTCGACCCGGTCACCCTCGGGTCGCTCGAGTACGGGGTCGAGATCCTCGGCACTCCGCTGCTCGTCGTCCTCGGACACGACAGCTGCGGGGCGGTGACCGCGGCCTACAACGCCTACGACACCGGTGACACTCCGCCCGGGTTCATCTCCGACGTCGTGGCCCGCATCCTGCCCACGGTGGCCCGGGCACGGAAGAACAATCGGACGACGGTCAACGAGACCGTCGTGCAGAACACCATCGACACGGTCGAGAAGATCATGCAGCTCTCGACCCTGATCTCGCGTGCCGTCGACGAGGGTCGACTCATCATCGTCGGCATGACCTATCAGCTCCACGACGGTCACACGACCGTCGTCGCCCAGTACGGGGGCGACGAGGCCGCGGTCTCGTCCTACGCCTCCTGACCCGGTTCCGCGGCCGGGCGGGCCTTCCCGCTCAGGCGCGGGCGCACTCATCACCGAAAGGACCGTGCAACGCATGAGCGAAGAGTTTCGCATCGAACACGACACCATGGGAGAGGTGAAGGTCCCCAAGGACGCCCTCTACGGCGCGCAGACGCAGCGGGCCGTGGAGAACTTCCCGATCTCCGGCAAGACCCTCGAACCCGCCCACATCCACGCGCTCGCGCAGGTGAAGAAGGCCGCGGCGAAGGCCAACCTCGAACTCGGCGTCCTCGACGCCGACCGTGCCGAAGCGATCCAGAACGCCGCCGATGAGGTCATCGCCGGCAAGTACGATGCCGACTTCCCGATCGACGTCTTCCAGACCGGTTCGGGCACCTCGTCGAACATGAACACCAACGAGGTGCTCGCCACCCTGGCCTCGAAGGCCCTGGCCGACAAGGGCATCAGCGTCCACCCCAACGACCACGTCAACGCCTCGCAGTCGTCGAATGACGTCTTCCCCACCTCGGTGCACGTGGCAGTGACGAATGCCCTGGTCAACACCCTCATCCCGGCGATGGACACCCTGGCGACCTCGCTGGAGAAGAAGGCCGAGGAATTCGCCAAGGTCGTCAAGTCCGGTCGCACGCACCTCATGGACGCCACCCCGGTGACCCTGGGCCAGGAGTTCGGCGGCTACGCCGCGCAGGTCCGCTACGGCATCGAGCGCATCGAGTCCGCGCTCCCCCGCGTCGCCGAGGTCCCGCAGGGCGGAACCGCCGTGGGCACGGGCATCAACACCCCCGACGGATTCTCGGCTCGGGTCGTCGAGCTCCTCGCCGAGGAGACCGGCCTGCCGATCACCGAGGCACGCAACCACTTCGAGGCGCAGGCCAACCGCGACGGCCTCATCGAGGCCTCGGGCCAGCTGCGCACGATCGCCTACGGCTACATGAAGATCTGCAACGACCTGCGCTGGATGGGTTCGGGCCCGAACACCGGCCTCGGCGAGATCGCGATCCCGGACCTCCAGCCCGGTTCCTCGATCATGCCCGGCAAGGTCAACCCGGTCATCTGCGAGGCCACGATCCAGGTCGCGGCCCAGGTCGTAGGCAACGACACGACCGTGGCGCTGTCGTCGACGAACGGCGCGTTCGAGCTCAACGTCGGCATCCCCGTCATGGCCTCGAACCTCCTCGAGTCGATCCGCCTGCTCGCCAACGCCTCGACGGTGATGGCGGAGAAGATGATCGACGGGCTGACCGCGAACGTCGAACGCGCCCGCTTCCTCGCCGAAGCGAGCCCCTCGATCGTCACGCCGCTCAACAAGGTCATCGGCTACGAGGCGGCGGCGAAGATCGCCAAGCACGCCGTGGCGAACAAGATGACCGTCAAGGAGGCGACGATCGATCTCGGCTTCGTCGAGAACGGCTCGATCACCGAGGCCGACCTCGACAAGGCTCTCGACGTCACGACGATGATCGGCACCTACAAGTAGGTTCCCGACACCCTCGGAGTGAGAGCACCGGCGCGGTCAACCGACCGCCCCGGTGCTCTCTGCTCTTCCCGCCTCGGCGAGGCGACCCTACGACCGGAAGGGATCGAACTCCTCGAGGACATCGGTGACCAGGGCCGCGATCTCCGAACGCTCCGAACGAGTGAGCGTGACATGCGAGAAGAGCTCGTGACCCTTGAGCTTCTCGATCACCGCGGCGATGCCGTCATGGCGTCCCACCCGCAGGTTGTCGCGCTGCGCGACATCGTGGGTGAGCACGACCTTCGAGTTCATCCCGATGCGCGAGAGCACCGTGAGCAGGACGTTGCGCTCAAGCGACTGCGCCTCGTCGACGATGACGAACGCATCGTGGAGGGACCGGCCGCGGATGTGGGTCAGCGGCAGCACCTCGAGGATGCCGCGGTTGACGACCTCGTCGATGACGTTCTTCGACACCAGGGCGCTGAGCGTGTCGAAGACCGCCTCCGCCCACGGGTTCATCTTCTCCCCCTCGCTGCCGGGCAGGTAGCCGAGGTTCTGGCCGCCGACGGCGTAGAGGGGACGGAAGACCATGATCTTCGAGTGCTTGTTCTCCTCGAGCACCTTCTGCAGTCCCGCCATGAGGGCGAGCGCGGACTTCCCCGTTCCCGCTCGCCCTCCCAGGGAGACGATGCCCAGATCGTCGTCGAGGAGCATATCGATGGCCACCCGCTGCTCGGCTGACCGGCCGTGGACGCCGAAGATGTCCCGATCCCCGCGCACCAGGCTCACCGTGTTGTTCCTCCGCACCCGACCGAGCGCCGACCCCCTTGGCGAGGTGATGACGACGCCGGTGTTGACGACCTCGTCGGCCACGGCATCGGTCGTGATCGACCCGGAGTCGTAGAACTCCGACATCTCCTCATCCCCGAGCGCGAGTTCGCTCATCCCGGTGAAACCCGAATCCGTGGCGAGCTCGGCCAGGTACTCTTCCGCTTGGAGGCCGAGCGCCGAGGCCTTCACCCGCATCGGCACGTCCTTCGTCACGACGACGACGTCATGGCCCTCCGCGGCGAGATTCCTGGCGACGGCGAGGATGCGGGTGTCGTTCTCCGAGCGGTCAAAGCCGACCGGCATCGTCGTGGCGTCGACGTGGTTGAGTTCGACCCGGACCGTTCCCCCGGCATCGCCGACGGGGATCGGCTCGTCGAGCCGGTCGTAGTCGGAGCGGAAGTCGTCGAGGATGTGCAGCGCCTTGCGCGCGGTGAAGCCGAGTTCAGGGTGGTGCCGCTTCGCCTCGAGCTCCGAGACGACGACGAGAGGGATGACGATGTGATGCTCTGCGAATCTCAGCAGTGCTCCCGGATCCGAGAGAAGCACCGAGGTGTCGAGAACGTATGTGTGGACCTTTTCGGCCATGGGGACCCCTGTGGCGTACGTAGCGCCGAGGTCCGAATCCTGACATCACCCGAACCCCGGGTTGGTGTCGACCAACTACTGTCAACCTATCCCCGATCGCGGCGACTTCTCGTTGCGGCACGCACTTTCTGCCAAGTCGCGTCGTGAACATCGAGTGAATGGGAACGGGTGCGACCGAGGCAAGGCTCCTGTGCTAGTTTCGGCCCATGCCCGATGCGATCTTCGCGAACCCGCAGCTCGTCGCCGTCTACGACGCCTTCGACGGTGACCGCGACGATCTCGAGGCCTATCGGGCGATCGCCGAGGAGTTCTCCGCCCGCACCGTCATCGACCTCGGGTGCGGCACCGGCGTCTTCGCCCGCTCCCTCGCAACCTCTGGAATCCGGGTCATCGGGATCGACCCGGCCCAGGCCTCGATCGACTTCGCCGAGGCGGCCGCAGCCTCCGCATCCGCCGACGTCGACTTCCGGCGCGGCACGTCAGCGGACATCCCCTCGGTCGACGCCGACCTCGTGACGATGACAGGCAACGTCGCCCAGGTCTTCCTCGGCCTCGACGAGCTGCGCGGGGTGTTCGCCGACTGCGCCCGGGGCCTGCGGCCAGGAGGTCATCTCCTCTTCGAGTCCCGGATCCCGGAGGTGAGACCGTGGACGGACTGGGCTGGGCGGGCACCGCGAACCCTCACGGTCGAGGGCATCGGCGAGGTCACCGAGACCTTCGTCCTCGGCCAGATCGACCTGCCCTTCGTCGCCTTCACCCACCTCTACCGGTTCGCAGACACCGGGGACACCATCGGCTCACAGTCCCGGCTGCGCTTCCACGAGAAGGCGGAGATCACCTCGGCGCTGGAGCAGACGGGATTCACAGTCCGCGAGGTCAGGGACGCCCCGGACCGAACCGGGAAGGAATGGGTCTTCATCGCCGAGAAGCTGCAGTGAGGCAGAGGAGACGCCACGGCGGGCCCTGACAGACCCTGACGGGCCGAGCAGTCGACGCCGCTACCTGCCGAAGCGGCGCTGGCGGAGTCCGTAGTCGCGGACGGCGCGGAGGAAGTCGGTGCGGCGGAAGTCCGGCCAGTACGTCTCGCAGAAGTAGAACTCGGAATACGCCGACTGCCACATGAGGAAGCCCGAGAGCCGCTGCTCGCCGGAGGAGCGGATGATGAGGTCCGGGTCGGGCTGGCCCTTCGTGTAGAGGTGCGCGCCGATCTGCTCGGGTGAGAGTTCGGCGATGATCGTCTCGAGATCGGTGCCCTCGTCCTGCCGGGTGCGCAGCAGGGACTTCACGGCGTTGACGATCTCCTGCCGCCCTCCGTAGCCGACGGCGACGTTGACGCGCATGCCGCCCTCACCCGAGGATGCCGCCGCTTCGAGTCGCTGCCGCAGATCGGGTGGGAGGATCTCGAGGTCACCGACGAGCTGGACCCACACGTCGTCGAGCTTCGCGATCCGCTCGACCATGTCGGAGATGATCTCGATGAGCACGGCCACCTCGTCGGCGGACCGGGCGAGGTTCTCCTTCGAGAGCACATAGAGGGTGACGATCTCGACGTCGACCTCCTGGCACCAGCCGAGGAACTCGACGATCTTGTCGGCCCCCGCCCGATGTCCGTCGGCGGTCGTCGCCCCGAACTCCTTCGCCCAGCGGCGGTTGCCGTCGGTGATCACGCCGACGTGCCTGGGGACGGGCACCGAGGTCTCGAGCTCGCGCAGCAGCCTCCGCTCATAGAGACGGTAGAGCAGACTCATCGGTCGCGCCACGACGTCCTCTTTCCCCTTGCCCATCGGTCGGTCGAACACCATACAGAGTACTATCCCCGGACGGCCTCACCTGCGACGGCCCCGACCGGTGCCGACCGGGTCGCACTGCGGACGCTCATGACCACCACATGGGCCTATCGTCATCCTGCCAGGAGATCCGGATAGATTGATCCCATGAACGCTCCCGTCACGGACCCGCCCGCGCTCGATCGTCCCGCGTCCGACAGCCGGAAGCACCCTGCCCGCGCCCCGCATCCGCTGCGCATCGCCCGCCGCCGATCAGCCCTGCGCAGCGAACTCGGCAAACTCGCCGGGCAGGTCAAACCCAAGCTGCGCGGCTGGTTCCACGCCGGAGCGTTCCCCGTCGCGATGCTCGGGGGCTTCGCCCTCGTCATCATCTCCCCGACGATCGAATCACGGCTGGCCGCCTCCGTCTTCGCCGTCACCGGCATGCTCCTCTTCGGCACCTCGGCCGTCTATCATCGCGGCCGCTGGCGGACGAAGGCCAGACTCGTCCTCCGCCGCCTCGACCATGCGAACATCTTCCTCATCACCGCGGGCACGTACACCCCGCTGGCCGTACTCATGCTTGAGCCCCAGCAGGCGATCGTGCTCCTGTCCGTCCTCTGGGGTGCCGCAGCGCTCGGGGTGGCGTTCCGGACGATCTTCACCACCGCGCCGAGGTGGCTCTTCGTTCCCATCTACGTGGGCTTCGGCATCGCCGGAGTCGGGTACATCCCGCAGATCTGGGCGACCCTGCCCACCGTCGGCATCCTCGTCGTCGCCGGCGGCGTGTGCTACATCGCCGGTGCCGTGATCTACGGCATCAAGAAGCCGAATCCGGCACCGAAGTGGCTGGGCTTCCACGAGATCTTCCACATCCTCACGATCGCCGGCTACGGCTGCCACCTCGCGGCACTCCTCGTCGCCGCCGTCGCCGCCTACTGAACCCGGGGCCGGCTGAGGTCATGGGCGGCCGCGCTTGCGGCCTGCTGTCGTCGCTACCTCGGCACCGGCCGGACCAGTCGTCTGCGCAACACGAAACCACAACGCAGCGGGGGCTCTCACCATGTCGGTGAGAGCCCCCGCTGTGCTGTGACCGGGCCGGAGTCAGGTCAATCGAATCGGTCTGCGTTCACGACCGTTCGGAGCCCGCTCCGCGGTCCGCATCGGACTCGGTTGCAGTGTCACTCTCGGCAGCCTCGGCGGCAGTCGCAGCGTCGGCTGACGTCGAATCGCCGGATCCGGGGTCGGCGGGAATGCGCTCCCCTGTCGGAGTCTCCGTGCCGTCGATGACCGACTGAGGCGCGTTGGCCCCGGAGAGCTTCGACTGGTTGGGCACCGCGTACTTGCGCAGCGGGATCGGGTAGGCGTCGCTGGCCCGGGAACGGGCCCGCACCCGGCGCACCCGCTTGAGCGCGTCGCGGATGAGGAAGATCGCGAT
Organism: Brevibacterium metallidurans; assembly: GCF_037101285.1. Taxonomy (NCBI): domain Bacteria; kingdom Bacillati; phylum Actinomycetota; class Actinomycetes; order Micrococcales; family Brevibacteriaceae; genus Brevibacterium; species Brevibacterium metallidurans. The sequence goes on from NZ_BAAAAF010000027.1 coordinate 15,679, forward strand.
GACGACGATCCCGAAGGTCGTGAGGAAGCCGATCGTGCCCGGGGTGACGAGGTCGGGGTCGGGTCCCCCGCTCGGGGTCGCGGTGCCGGCGGCCAGCATCGTCGCGGGGGCGGCGAGGATCTCCATCGCTGCGGTCATGCGCTCTCTCCTTCAAGACGGTCGTCGGCGGGCGAAGCGGGCAGCATCCCCTCGGCGGGGACCACGCGGCCGTCGTCGAAACGGACCCCGGCGAAGAGGTCGGACTCCTGGAAGTCCACGCCCGGGGTCATCGGTTCCCGGCCGGTGCGATCGACGGCGATCTCGAACTCCTCGGTCGGCCAGTAGGTGCGTGCGGCCTTCCGTGAGGCGGAGAAGAAACCGCCTTCGGGATCGATCTGCGTGGCGTGGGAGAGCAGGGCCCGATCGCGGGCGCCGAAGTACTCACCGCAGTCGATGCGCGTGGAGAGCCAGTTGACGCGTTCGGCGTCGCGCTTCTTGAAGTCCTCGATGTGCTCGGCGAACGGCGATTCGAGGCCGGCAGCCTCCATCTTCTCGTGGATGGTGATCCACTTCTTCGCCGACAGGTCCTGGTTGTAGTAGACCTTCTGCACCGCCCACGGCTCTCCGAGCTCAGGGTGCGCCTCGGGGTCGGCCGCAGCCTCGACGGCTGCCATCGTCACCGCGTGGTTCTTGATGTGGTCGGGATGAGGGTAGCCGCCGAGCTCGTCATACGTGGTCACGACCTGGGGCCGGAACTGCCGGATGATGTGGACGAGCGGGAGCATCGCGATCTCGTCGGGCACCCGGTAGAAGCAGCCGGCGGGGATCTCGGTCTCGAAGTCGCCCTCGGGCAGACCGGAGTCGACGTGGCCGACCCAGACGTGTTCGGCGCCGAGCGCCGCGGCGGCCGAGGCCATCTCCTCGCGACGCAGACCCGCGATGTCACGGGTGGCCTTCGGCGACTGCAGGAGCGCTGGGTTGAGGATGTCTCCGGCCTCCCCGCCGGTCATCGTCGCGATGAGGACCCGTGCGCCGAGGTCCGCGTACTTCGCACTCGTGGCAGCGCCCTTCGACGATTCGTCGTCGGGGTGCGCATGGACAGCCAGCAGACGCAGCCCGCGATATGGAAGCGCAGTCATTTCTCGGTGGTCCCCTCTCGGTTCGGCGCTGAGCCGTTCCTCACTCTGTCCGTGCCTGAGCATGATCGCAGATCACGGATCGACTACTCTAGATTAGTGCGCGAGAGTGACAGATGAGGAATTCAATGACTGAGGTTACAGCCGCAGAACCGCAGGGCGACCGCTACGGGCGCGCCCGCACCCCGCGACGTCGCCTCAGCCGCAGGGCGACGATCATCGGCACAGCCGTCATTGCCATCGTCGTCATCATCATCGGCGTCGTCGCCTTCCAGCCCCCGACGAAGCCGAACGATCCGCAGACCGTCGAGTACACGGTCAACGATTCCGCGAGCACCACGGTGACCGTGGCCCTCTACCCGGACCGTGAGCGCAGCGTCCACTGCATCGTCCAGGCCACGAACAGCAACGAGGCGATCGTCGGCTTCACCGAGGTCAGCCTCGACGCCGACCCGCAGGCCGATCCCACCAAGCCGCGGCCGATCACCGTCGACCTCGCCACCACCCAGCTCGCCTCCTCCGGCCACGCGGACGCCTGCTGGTTCGAGTGACCTCGTTGTCGTCGCGACATCCCTGAGGCAGGCATCGCGCAAGCTTCCCTGCCGTCGCCGAGGTGCATCCTCCCTGACGGCGACGCCGATGGGAGTTCCCCGCGAGGGTGCCCGAATCGTGACCCAGATCATCGTAATCCTCGCGAAATGGGTTAGACTGTAGTTTCATTCACCGCCCGGGCGTACCCCACGCCCGGTTTTTCGTTGCCTGACGTGCCGTCAGCGCATCGAACCGAAGAAGGAGAAGTCATGACCGAGGATGTCACCCAGGAAGAGACATGGTTGACCCAGGAAGCCTTCGACCGCCTGTCGAAGGAACTTGAACACCTCTCCGGACCGGGACGTGCAGAGATTGCTGAGAAAATCGAAGCCGCCCGCGACGAGGGTGACTTGAAGGAGAACGGCGGCTATCACGCGGCACGCGAAGAACAGGGCAAGCAGGAGGCCCGCATCCGCCAGCTCGAGCAGCTGCTGCGCTCGGCGAAGGTCGGAGAGAGCGAGAGCGACGGCAAGACCGTCTCCCCCGGCTCCGTCGTGACCGCGAAGGTCGCCGGAAACGAGATGCGCTTCCTGCTCGGCAGCCGTGAGATCGCCGGTGACTCCGACATCGACGTGTTCTCGGAGAAGTCGCCGCTCGGCGCGGCCGTGCTCGGCGTCGCCGTGGGCGACAAGACGAGCTACGAGGCCCCCAACGGCAAGGAGATCGCCGTCGAGGTGACGAACATCGAGGCCTTCTCCGGCTGAGCTGACCTGGCAGAGTAGACCGGTGGGCGGGTGCGATCGCACCCGCCCACCGGTC
>NZ_BAAAAF010000028.1:0-17583 GCF_037101285.1 Brevibacterium metallidurans
CACACACCACCACGTGTGGCTGCGCCGGCCGGCGTGGTCGGTATCAACCACGAGACTCCGAAAGTCGGAGGTCACCAACTCACTAGTGAAGCAGCATGAGTGACTCCAAACAGCTTGACACCGCGCGATTTCGCCACTCAGCGTCCGGAGAACGGGACCCTCTCCCCTGGTTCCCAATGCCGACGCGGTCACCACACCCCACTTATGTTCACCTCCTTGGGGACAACCAGCCGCCGACCACCGACGTCGACGGCGATCCGCCTCAGCGCCGGCTCGACTTACCACGGGCACAGCCCCACCTCGACCCGGTGACGGCGAGTTTCCCGGACTCCCAGTGCCGAGATCCGCACGCGAAATCGACACTCACCGTCCTGGGAACACGCCATGCCCGCCGTGCTCGCGCCAGGACCTTCGTCGTCTGCTGCCAGTCGCCCGGTCGAAGTCCCACACGCATGCCACTCTCGTGCACTGCCTGGGCAGAAGCGCGGGCACTTATGCGCAGAACGCCTGTGGACGCTCGACCGGTTTCCACAGGGGCATTCGCCGCTCTTCCCCTGCCGCCGCGGCCGAGAGACCATCGCCGTCATGTTCCACGGAGGCGACTACACCGGCGAATGGGAGCTGCGCGACTGCCCGGAGCTCTTCACCAGCGCGACCGCACCAAAGCGGGGCATCACCCGGCACAGACTGTTCCGCACCTCCACCTACCCGACGATCGTCAAAGGCGTCAGAGCCGATGCGTCCTCGACAGTCGCACGCCCGACTCCCGGGTGGGCCGACGAGGAATGGACGGACACGGCACAGCGTCTGCGCGCGATCCTGCTGAAGTTTCCGCAGGTGGCGGCCGGACATGTGACCGCGGCATGCCTCTACGGATGGCCGCTGCCCCGCAACCAACCGCACCTTCCGACCCACGTCTTCTCCGCCGATGGGAATGCACGTATTCGAGCACAGGGCATCCGCTTCCACCGCACGACGCTGTTCACCTCGCGCCTGTTCTTCGACCTGCCCATCCTCGACCCTGCGCATGCCTTCATCTCACTCGGCGCGGATCTCGACGTCGACGACCTGGTCAGGGTCGGCGATGCCGCGGTCGGCAACTGGCACGGACCGCCGCTCCTCACACTCGAGAAGCTCACCGCCGCTGTGGTCGGCACCAGGAGAATCCGCTCACGGCGACGCCTGCTCACCGCGCTCGATCTTGTCCGGCCCACCGTGGACTCGCCGCGCGAGACCGATCTTCGCCTCTGGCTGCGTTCCGTCGGCCTGCCGGAACCGACCGTGCATCCGCAGATCTTCTGCGCGGAGCTCGGCCGTGTCGTCGAGCCCGACCTCGGCTACGAGCACGCCCGTCTCGCCCTGGAGTACGACGGTGATCATCACCGAACCTCCAAGGGCCAGTGGAACAGCGACATCGCGCGAGACGAAGCGATGCGTCAGGAAGGCTGGACGGTGCTCAGAGTCACCGGCCGCACCGACTACAGGCTCCTCGAAGCCAAGATCCGGCGCCACCTCGGACTCGCTCAGCCTCCGCAGGACGGCACGCGGCCGCCGGGAGACTGGAGAAATGGACGCTGAGTGTCGATTCTGCTCACGAGAATCGACACTCAGCGTCCAGAAGCCCGGCCGAGAGCAGCGCTCACGCCCCGCGCCCCACGCCCTAGCCCCACCACTCCCTCACCCGAGGTGGTGGACCTCCTGCAGCCGGTAGACCGGCGTCGGAATCCCTTCGTAACGGGCCTTGAGCTGGAGGGCGAGGTAGAGGGAGTAGTGCCTCGACTGGTGGAGGTTGCCGCCCTGGAACCACAGGTTCTCCTGCTGGGTGGGCTTCCACATGTTGCGCTGCTCGCCCTCCCACGGGCCGGGATCCTTCGTCGTGTCCGAGCCGAGACCCCAGCACTTGCCGACCCGGTCCGCGGTCTCCTCGTCGACGAGGTCGGCGACCCAGCCGTTCATCGACCCGTAGCCGGTGGCGTAGACAACGAGGTCAGCGGGCAGGACCGTGCCGTCCGAGAGGACCACCGCATCCTCGGTGAGGTGGTCGACCTGGCCTTTCGCGAGCCCCACCTTGCCGTCGGCGACGAGCTCGGCCGCACCGACGTCGATGTAGTAGCCCGAACCTCGGCGCAGGTACTTGAGGAAGAGTCCGGACCCGTCGTCACCGAAGTCGAGGTCGAACCCGGCCGCCTCCATGCGCCGGTAGAAGTCGGCGTCCCGGTCCTTCATCTGCTCGTAGAGCGGGATCTGGAACTCGTGCATGATCCTGTACGGCAGGGACGCGAAGATGAGGTCGGCCTTCTCTGTCGTCATCCCGGCGGCGACCGCCCGCTCCGAGTAGAGGTCGCCGAGACCGATCTCCATGAGCGAATCGCTCTTGACGATGTGCGTGCTCGAACGCTGCACCATCGTCACCTCGGCGCCGTTCTCATACAGTGCACCGCAGATGTCGAACGCGGAGTTGTTGCTGCCGATGACGACGACCTTCTTCCCCGCGTACGCGTCGGGTCCCGGGTGTTGGGAGGAGTGCTGCTGCTCGCCGCGGAAGACCTCGTTGCCGGGGAAGGTCGGGATGTTCGGCTTCCCGGACATTCCCGTGGCCATGACCAGGTGCGCTGGTGTGAGGGTGCGGCGCTGCCCGTTCCGCTCGATCTCGACCGTCCACCGGCCCGCCGCGTCGTCATACTTCGCCGAGGTGGCCGTCGTCGACGACCAGTACGGGATCTCCATGACCCGGGTGTAGAACTCCAGCCAGTCCGCGATCTTGTCCTTCGGGGCGAAGACCGGCCAGTTGTCGGGGAACTTCAGGTACGGCAGGTGGTCGTACCAGACAGGGTCGTGGAGGCACAGCGACTTGTACCGCGACCGCCATTGGTCGCCGGGCCGCTCCCACCGGTCGATGACGAGCGCCGGCACCCCGAGCTGCCGCAGCCGGGCACCGAGGGCGATCCCGCCCTGCCCGCCGCCGACGACGAGGACGTACGGCTGCGCGGTCTCACCCCACGCCGCATCCTCCTCGGCGAGCTTCTCCGACCAGCTCTTCCGGTCGGGGTCGACGCCGTGTTCGGCACCTTTGACCCGGCGGATGCCGCGGGGCTCCTCGTGTCCGGTGAGCTCCTGCAGCGAGGTGAGCAGGGTCCACGCCTTCGGTCCGTCCTCGTCGATGAGGCGGACGAGGCCTTTGCCCCTGCCCACCGAGGTGGTGAACGTGAACCAGGCCGTGGTCACTCCGTCCGCGCTCTCCGCGGGTTCGGCGAGTTCGAAGTCGGCAGGGTCGACCCGCTCGAGCGTCTCCTCCAGGAGGTCGCGGACGCCGTCGCGGTTCTCGGTCGTCGTGAGGTTCCAGGAGAAGGATACGAGGTCCCTCCAGAAGCTCGTGGTCGCGAAGAGCTCCACCGCGGCCTCGATATCGCGCTTGCGGAGGGTCGAACCGAACTCGTCGAGCCATCCGGTGGCGATCTCGTCAGCCGTGAGCTGTTCGCGCTGCATCGTCGTTGTCATCTCTCACTCCTCGTCGTTGAGCCGTGTGCGATCAACCTACGGTGGCGTCGGCTCGGCCGACAGGGTTGCACGAAGTTGCATCGGCAGGTCGTCGGCAAAGCCCTATACTCGTGGCATGCCCGCCCCGGACCTGGCACACCTGGCCAGGGATCTGACCCGGATCCACGATGCCGTGATCACCGGCGGCCCACCGCCGGCGCAGCCGCGAGCGCTCGTCGCGCGCTCGTGGGAGAGGATGCTGCGCCTGGGGCTCGATCCGACCGGGGGCAATCGTCGGGTCCATTCCGCCGAGGCGGACGTCGAGTCCCGCCGGCATCGCTCGCAGCTGCGCCTCATCGTCGACGAACTCCGTTCCGTGCTCCTGCAGACTCCCGCCGCCGCGGCGTTCATCCTCGTCGTCACCGACGCCGACGGGGTGATCCTCTGGCGTGATGGTGCGGTCAGGGCGCGGAAGCAGGCCGACGGGCTGGGCTTCGTCGAAGGGGCGCACTGGTCGGAGAGCGTCGTCGGGACCAATGCGATCGGCACAGCGCTCGCCGAGGAGGCACCGGTTCAGCTCTTCTCCGCCGAGCACTTCGAGACCTCGCAGCACCCGTGGTACTGCAGTGCGGTGCCGATCCACGATCCTCGGGACGGACAGCTGCTCGGCGTCGTCGACATCAGCGGTCCCGCGCTCACGCTCCACCCGACGGTGCAGTCGCTGGTCACGACGGCTGTGCGCTTGGCCGAGGCCAGACTTCTGCTCGGTCATCAGGAGCAGCTGGGCACTCTGCGCACCCGGTATTCGACGATTCTCGGCGGCAGTCGGGAGCCCGCTCTCGTCGTCGACGACGACGGGTGGGTGGCCTACCGGCAGGGTGTGACGACCCGTGACCGCATCGACGTGCCCGCGGCCGACCGCACGGTGCTCATCCCCGGTGCCGGGCTCTGCCTGCCCGAGCGGGTGCCCGGCGGGTGGCTGCTGCGTCCCGCCGGGGAGCGGCACACCTCCGTCGTGCTTCGGCTCGACGCCCGCCCGGCGGTGCTCGAGGTGCGTTCCGCTGAGGAGCCGCTCGTCGTGCCGCTGACTCAACGGCACGCCCAGATCCTCGCGGAGGTCACCTCGGCGGGGGTCGATGGTGTGAGCGCATCCGCCCTGAGCACGCGCCTCTACGGGGACTCCGACCATGTGGTCACCGTCCGTGCGGAGATCTCACGGCTGCGCAGGTCGATCGGGGCCCTCATCGCCACGCGCCCCTACCGGTGGGCCGAGGGCGTATCCGCCCGCGTCGAGTCCGGGTCGTTCCAGCCCGATTCTGCTGGCGACAATCCGCCCGGAACGTCCTGAGCTCAGCGCCGGGGCCGTAGGCTCTCGGCGCCGGTCACTCGCGGCCGGCACCGGTCATCTGCGGCCGGTTCGGGTCATGCGCGGCAGGTCCCGGTCATGCGCGGCCCGCGCCCCGATAGGTGCCGAAGTTCCACAGCACGCCTTCGGGGTCGGTGACGCTGAAGTCGCACGAGCCGTAGTCCATCTCCGTGAGGCCCCGAACGACGCTCGCTCCGGCGTCGGTGGCTCTGCGGAAGAGGGAATCGACGTCGTCGACGGCGATGTAGACCGATCCACTCGCGACGCCGACTGAAGTCATCACTCCGCCGTCGTCGCGAGCCGAGCCGAGCATGATCCCACCTCCACCCGGCCACGCGAGCTCCGCGTGTTCGACGACGGTGGGATCGTCGGCGTTCGTGTACTCGACCGCGACCTCGAAGCCGAAGGCGCTGGTGAGGAAGGTGATCGCAGCCTTCGCGTCGCGGTAGCGGAAGGTCGGCCAGACGTTCGCCTGCGTTGGCGCGGAGTCAGGGTTCGCCGAGGCGGTCGTTGCTGCGCCGGTCGCTGTCGGTGCGGTCGTGCTGGGTTCGGTCGCTGTCGGTGCGGTCGTCGTGGTTTCGGTCGTGCTGGGTTCGGGAGTCGTCGTCATCGTGGATCCTTTCGCTGTGGGAGCTGTCAGCTCCAGCATGCGCGGCGATCGCCTGTCATGTCTTGGACGAATGGGAACTGCTACCGGTCCCGACTCACCCGGTCTCAGTTCATCCGACCTCGGCTCACCCGTGTTCTGTTCACGCGATGTCTACTCGGCCGCTCACGTTTCTGCCGCCTCAGTCCCTGTCTGCCATGCTGCAACCGGCCTCAGTCCCTGTCGGCCCCGTCGCGTCCGGCCGCTCCATGCGCGATGATCGGATCTGCCGCAAGCCATGCTGTCGGCGACAGGCCCGCGAAGGCCGTGAAATCCCGGACGAGGTGTGACTGGTCTGCGAAGCCGCATACGGCGGCCACCTCGGCGAGGGAACCCGGCGTTCTCTCACGTCGCATCGGCCGACTCCCCGGCCGACTCTTCGGCCAGCGGTCCCCGCTGCCACGCGCACCACCATCCTCATCGCTCACAGCGCCGTCGCCCGTGCCGATCCCGCCCATCCCGGCGACGAGCCGCCGGGCCCGATCGAAGCGGACGACCCGAGCAGCGTCTTTTGGACCGATGCCGACCTCGGCACGCAGCTGCGCTGTCAGGTGGCGCCTGCTCCACCCGACATGCTCGGCGAGCCGTGCGACGGTGGCCCGGCCATGGCTGCCGAGGATGACGTCCCACGCCTCGATGACCTCCCGGCGCGGGGCCACGCCGTCGCGCAGGCGTCCGCCGTCGCGCAGGCACTTCACCAGCACCGTATCGACCGCGGCGAACCGGCCGGCCCAGCCGGATTCGGCATTGACACGTTCGTGGAGTTCGACCGCAATGGGCCTGGTGACCTCGCGCAGATCCACGGAATGGTGGCTGTACTCCGCGGCGGTCAGCCCGAACAGCGCGCGCGGCGCGAACGGGGTGAGGTTGATCTGAATGCCCGCCATGGTCCCCTCGTGGGAGACGAGGGTCGGCCTGAGGTGAAGACCGGCGAGGAGCACGTCGAAACGGTCCTCGGCCCCTGCCTCGGCGTCGAGCTGGCGCAGCGGCTCATCGATCGCGACGATGAACGTCAGCGCGCCCGAAGGCAGCCCGAGGTGGATCCCGGGTGGCATCCCCGCGAAGTCATACCCGACATAGTCGCCGAGGTAGGGCCGCAGCGCCGGATGCGGCGCCCGGATGAGGTCGTCGACCATGCCTGCAGTCTAAACCTGCGGGGATCGCCTGATCAGCGGATCGCCGAGGCGCCTCCGAGGTCGAGGACGCGCGTGACCGCAGGTGGGGCACTGTGTGCGGCGAGGATGACCGTCGCGTCGGGCAGGCGATCGCGGACGAACCCGAGCACCCGCACATACGTGTCCGCGTCAAGACCGAGATCGGGTTCGTCGATGAGGAGGACATCGGGCCGAGAGAGGACGGCGCGGGCGATGATGAGCCGCCGGGTCTCCCCACGGGAGAGCGCCCGACCGTTGATCCCTGTGCGCGTATCCGCGTCGACGTCGTCGAGGCCGAGGTCGGCGAGCACCTCGGCGAGGTCGGTGCCCACGGACGGCGAAGCGACGCTCACGCTGGCGTTCGGAGCATCGCCGACAAGAGCATCGCCGACAGCGGTCGGCTGGTCGTCGCCGGAGCTCGCTGAGTCAGCGTCCGTTTTGCGGCCTCGCTGTCCAGGGGCGCCGAGGCGGAGGTTGCCTGCCACGGTGCCGGTGAAGAGGAACTCGTCGTCGGTGACATGGGCGACCGTGAGCGACCGGCGCTGCCGAACCGATCGCGCGATCGCGGTGAGCAGCGTCGACTTGCCGGCTCCCGAGGGTCCGATGATCGCCGCAGACGTCCCCGCGGGGACGTCGAGCTCGTGACCTGCGCCCAGCGTGATCCCGATTGCCCCGGCATCGGTGGCGTCGACCTCGACCGCCGAGGTGTGGGCGGGCTGGGACGCGTCACCTCGGCCGGCGTCGATGCTGCGGAGTCTCTGCAGGTGGGGGACAATGTCGCCGAGCGCGAAGGTCCGCTCGAGGACGCCGAAGGCGAGGCAGACGACCATGACGAACAGGGGTACCGACCCCAGGTCCGCGCCGAACCCTGAGGCCGTCGCAGTATCCCCCACCCCGGTTCCCACGCCCGAGGCGAGCGCGGCTACGACGACGATCGTCCCAAAGGACACCCCGGCGGCGAGCGCCGCGCCGAGCTGACGCCACGTGCGTCGGCTGGCCCTCCGGCGATCGGCGGCGCTGAGCTCGGCGAGCTGATCGAGCACCCGGGCGCGCAGCAGCGGCGTCCCGCCGAGCGAGTCGAGTTCGGGGGCGGCCTCCATGCTTGCGAGCACCTCGGCGCGCAGTCGGCCGTGACCCTCGTCGGGAGCCGCCGGCACGAGCGCGAGGACGATCATCACCGCCGCACCGAGCAGGAGGGGGATCGTCACGGCAGGCATCGTCACCGCAGCGACGATGCCCGCGGCGACGACGGCGGCGCAGGTGACGACGATCGGCGCGGTCACTCGCAACACGCGTTCGCCGCTGACCCGCGCATCCGTGAGCAGGCGGTCGACCGTGCGATCGTCGACGGCAGGGATCCTGCCGACTGCGGCGCCTGCGTCAACAGCAGCGCCCGAGGCGACAGCAGAGGCTGAGGGTCCGGCAGCACTCGGAGAGCCTGAGGTGCTCTTGGGGCTGGCAGCGCCCGGGTCGTCCTCAGCACTCGATCCGGCCGCACCGCCAGGACCCCGGGCGAGGTCGTCGTAGACGCGCAGTCGCTCCCGGGTCGTGTCGGCAAGTGCGGCCCGGTGGAGGAGGACGTTCTGCCCGTAGTTGCCCGCGATCCGACCGAGCGCAAGGAGGCGAACGATGCCGCTCGGCGTCGGGTAGGAGAACGTCGCGAGCAGTCCGAGGCCGGCGAGCGCGCACGCGGCAAGGTACCAGCCGGAGACGGCCAGCAGCGCGAGCGAACACAGCTCGGCGGCGACGGCCACGGTGAGGGCGAGCACGTGGATCGGGGGCCGGGGACTCATGCGTCGTCCCTCGTGGGGCTCGAGTCCGAACTCGGGCTTGTGGGGCGCGGGTCTGCACTAGGACCCGCCGCGACTACGGCCCCGTCCCGCAGCTCGCAGACTCTGTCGGCGGCTGCCATCACCGCCGAGGAGTGGGTGGCGACGACGACGGTGCGCCCCACGCTCGCACGGCGCAGGGTCTCAAGGATCGCGCTCTCCGTCGCCCGATCGAGGTGGGCGGTGGGTTCGTCGAGGATCCACAGTCGGCGGTCGGCAGCCACGAGACGGGCGACCGCCACCCGTCGGCGCTCCCCCGCGGACAGCTTCCGACCCGAAGCGCCCCCGCCCGTGGTGCCGAGCACTGTGCCGATGCCCTCGGGGAGGTCAGCGATGACAGGGTCGAGACCCGCCACGTGCGCGGCAGCGCGCACGGCCTCCGAGTCGATCGACGCATCGCCGAGGCTGATGTTCTCCGCCAGCGTCGTACCGAGGACGACGGTGTCGGACCCGAGCCAGCCGTGAGGTTGAGCGGCCGCTCGGTCGATCGTCCCGGCGCTCGGGGCCCGATTGCCGGCGAGGAGCTGAAGCAGGGTGGTCTTGCCCGAGCCCGAGGGTCCGCTCACCGCCGTCCACTGCCCTGCCGGGACCGTCAAGCTGACCTCGTCGAGGATGCGGGTCGACCCGTCGACGACGCTGACCTCGCGGAGGTCGAAGTACGGGAACGCCGAGGCGGACGCGGCCTCGTCGTATTCGGAGAAGGCGAGTGCCGCCGAGATAGCTCCCGGTGCCGGGTCGGCCGCGGGCACCGGGGCCGACCCGGATCTTGACGCGCCGGCACCCGAGGCAACGTGGCCCGAGGCAACGGGACCAGAGGCAGCAGCACTCGCCTCGAGGATCGCCCGGGCGGCGACGAGGGCGTCGTCGCGGTCGTGGAAGCCGCGGGCCGCCCGCTGCGCAGGGGCGAAGTAGGCCGGGCAGAGGAGCAACACGAACAACGCACCACCCAAATTGAGCGCCGGCGTCCCCGGCAGAGTGACGAAACCGAGCAGCACGAGCCCCGTATAGGTCGCCGACACGGCGATCGCGAACGTCACCGCGACGTCCATGACCGCCCCGGAGAGGAACGCGTAGGTGAGCACGCGCAGCGTCGACTTCTCGAGTCGGGTCGAGGCCCGGCCGAGCACCGTCCGTCGTCGGGCGGTGGCGCGAAGACTGACGAGCGTCGGCAGCCCGCGCACGCTTTCGGTGACGATCGCCGACAGTCGCCGCGAGGCCGCGAGCTGCCTGCGTCCGGCATTGACCGTCGCCTGTCCGGCGAGTCTGAGGTTGAGCGGCAGGAGTGCCGTGCACAGCACCAGCAGCACTGCGACGGGCCAGTGGACGAGGGCGACGGCTGCGAGGATGAGCAGCGTCGAGGGCACCGCGGCGATCCGCAGCGGCCCCGATCCGGCCAGGTAGCCGGCGACGACGGGAACATGGTCGATGAGGACGTCGGCGGCGTCGTTCGCGCGTGTCCTCCCCGAAGCGGCGAGCAGCTCGGGCACGAGCCCTGTCCGCACGGAGGTGATGATCTGCTTCCGTCCCACCTCGGCGAGGCGGGTTGCGAGCACCCGCAGCAGGAGCCGCACCGGTGCGGCGATCCCGACCCCGATGAACAGGCCGAGCGCCGATCCGGTGCCGCTCATCCACGCGGCGATCCCCGCGCCCAGCAGCGCCCATTGGGCGATCAGTGCGATGGTCGAGGCGACCTCGGCGAAGGCGGAGAAGCGGAACGCGAGCCGTCCGGGATCAGTCTGGACAGCGATCCACGCCGTCGCTGCCGCGTCGCCGGAAGCCACCGAATCGCCTGACGCCGCCGCATCGCCGGAGGGCACGGCGTCGCCGGACGCAGCCGTCGCAGACGCGGTGTTCGCACCGACTTCCGCCCCGGTGGCAGCCCCGTTCGTCGTGTCAGGGTCCGTCGCCGAGGCGGTTGCCTCGTCAGCGGGCATCGGCGTGCGGGTCGTCCTCGTCCTCGCGGGAGCGGCGGCGTTCGTCGCGGATGAAGACGACGGCGGCGAAGATGACGATCGCGAGGGTGGCCGCACGGTTGATCCACTGCGAACCGATCTCCGGATATCCCGAGAACATGTTCATCGCGATCGCGTAGAGGAGGATTCCGAGGAGCGTGTAGCCGATGCGGCGGAGGATCGTCCTCACCAGGCCGCCGCCCGCGCCCCGCGAAACTCGGGCCGCCTCCTTGCCCCGCGAATCAGCGTCCGCCTCCATGCCGCGCGCCTCGGCGCCCCGCGAACCTGCAGCCGCCTCGTCGCTCGGAACCACGTTGCGCTCATCGCTCATGACTGGGCCGCCTCTCGGTCGCTCGCGGCCTCACCGTAGAGGGAACCGGCGAAGACTCGGTGCGCGAAGATCGTGTAGAAGATGTTGAGGAGCACATTGACCCCGACGCCGATGAAGAGGAACACGAGCGTGATGGTGGGGGCGGCCGCCTCGGCGACGGTGAGATCCGGGGCCAGAAGCACCGGGTACCGACCGACGACGATCGCGAGGAGGCACGCGACGACCACGAGCAGCGTCCACCGGTACGCACTCGCCGGGGGCGCCCCCGGGGCCAGCGCACGCCATGCGAACAGCGCACCGACCGCACCGACGGCGAGCAGCGCGATGACGACCATGCCCTGGGTGCCGTCCCAGGTCAGCGGCACCGCCGTGGTCCCGAGGAGGGCGACGATGAGGGCGAGGACGACGACGGCGAGCAGCAGCAGCGTCCGGCCCGCACTCACCGCGACCGGTGAGTCGACCTTGCGCCGGAGGAACGCCGCGCCGAGCGTCGTGTAGACGAGGACGACCCCGATGACGATGAGCAGCGTCATCCCCACCGTCGAAGCGTCCCACACGGTCGGGGTGCCGACGAATTCGTTGCGATCGTTGAGCGTGACCTCCCGCGTCAGTCCCGCGAGGGCGAACCCCTGCGCGAGCGCGGCGCCCAAGGAGGCGATGCTGAAGGCCCGCACCCACGCCTCGGCGGCGTCGTGGCGGTGGGAGATGAGTTCGGTGGAGAAGCCGCGGACGATGAGGCACAGCAGCATGACGATGACGGGGATGTAGAGGTGCGGCAGCGCCGCCCCGTAGACGGCGGGGAAGCCCGCCCACAGCGAGAGCCCGAGGAGGATGAGCCACGATTCGTTGACATCCCAGGTCTGCGCGACGACTTCGACGCCCTCCCGCCGACGTCTGCGGTCGCGCTCGCCGAGGAGGAGGATGCCCACCCCGAGGTCGTAGCCGTCCAAAACGATGTACATCGTCAGGCACAGCACGGGCACGATCAGCCAGAGTTCCTGCAGCATCACGGGGTCCTTCCCTCGCCGAGGCGGTCACCCGGAGGCGCCGTGTCCCCCGGTGGAGCGCTGCCACCCCCGTCCGGCAGAGCGCCGCCCGCGGGCGTGCTTCCGCCCGCCCTGCCGTCGTCGACCCCGGCGAATTCGAGGTCCCCGTCGAGGTCGTCGAGATCGTCGTCGGCCACCTCGGCGCCGGGCAGGTCGTGCTCGGGACCGCGGCGCACGGCCCAGACGATGTAGCCGATGTAGGCGGCGAGCATGACCGCGTAGACGAGGATGAACCCTGCGACGGAGAACACGAGGTTCGCCGGCGCCAGATCGGACACGGCGTCCTCGGTGCGCAGGCGACCGTAGACCACCCACGGCTGACGCCCGGTCTCCGCGGTCACCCAGCCGCCGATGATCGCGAGGATGCCCACGGGTGCCGCCCACAGGCAGAAACGATGGAAGCGCGGGGAGTCGTAGAGTCTGCCCCGCAGACGCAGGATGACGCTGTTCATGGCGATCGCGAAGAGCACGATCGAGCCGTAGAACATCAGCCGGAAGCCCCAGAACGCCATCCACATGGGCGGCTGGTCCGCCCGCGGGGCGACATCATGGAGGCCCGGCGTCGTCAGCTTCCCGCTGAGGTCCTGCCCGACGAACGAACCGAGGAACGGGATCTCGACCGTCGCCCGGTTCGTCTGGTTCTCCTGGTCGGTGATGATGAAGACGCGCCAGCCGTTGCTCGTCGAATTCCAGTGGCCTTCGATGGCCGCGAACTTCGGCAGCTGGTGTTCGGCGACGACTTCGACGGCGACGTCATCGCCGACGGAGATCTGGATCGGCAGGAGGACGGCGAGGACGCCGAGGGCGATCGAGAACGAACGTCTGGCGAACGGCAGCGACCGGCGTTTGATGAGGTACCACGCGGCAATGCCGGCGATGACCACCGAGGAGGAGATGAGGACGGCGAGCAGCATGTGGGTGAAGCGCAGCGGGAAGGAGGGATTGAAGATGACCTCGAGCCAGTTCGTCGGCACGAACGTCCCGTCGTCGGCGACCCGGAACCCGGCCGGGGTCTGCATCCACGAGTTCGCCACGAGGATCCACGTCGTCGACAGCAGCGTGCCGATCGAGACGAGGACACTGGAGATGAACATCGTCCGCTCCTTCACCCGCCCGTCACCGTAGAGGAGGATGCCGATGAATCCGGCCTCGACGAAGAACGCGGTGACGACCTCCATCGCGATGATCGGACCGATGATCGGACCGGTCACCCGGGAGAACACACCCCAGTTGAGGCCGAACTCGAAGGTGAGCACGGCACCGGCGACGACGCCGAGGGCGAACCCGACGCCGAAGATCCGCCGCCAGAACCGGAACATCTGCAGGAACACGGGCTTCTTCGTCTTCCAGTACAGCCCGTAGACGACGGTGAGGAAGATCGAGAGTCCCACCGTCATCGCGGGGAACATGATGTGGAACATCGCGGTGAGCGCGAACTGCAGCCGCGAGAGGTCCTCGAGAGTCATGCCGCGCCCTCTTTCCTCGTCATGCCCAGCCCTCCTTCGTGGCGACGATGTCGAGATCGCCGAGGTGGACGCCGGCCGGCTGGTCGAGCGTGAACTCGATGACGTGGGCGACGTCATCGGGGTCGAGGAGGCCCTCGCCGAGCCAGTTGTACTCGTGGGCGAGGCCCTCGAGGGCCTCGGCGAAGGGACCGCGGATGTATCCGGGGGCGACGTTCGACACGCGCACGTTCCGCTCCCGCAACTCGATGCGCAGGTGGTCGGCGAAGGCCTTGAGCGCAGCCGAGCACGCCCCGTAGATCGTCGCATTGTCGAAGTGCGCCTGGTCGGCGATCGATCCGATCGTGATGACGTCGGCGGTGCCGCCCGCCTCGGCGGAGGCCTCGAGGGAGGGCAGGACGGCGTGGACGATGTGGACGGTGCCGATGAAGTTCGTCGTCATCACCTCGTTCCACCGGGCGAAGGGCATGTCGGGGAACGATCCGACGTAGTTGATGCCCGCGCTCGCGATCACCGAGGCACACCGCGGCCAGCGCTGCCTGATCTCGGCACCGAGGGCATCCATGCCCGCGGTGTCGGCGACGTCCTGGTCGAAGAACGTGAGTTCGGGGTGGCCCGCGATCTCCGCGGGCATCGGGTTGCGGTCGATGACGACGACGGTATCTCCCCGATCGAGCAGACGCTGCGCAGTCGCCAGGCCGACGCCGCTGGCACCGCCGGTGATGATGTGGGGAGCCGTGCTCATGCCAGCCTCCCCGCGCGCACATGGGAAGTGGGGCTGCCCTGGACGGCGCAGTCCGAGGTGAGGATGTGGTCGGGGCGCGTCATCGGGTCCGGCTGTTCGGCGCGGGTCGCGTCGAGGTCGGCGATGATCGCGTTCGGCTCCATGTCCCCGTCGTAGAGGAGGCCGTTGACGAAGAGCACGGGACCGCTGCGCAGACCCATGTTCTCCGCGTCGAGGTAGTCCTCGTCGACCCGGCCCACGTGGACGTCGCGACGCAGATCGTCCTCGACCCGGGAGAGGTTGGCGCCGACGTTGACGCTGGCGCGCAGGAGCTCACGGTTGTCCAAACTGCGTTCCTCACTGATCTCGTTGAGTTCGTGGCGCATCGACCAGAAGAGCTTCCGCTGCTGGGCGGAGACGGCTTCGAGGGCCTCCGCGGTCTCCTCGGGGGCACCGTCGGCGGTGGGCCTGATGTGGCGGAAGACGAAGTTGATGTCGCCTTCGTAGTGGTCGATGACCTGGTCGAGGATCTCCTCGGTGTTGGCGTCGTCGAGGCCGCCGAAGGACCCGTAGACGGTCAGGGAGTTGGCCGCCTCGGGGGGACCGAAGATGTGGTCGCGGGCCGGGTCGATCGGACGATTGAGCTGGACCCGAGCGGGGGCGTGCTTGCGGTCGTAGCGGGCGGTGAGCTGGAGGCTGACGACGCCGAGGAGAGCCGCGAGCGCCGAACCGGTGAGGATGCCGATGCGGGCATCGGACTGGGCCACCTCGTCGGTGATGGCGAGGTCGACGATGAACAGGGAGATCGTGAAGCCGATGCCGGTGAGCAACGCACCCGAGGCGATGTGCCTGGCCCGCAGCGCCTCGGAGAGCTCGCCGATGTGCAGACGTCGGCCGAGCATCGTCGCCCCGAAGATGCCGACGAACTTGCCGACGACGAGACCGGCGATGACGCCCCAGGTCAGTGCCGAGTTGAAGGCGTGGGACAGGGACTCGCTCGTGATCAGGACACCGGCGTTGACGAGGGCGAAGATCGGGACGATGACGAGGCTGACGACGCGGCGCAGGGAGAGCTGGAAGCGGTCGTTGATCGAGACCGACTTGAGGATCCCCTCGGCCGCGGACATGCCGCGTTCGGCGTTCGGGCTGCGGCGGAAGCTCTGGGTGAGGTCCTCGGCCTCATCGACGAGCTGATGCCGCGGCGGGAAGACGGGCAGGAGGAGGCCGAGGATGACGCCGGCGATCGTCGCGTGGACCCCGGACTGGAGGACGGCGAACCAGAGGAGGACGCCGAGGACGGCGTAGACGAGGCCGCGCCAGGCCTGCATCCGCTGGACGAACCACGTGACTCCGGCGAGGATCGCGGCGATGCCGAGCCACACGAGGTCGATGTCCTCGGTGTAGAAGAACGCGATGACGCCCAGCGCCCCGATGTCGTCGACGACGGCGAGGGCGAGGATGAACACGCGCAGCTGAGCGGGGATGCGGGAGCCGAAGGCGGCGAGGATGCCGACGACGAACGCGGTGTCGGTGGAGATGACGACACCCCAGGCTCCCACCTCGGGGGTGCCCCGGGTGATGGCGACGAAGATGAGGGCGGGGACGATGAGGCCGGCCACGGCGCCGACGATCGGCAGGGCCGCCCGCTTCCACGACCGCAGCTCGCCGAGGACAACGTCCTTCTTCACCTCGAGGGTGACGAGGAAGAAGAACGCCATCATCACCGCGTCGTTGATCCAGTGCTGGAAGGACATCTCGAGTTCGGAGCCGCCGAAGGTGAAGCCGAACTCGGTCTTGATGACGGTGTTGTAGGACTCGGGTGAGAGGTTCGCCCAGAGCAGGGCGATCACCGTGGCGGCCAGGAGGACGACGGCTCCGGCACTCTCGGTGCGGAAGAACTCGCGGATGCCGCTGAGCATGTCAGCTCCTCACTGGTCGGATCGTGGCTGCGGCGAGGTTCGCGCGCGTGGGCAGGGTCGTCATGAATTTCACGAGGTGGGCCACACTTCCCGGGTCGATCGAGGAGAACTCATCGGCCCGCTGCTGGAAGCGCTGGTAGTGCTCGACGTCGCTCATATCGGCGCCGAGCTGGGAGGTGATGTAGAACGGGGCGATGTGGTGGACGCGGACGCCGCGTTCGCCGTATTCGGCGCGCAGGTGCTTCGCGAGCTGTTCGACCGAGGCGGCCATGGCCGAGAACACCGCGTAGCTCTTCGCCCGCTGCGGGGCCGGGGCGGAGCCGACGAAGATGAGGTCGGCCCGGTGCCCGGTCTCCCCGATCCGCAGCAACCCGTCGGCGAAGGTCTGGGCGGTGTAGAGGGCGCCTTGGACGTTCGTCGAGATCATCGACTTCCACTCCGAGGGCACGGCCTGTTCGAAGTTGCCGGCCCGCATGACGCCGGCACTGACCATGACCAGGTCGGGGTCGGTGCCGAAGCGTTCGCGGATCGCGTCGCGGGCTTCGACGAGGTCGAAGGGCTCGGTGACGTCGGCGCGGATGATCAGCGTGCGGTCGGGCTGCCCGATCTGCGTCTCGAGGCGTTCGAGGCGCCGGAAGTTGCGGGCGAGCATCGCCACCCGGAAGCCCTGGTCGACCAGGGTCCGGCACACGGCGGCGCCGATCGCCCCCGTTGCGCCCGTGACCAGGGCGACGCGCTCTTCGGGACCAGCCTGCGCGGTGTCTGTCATGAGGTCATGTCTCCTGGTCAGGGGTGGTGCGATTCAGTTGTCTTGGGGCAAACCCCGCCTCAGTTGCCGAAGCTGTCGCCGATCGCGCGCTTGCGGCTGAAGTAGTCGTTGATGATCGTGCGGTAGCGGTCGGAGTCGGAGCGCGCCCAGTTGCGCATGAGTTCGGCCCCGAAGGCGAGCGAGGTGATCGGGTGCGCGCCGGCGGTGACCATGCGGGTGATCGCCGAGTTGTGGGCGTCGTCCGAGACGCCGCCGACCGCGTCGATGACGGGGTAGACCTCGTAGCCCTCGGCGAGGAGGTCGAGGGTGGGGAAGGTCAGGCAGACCTCCGTCCACAGGCCCGCGATGACGATCTTCTTCCGTCCGGTCGCTTCGATCGCGGCCCGGAAGTCCGCGTCCTCCCACGAGTTGACGCCGGTGCGGTCGATCTCCTCGAGGTCGGGCAGTTCGTCCTTGATCTCTGAGATCGTGCCCGTGTTCACGCCGAGGTCGACGCCGACGGTCGAGAGCACGGTGGGGATCTCATACGCGCGGGAGAGCTTGGCCAGGGTGATGACGCCGAGGAAGATCTCCTTGCGCGTCGTCGAGCCGACGGTCGAGAACTGTTCGGGCTGGTAGTCGATGAGCGCGATGGCGCAGTTGCTCGGGGTGAGCAGGCGGTCGGTGTCGGGATCGCGAATGGGTTCGGGCTGGACCTTCGGCATGGCGTCCTCCTGAGGGGATGAGGTCGGTCGCTGCGTTCGCTGGGGAGGCAAACGTATCACCTTTCAACAACTTTGGCGGCTCATCGCAGTTGAGGGTGTAGTCGGGGTCTGAATCCGCCGGCCTCGAGTAGAGATCGGGCGATGTAGTGGGTGAGGTTGCGGAAGCCGAGGGCGGAGCCGCGGAGGTGTTCGAGTCGGCCGTT
>NZ_BAAAAF010000029.1:0-17581 GCF_037101285.1 Brevibacterium metallidurans
GTTCAAACAAACACGCTATTGGATTCTCAAACCACAAACACACACCCACACCACACACAACCAGAAGCCATGCACTCGGTGGGGGCATCCACAGGATTGCGTTCACCCGAACCACACTCCCGGAAACATCCCCGTACAAACAGTGTTTGTGCTGGTGACACCCGGTGGAAACACCCCTTTGTCGTGGTGTTCCCGGTGAGGCGAACGAGATATAACTCTAGACCACCCGAACCCCCACACGCAACCCGGAAGGCGAAAATCGGCCTGTGACAACGGTCACCGCTGTAGTCATGCGGGATCTGGGCTCTCAGTCGCCCTGATCCGGGGACCGGCTGCAGGCTGCTTCACACACCCGGTCCCCGGGGCTGGGGCTCAGTCGTCCGCCTCGGCGCCGGTCGTTGTGTAGTACCCGTACCCCAGCAGACTCACCGCGATGGCGGCAATGATGCTCGGCCGAGCCAGCACTTCGTACGCAGTGCCGATCCATGCTCCTTGGGCGAAGATCAGTCCGGCGAGCTGAGTGATCACGATGACGAACGCAAGGATGAGTATGGGTATGACGTAGGAGACGACCAACGGGATGAAGGTCCTCTCCGGTTGCGCTTCGGTGAGTCCGGACGCAACGAAGATCGAGCCCGACGCTGGAGGCGCTGCTCCAGGCCAGCCGGCGGATCACCTCTCAGATGTGAAGCACGCCAGGCCTGCGCGCATCAGCACAACCGCAGAGCCGGCAGGGCATGTACCGTCACAACCGGAGTCGGCGCCCTCTCGTCGGCAAGGATTCCTGACCACACAATCCGACAGCGCGCCTTGTTCTGACTATAGACTGGCCGCATGACCCAGAAGGATCAGCGCGAACGACTCGGCAAGAGCGATCTCGATCTTGAAGACGGGCTTGTCGAAGAGGCGTCAGCAACCGTCACCGAAGGTGCTGCGCGCCTCAATCGGAAACTGCCCGAGCTCATCGTCACGGGGATCTTCGGCGGAATCGATGTCGGCCTGGGGATCTTGGCGATGATCCTCGTCAAGCAGGCCACCGGCTCGGATATCCTCGCCGGCATGGCCTTCGGCATCGGCCTGCTCGCACTCAAACTCGCCCACTCCGAACTGTTCACCGAAGAGTTCCTCCTGCCGCTCAACGCCGTTCTCGCAGGGCAAGCGAACTGGCTGCAGGTGGTGCGGCTGTGGGTGATCAGCCTGGCGACCATCCTAGTGGGCGGAGCGGCGTTCGCCTGGCTGATCGTGCTCGGCCTGCCCGACTATCACGCGGTGCTCGTCGACACGGCCCTCGGCTACATGGATCAGCCCTCACTCGGGGTGATGATCGGGCTCTCCCTTCTCGCGGGAGCCACGATCACCCTGGCCACGCGCATGCAACAGGGGGCGACGAATCAGGTGGTCACTGCGATCGTCTGCATGGTCACAGGGCTGCTCGTCATCGGATTCGGCATGCTGCACGGGGCGATCAACGCGATCATGATCTTCGCGGCCATGTTCGCCGGTGCCGACATCTCCGTCCTGCAGTTCCTGCAGTGGTTCGTCATCGTCATCGTCTTCAACATGCTCGGCGGACTGCTCGTCATCGCACTTCCGAGGGTGATGAGGACCTACCGGGTGCTCAGGGCAGTGCGTCGAGGGGAGATCTCGCTCGAAGAGCTGCAGGAGCAGGCTTCTCAGGATTGAGTACCGGGCGGCTCAGGCGTTCGTCACCGCTGTTGGTACCTGGGCAGAACGGTGTTGCTGTCGACGATCTCCTTGCCGAGAGGCATGAGCGAGACGGGGATGAGCTTGAGGTTCGCCCACCCGAGCGGGATGCCGATGATCGAGAGGAACAGCGGGATCGACGTGACGACATGCCCGATCGCCAGCCACACCCCGGCGACGATGAGCCAGATGATGTTGCCCAAGGTCGCCCCGATGCCGGCACTACGTGTTTCGACCACTTCGCGACCGAACGGCCAGAGCGCGTAGTTGCCGATCCGGAAGGACGCGATGCCCCACGGGATCGTGACGATGAGGATGCAGCAGATGATTCCGGCGATGTAGTACCCGATGGCCAGCCAGAGACCGGAGAAGATCAGCCAGATGATGTTGAGCAGAGTCTTCATGGAACAGGTCTCCTAGGTCTTCGGGTTCACGTCAGAGGATCAGTCGCGGTTGGCACTGGTCTCAGTGACATCCCACGTGAGGCTACTCTCCCATCGTCGGTCACCTGGGACGGGCTCGGCAACTGAGGAAGTCCGCATTTGTGCGCGGAGGTTCCCCGCGCACTCAGGTCGGAAGGACATTCCCGGCTCCGAAAGGACCTACCGACGGTCCCCGTCAGAAGTCGAGCCACCGCTGTCCGCGCTTCTCCACCTTCCATCGGCCGCCTCGGCGCCGTAACCCGCAGTCCGCGGTCGCACGGTCGTGAGCACGATGACGAGCGACGCAGCCATTCCGACGAACAGTACGGCCCCTCCCCACCCGGCCTCGGAGTCCGTCGAGCCGGAGGCCACGAGCGAGAGGAGCACCGGGACGACCGACCCGACGAGTCCGAGCCACACGATGATGCGCGCGAACCTCACCTGATTCCGGCTCACCCGACCGATGACGGCCCAAGGAAAGACGACGACCAGGAGGAGCACGATGATCAAGTTGAGCCCGAGGAATCCGGCGATGAACAAGGCTTGGACCCCGGGCGAATCCGTGTCGGGGCGCTCGGCACCGACGAGGATCGAGAGTGCGGACCCGGCGATCGAGACCACCGACCACGCCTGATCGGCGGTGTCGCCATCGCGGTCGGTGTACATGGGCAGCACCGCGCCCGCGACGAGCACAGCCGCAGTGAACAGGCAGAAGATCGCGACCATGACGCGTTCGAGACTGTGGATGCGACGGCGAAGGTCGGCCACCTCGGCGAGGAGATCATCACTACCGTCACCCGACCCCGGGAAACGCTCCGGGAAACGACCGACGCCGTGCGGCGAGGAGTCTCGCTGCACGGCGTCGTCGTTGTTTATGGGACTCATCGGTCCGCGTTCATCCGGGTGCGGCTCAGGTTCACAATCAAACTCAGCCGACGATGTCGACGGCTCCCAGTGTCTTCTTGCCACGGCGGAGCAGTACGACTCCCCCGCCGGCGGTCTCGAGGACGTCGTCGCTGGTCAGGGTCTGGTCTTCACCGGAGACCTTGACGTTGTTGACGTAGGCGCCGCCGTCCTTGATGGCGCGGCGGGCCTCGCCCTTGGACTTGACGATGCCGGAGGCGACGAAGGCATCGGCGACGGGCACGCCCTCACCGAGCGACGCCGCGGGAACCTCGCCGCGGGGCAGTTCGGCCGTGGCCGCGCCGAGGGTCGCTGGGTCGAGAGCGCTGAGCTCGCCGCCGCCGAAGAGCGCGGCAGCCGCGGCGATCGCCTGATCGTACTGGTCGCGTCCGTGGACGAGGGTGGTGACATCCTCGGCGAGGACCTTCTGCGCCAGACGCGTGTGCGGGGCGGCTTCGAACTCGGCGCCAATCGCTTCGAGCTCCTCGAGCGGGCGGAACGAGAAGACCTTGAGGTACTTCATGACGTCGCGGTCGTCGGCGTTGAGCCAGAACTGGCTGAACGCATACGGGCTGGTCAGCGAGGCGTCGAGCCACACGGTGCCCGATTCGGTCTTGCCGAACTTCGTGCCGTCGGCCTTCGTGATGAGCGGGGTCGCCAGCGCGTGGACGTTGGCGGCCTCGACGCGGCGGATGAGGTCGACGCCCGAGGTGAGGTTGCCCCACTGGTCGGATCCGCCGGTCTGCAGGGTGCAGCCGTAGCGGCGGTAGAGCTCGAGGTAGTCGTTGCCCTGGAGCACCTGGTAGGAGAACTCGGTGAAGGACAGGCCGGACTCGTTCTTCAGGCGCGCGGACACGGATTCCTTTGCGAGCATCCGGTTGACCGGGAAGTGCTTGCCGATGTCGCGGAGGAAGTCGATCGCGGAGATCTCCGAGGTCCAGTCGTAGTTGTTGACGACCTGGGCGGCGTTCGGGCCGGTGAAGTCGAGGAACCGTTCGACCTGGGCACGGATCTTGCCGACCCATTCCTCGACGATCTCGCGCGGGTTGAGGGTCCGCTCCCCCGACATCCGCGGGTCGCCGATGAGGCCGGTGGCCCCGCCGACGAGGGCGAGCGGATTGTGCCCGGCCTGCTGGAGGCGCGAGGCCGTGATGAGCTGGACGAGGTTGCCCATGTGCAGGCTCGGCGCGGTCGGATCGAAACCGACGTAATAGGTCAGCGACTCCTGATCCAGAGCTGTCTGGAGCACGGTCTCGTCGGTCGACACCGCCACGAGCCCGCGGGCTTTGAGGTCACTGAATACGTCGGTCACTTCGGTCCTTTCGAAACTGTGTGGACTTGCCGGCGTCGGGCCGGCCCTCCCAATTCTACGGCGTACACGGGCGCGGGCTGTTCCCGTCCGTGGTGAGTCCTCGCTCGCCGAGGTGGGGCTCGCCGAGGTGGTCGGACGTGGCGTATAGGAGCGGTGCCCCGCGATTACAGACTTTGATCACTCATCTTCTATATACCGAGCGGGTTCACGAGGTGAGCTGCCCCAATACGAGTCGGCACTGACTCTACCCGGTTAACACGACTGCAAGAGGGAACAGTCACCCGATAGCGACTCTGGGTACGGACCTAACAGTCCCCGGACATGGAAGTGGCGACATGTCATGTCAGTGCCGACTAGAACGATGAATGTGAGCCGGAATCTACCGGAAAATCGAGAGTAGGAGAATCATCGTGGCTCGCACTGAAACGCTTCGGCGAGAGATTGCCTCGCTGGACAACAAAATTGGCACGTTGAAGAAGGATCTGGGAAAGCAAATGGATGCCGCAACCAGGGCATCGACGGCCGCGAGCCGGAAACAGTCCGAGGCAAGCCGGACTACTTCAAATTCCACACGCCGCATGGCTGAAAGCGCGGCTGAACGCGAAGCGAAGAAGGCAGCGCTTGCGACGAAGAAGGAAGGCGAGATCCGAGCCAAGATTGCGGACGCCGAACGATCGTTAAGTCAGAAACACTCGTCGTTGGCATCAGCGGAACGCGACGAGCAGCGGGCCAGGGATCGTGAGGCGGCATCGCGAGCGGCCAAGGAGCGATCCGCTCAGCAAGCCAGGGACCGCGAGACAAAGAAGCGACAGAGTCAGGAGAAGGCTCACGCTCGGGAAGTTGCCAGACTTTCACAGCTTCCTCCTCAAATCCGCTATGTGACCGTGCAACCGCCCAGTCCTGAACGGCTGAGGGTCCTATACTTGACGGCTAACCCGCACGCTGTCGAAACGACATTAGAGCATCCTGACGGAACATCCGAGACTAGCGGAACGTGGCTGCGGGTGGATCGGGAGGTTCGAGCAGTTAGGCAGGAACTCAAAGCATCGCGATGGCGCGATCTCGTGGAAGTCGAACACCTTCCAGCTGCAACTTCACAAGACCTCACGAGCGGGCTCAATTATTATCGGCCGCACGTTGTGCACTTCTCCGGTCATGCTTCGAGCTTGGGATTACTGTTCGAGAACGAAGAGGGGTCGCAGGATGGTAGTGACGTCACGTTCGATCTACTGGCTCGCATACTTGACGCTACAGACGAGCCGCCCCGTTTGGTAGTGCTGAATGCATGCGAGAGCTTTGCGGGTGCGGAAAGTTTGCTTCGGACAGTGCCTACAGCCATCGGTATGTCGGCGTCCATCACAGATTTGGCGGCAATAACTTTCGCGGCAAAGTTCTATGCAGCCATTGCGTCTGCTCAATCAGTAGCCACCGCGATCGAACAGGCCAAAATCGCAATGCTAAACGCTTCGCTCGTAAGCGATTCGAAGCTGCCACAGGTCCTCGCGCGAGATGATGTTGAACTCGCAAGTCTGAAGCTGGTTAAGCCCTCTCAATGACACGGCAATACACTCTCCCTGTGCTTGGAGCATCGGCTCCAGCATGTTCAGTGCCAAGCCAAGTATCTCGGGTCTCCCTCACACGCTCCGGGGCGACTCCGCGAACTCGCGCAGGCGGGCCACCTCGGCGCGAGCGCTCTTCAACTGCACGGCCACGGCCGACCGCGCGGTCCCGCCTTTCGCGTCACGCGAGTCGATCGAGCCGAGCGTCGTGAGCACTTCCCGCACCTCGGGGGTGAGGTGCTCGGAGATTCCGGCGTAGTCCTCATCGGTGAGATCCCACAGCTCGACGTCGCGGGACTCGGCGAGCTGAACGGCTGCACCCGAGAGCTCATGGGCGACACGGAAGGGCACACCTCGGCGGACGAGCCACTCGGCGATGTCGGTGGCGAGCGCGAAACCGCGCGGGGCGAGATACGCCATGCGCTCGGTGTCGAACCTCAGCGTCGCGATCATCCCGGTGAACGCAGGCAGCAGGAGTTCGAGCGTGTCGGTCGCATCGAAGACCGGCTCCTTGTCCTCCTGCAGGTCACGGTTGTACGCGAGCGGCAGGGCCTTGAGGGTCGCTAGCAGTCCGGTGAGATCGCCGATGAGGCGACCGGCCTTTCCGCGGGTGAGCTCGGCGACGTCGGGGTTCTTCTTCTGCGGCATGATCGACGACCCGGTCGAATACGCGTCGTGGAGGGTGACGAACGAGAACTCCTTCGTCGCCCATGCGATGACCTCCTCGCTCAGCCGCGAGAGGTCGATGCCGATCATCGCGGTGATGAAGAGGTATTCAGCGAACACGTCACGCGAGGCGGTGCCGTCGATCGAGTTCTCCACCGAGTCGGCGAACCCGAGGTCGGCGGCCACTGCCTGCGGATCGAGCCCGAGCGAGGATCCGGCGAGCGCACCCGACCCGTACGCGGAGACCCCAGCACGGTCATCGAAGTCGGCGAGCCGTTCGACGTCGCGCAGCAGCGGCCACGCATGGGCGAGGAGATGATGGGCGAGGAGCACCGGCTGCGCATGCTGGAGGTGAGTGCGCCCGGGCATCGGCGCCTCAGGATGCTCCTCGGCCTGCGCGATGAGGACGTCGACAGCGTCGAGGACGAGGCCTGCGATCTCACGGGCGTGATCGCGCAGATACATCCGTCCCATCGTCGCGATCTGGTCGTTGCGCGACCGGCCTGCCCGCAGCTTCCCGCCGAGCTCAGGCCCGGCGATCTCGATGAGCCCCCGCTCGAGGGAGGAGTGGACGTCCTCGTCGGATTCGGCCGCAACGTACTCCCCCGCCTCGACCCGGCGACCGAGTTCGTCGAGTGCTGCGAGCATCTCCTCAAGCTCGTCGTCTGTGAGCAGACCCGCCCGGTTGAGGACGGCGGCGTGCGCCTTCGACCCGGCGATGTCGTAGTGGGCCAGGCGCCAGTCGAAGTCGGTCGACTTGCTCAGCGCGGCCAGCGCATCGGCCGGCCCATCGGAGAAGCGTCCGCCCCACAGGCTCAGTCGTTCACTCACTTCTCGTCCTTTCGTGCCGTCTCCCGGCCGTTCGTCCGCATCCCGCCTGGGATCGGTCATTGTCAGTCATTGTCTCATCGCCGCCGAGGCGGTGTTTGGCGCGTTCGTCCGCTCGTTCCACGCGAGGCCCGGATTCCGCGTCGCGGGCGACGCGGATTTCCGGTGCCGCGTTGATCGGGCCAAGGTACGCGTGGATCGAGACCAGCGGGACGCGCCAACCGTGGATCGACGCGCTCTTCAGCCCGTCATCCGCGCCTCGCCCGTCCCCTCACCCGTCCCCGACCCCACCGGCCGCCAATTCGAGGAACGTCTCAGCGAGCGCCTGCCCGCCGACAGCGGCGTCGGCGATGACGAGCACCGTGTCGTCTCCGGCGATCGTGCCGAAGATCCCCGACATCGACGACCGGTCGATCGCCGAGGCGAGATACTGCGCGGCCCCCGGCGGGGTGCGCAGCACGACCATGGAGTCCTGCGCGGCCGCGGAGACGAGCAGCTCCTCGAGCAGCCGCGGCAGCTTCGCATCGAGGCTGTCCCCCGTCGACTGCTGGAGGCTGCGGTCACCGCCCTCACCGGGGACGGCGTACACGGATCCCAAGGTCGACCGGATCTTCACGGCCCCCACCTCGGCGAGGTCACGCGACAGCGTCGCCTGGGTCACGGAGATCCCGAGCGTCGCGAGCTCATCGGCGAGTTCGATCTGCGAGTGCACGGACCGGCGGGTGATGAGATCGATGATCTTCTGCTGCCGGGCCGTCTTCGTCAGCGGCGCTGCGCCGGCCTGAGGAACGCTGTTCTCGCTCATCGCGATTCCAGGAGGAACGTGAGCAGGGCCTTCTGCGCGTGGAGGCGGTTCTCGGCTTCGTCGAAGACCGCCGAGGCGGGGCCGTCGATGACCTCGGCCGTGACCTCTTTGCCCCGGTAGGCGGGCAGGCAGTGGAGGAACATCGCGTCGTTGCCTGAATTCATGAGCTCCTGCGTCACCTGGTACTTGACGAACGGGGACGCGTCGTCGTCGCGGCCGGCTGAGTCCTGACCCATCGACACCCACGTGTCGGTGATGAGGACATCGGCGCCGAAGGCGGCTGCGACGGGGTCGTCGGTGACCGTGAGCGATCCGCCGGTCGTCGAAGCCAACTGATTCGCCTCGGCGACGATCGCCTCGTCGGGCTGGTGGTCGGCGGGGGCGGCGATGCGCACGTGCATGCCGGCGTTGACGCCGCCGAGCGCGTACGAGTTCGCCATGTTGTTCGCCCCGTCGCCGAAGTAGCTCATCGTCAGCCCCGCCAGTGTCCCGCGGTGTTCGCGGATCGTGAGCAGGTCGGCCAGGATCTGGCACGGGTGGAAGTCGTCGGAGAGCGCGTTGATGACCGGCACGGTCGAGTGCGCGGCCATCTCCTCAAGCCCCGTCTGGGCGTAGGTGCGCCAGATGATCGCCGAGACCATCCGGCTCATCACCTGCGCGGTGTCGGCGATGGACTCCTTGTGCCCGAGCTGCGCCTCACCGGGGTTGATGATGAGCGGCTGCCCGCCGAGGGCCGCGATGCCGGCGGCGAACGACACGCGGGTGCGGGTCGAAGTCTTGTCGAAGATCACCGCGGCCGTCTGCGGTCCCGCGAGCGGGGTGCGCGAGTAGGGGGCGGCTTTGAGCTCGGCGGCGAGGTCGAGGACCTCGGTGAGTTCGGCGGGGCTGAGGTCGGTGTCCTTGAGGAAATGGCGGGTCATCGTGGTCCTAGTCAATCGTGTGTGAGGAGGTCGGGCAGGGCGGTGAGGAACGGGGCGATCTCCTCGTGCGTGATGGTCAGCGGCGGGGCGAGGCGCAGGCGTTCGGGGGTGACGGGGTTGACGATGAATCCCGCCTCGAGCGCCCGGGCGGCGACGGCCTTCGCATCGGGACTGTCCCCGGCGAGTTCGACCCCAAGGAGGAGTCCCTGCCCGGTGACGCCGGCGACACCGGGAACACCCGCAAGTTCGGTTCTCAGCTGTTCGCCGAGGCGGCCCGCACGATCGAGGAGTCCCTCGGTCTCGATCGTCGTGAGGACGGCGAGCGCGGCGGCGCACGCGATGGGGTTGCCGCCGAAGGTCGTGCCGTGCTGACCGGCCGAGAGCAGGCCGGTGTTCTCGGTGCCGACGGTGATCGTCGCCCCGATGGGCATGCCGCCGCCGAGGCCCTTCGCCGAGGTGATGATGTCGGGGACAACGCCTTCGCCGATCGCGGGATCCTGGTGGGCGAACCAGGTCCCCGTCCGCCCGATGCCCGACTGCACCTCGTCGAGGATGAGCAGGGCACCGGCAGCAGAGGTCAGCTCGCGGGCCGCACGGAGGTATCCGGCGGGGTGGGTGCGGACGCCGACCTCACCCTGGATGGGTTCGATGAACACGGCCGCGGTCGTGTCATTGATCGCGGCGGCGAGCGCATCGACGTCACCGTAGGGCACGTGGACGACGCCGGGCACCCCGGGGGCGAAGGGCTCACGGTACGCGGCCTTCGCGGTGAGCGACAGGGCGCCCATCGTCCGGCCGTGGAAGGCGCCGTCGACGGCGATGATGATCGGGCGTCCCCCACCGCCGGCGCGGCGGGCCATCTTCAGGGCGGCTTCGTTCGCCTCGGCGCCGGAGTTCGAGAGGAACACGGCGGAGCCTTCGGGCAGGTCGAGGATCTCGTGGATCTTCTCAGCCAGCGCGATCTGCGGGGGCGAGGTGAAGAAGTTCGAGATGTGGCCCAGCGTCGCGGCCTGCTCGGACACCGCCTTCACCCATGCGGGGTGGCAGTGGCCGAGCGCGTTGACTGCGATCCCGGCGAGCAGGTCGAGGTACTGCTTCCCATCGGCATCCCACACGTAGGAGCCGCGACCGCGGACGATGTCGAGCTGGGGTGTCCCGAAGACGGGTGAGAGGACGCGGGAGAAGTCATCGCGCCAGGTGGCAGTGCCGGTCGTCGCCTCACTCATTGTTCGCCTCCGCGAATTCGTCAACACCGCCGGAAGCGCTCCCGGCAGCTCCGCCGGCAGCCCGGCCAGAGCCCTCGTCCTCGGTCTCGTCGGTGTGCCCGCGGTGCCCATCGCCGAGCGGGGCGGGTTCGACGACGGTGTCCTCGACCATCGTGCCGATGCCCTCGGACGTGAACACCTCGAGGAGGAGCGAGTGCGCCATCCGGCCGTCGATGATGTGGGCCTGCTGCACTCCGTTTTCGATCGCCTCGAGGGCCGCGGTCATCTTCGGGATCATCCCCGCGTCGAGTCTCGGCAGCAGGGCGCGCAGCCGGTCGGGTCCGATGCGGGAGATGAGCGAGGACGTGTCGGGCCAGTTCGCGTAGAGACCGGGGACGTCGGTGAGCATGATGAGCTTCTGCGCCTTGAGCGCCTTCGCGACGGCCGAGGCGGCAAGGTCGGCGTTGATGTTGAGCGGTTTCCCGGCCTGCCCGCCGATCTCCGCGGCGATCGAGCAGATGACGGGCACCCGCCCGGCGTCGAGGAGTTCGGTGAGGACGGTGGTGTTGACCTCGGCGATCTCGCCCACCCGGCCGAGGTCGACGGTCTGTCCGTCCACCTCGGCGACGCTCTTGTGGGCGAGCAGGAGGTCGGCGTCCTCACCGGAGAGCCCGATCGCGGCGTTGCCGTTCATGTTGATGCGGGAGACGATGTCGCGGTTGACCTGCCCGGCGAGCACCATGCGGATGACCTCGGCGGCTTCCTCGCTCGTCACCCGCTGGCCGGCCCTGAATTCGGATTCGATGCCGAGCCTTCCGAGCATCGCCGAGATCTGTGGTCCCCCGCCGTGGACGACGACGGGGCGAATGCCGGCGAAGCGGAGGAAGGCGATGTCGTCGGCGAAGGACTGCTGGAGTTCCGGGGAGATCATCGCGTTGCCGCCGTACTTGATGACGATCGTGGCCCCGGCGAAGGTCTTGATCCACGGCAGCGCCTCGGTCAGCGCTTCGGCCTTGACCTGGGCGGCGGCGAGGCGGGCGGCGGTGGATTTCGTGGAGAAGTCGGGCTGAGTGCTCATGTGGAGTAGGCGCTGTTCTCTTCGACGTAATCGTGGGTGAGGTCCGAGGTCCAGACGGTGGCCGTCGCGTCCCCGGCGTGGAGGTCGATGACGACGTCGACCTCGCGTCCGAAGACCACCTCGGCGGGGTCGGCGTACGGACCGGAGGCCCGGCACACCTCGACGCCGTTGATGGTGACGTCGATGGTCGTCGGGTCGAACTCCGCCGAGGTGGTCCCCACCTGGGCGACGACGCGACCCCAGTTGGGGTCCTCCCCGAAGATCGCGGCCTTGAAGAGGTTCGACCGGCCCACGGACCGGGAGACGGTGAGCGCGTCATCCTCCGAGGCGGCGTTACGGGTAGTGATGGCGATGTCGTGGTGGGCGCCTTCGGCGTCAATGTGGAGTTGGCGCATGAGGTCGTGGCAGACCTCGCCGAGGAGGTCCCCGAATTCGCCCTCGTCGACCGTCGTGTCCGCGGCGCCGGAGCTCATGAGGATGACGGTGTCGTTCGTCGACATGCACCCGTCGGTGTCGAGGCGGTCGAAGGTGGTGCGGGTGGCTGCGCGCAGGGCTGTGTCGAGGACGGGCGGGTCGAGGGGTGCGTCGGTGGTGATGACGACGAGCATCGTCGCCAGGCCGGGGGCGAGCATGCCCGCGCCTTTGGCCATGCCGCCGATCGTGTATCCGGTGCCCTCGCGGGTTGCGGTCTTCGCGACGGTGTCGGTGGTCATGATCGCCTCGGCGGCGTCCGCTCCCCCGGTGACGGAGTCGTCGGCTGCGGCGACGAGCTCGGGAAGATGGTCGAGGATCCCAGCCCGGAACTCCTCACCGCCGACGCCGATGAGGCCGGTCGAGCAGATGAGAACCTCGTCGGCCTGGGTGGGGATGCCGGCGTCGGTGAGGAGGGTCGCGGTGTTTTCGGCAGTGAGCTGTGTGGTCGCGAATCCGAAGTCGCCGGTGTAGCAGTTAGCGCCTCCGGAGTTGAGGACGACGGCGCGAGCGTGGCCGGTGGCCGAGACCTGCTTCGACCAGATGACGGGGTTGGCTTGGCACCGGTTCGACGTGTAGACGGCGGCCACGGCGGTGCTCGGTCCCTGGTTGACGACGAGGGCGAGGTCTTTCTTGCCGCTGGGTTTGAGGCCGGCGGTGAGTCCGGCTGCGGTGAAGCCGAGGGGTGCGGTCACGCTCATGGGGCGACTCCTTCGAGCGGCAGGGCGGTGGTCTCGTCGAGACCGAGGGCGAGATGGATGGATTGGAGGGCTTGGCCGGCGGTGCCGCGGACGAGGTTGTCCAGGGCCACAACGACGAGGACCTTCTCAGCACGGGAGTCATAGGTCACCTGGATCTGGGCGACGTTCGATCCGGTCGTCGCCGAGGTGCGCGGCCATTGGCCCTCGGGCAGGACGCGGACGAAGGGTTCGTCGGCGTAGGTCGCGGTGAGGGCTGCGGTCAGGGCGTTGGTGAGTGCTTCGGCGTCGATGCTGCCGTCGGCGGTGCGCGGGGCGTTCTCCCCCGGGTCGGCGGTGAGGGTGGCGAGGATGCCGCGGGACATGGGGACGAGTGTCGGGGTGAAGGAGATGCGGACGGGACCGTCGGCGGGGTCCGCGCCGAAGACGCCGTTGAGGTTCTGTTCGATCTCGGGGACGTGGCGGTGGGTGCCGCCGGTGCCGTACGGGGAGGCGTCACCGAGAACCTCGGCTGCGATGAGGTGGGGTTTGAGCGCTTTGCCGGCTCCGGAGACGCCGTTAGCGAGGACTGCGTTGAGCCCCTTCGGAGCGGCGAGGCCCGCGGCGAGCAACGGTGCGAGGCCCAAAGTCACGGCGGTGACGTTGCACCCGGGCACGGCGATGCGGGTGGTCTCGCTCAGCTGGGTGCGCTGTTTAGTCCCGTCGGCGAGGAGGAGTTCGGGCAGACCGTAGGTCCATGTGCCCTGG
Source organism: Brevibacterium metallidurans (assembly GCF_037101285.1). NCBI lineage: Bacteria > Bacillati > Actinomycetota > Actinomycetes > Micrococcales > Brevibacteriaceae > Brevibacterium > Brevibacterium metallidurans. Next base: position 13,319 of record NZ_BAAAAF010000029.1, read on the forward strand.
TGGGGTGAGCCGTAGAAGGTCTCCCACGCTGCGGGACTGATCAGGCGGTGGTCGGCGGCAAGGTCTACGATCAGGGTATCGGGGCTGGTCTCGGCCAGTTCCCGGGCGATCGCCCCGGACTTGCCGTGGGGCAGGGCGAGGATGACGACATCGTGGCCGGCGAGCACCTCGGCGGTGGAATCGGCGATGACGAAGTCCGCGTACCGGGGAAGGTGGGGCTGGTGCCTGCCGAGCTTCTCGCCCACGCTGGAGTGACCGCACACGGTGGTGACGGTGAGGTGGGGGTGGGTGCTCAGCAGTCGGAGGACCTCTCCCCCGGCATAGCCGGTGGCGCCGGAGACGGCGACCGTCAGATCGTTCATATGAATAACCATACAGCATCATTAAATTATATGCAGGAGGCGTGATGACCCAGGCGGTTCGAGCAATGCAGGCCGGTGGACCCGAGGTGCTGGAGTTCGCGGAGATCGAGACACCGAGTCCGGGGCCGGGTGAGGTGCTCGTCGACGTCGAGGCGGCGGGCGTGAATTTCATCGATACGTATCGGCGTTCGGGGGTCTATCCGATGGACTATCCGCATGTCGTCGGGGTCGAGGGCACGGGTCGGATCGCCGAGGTGGGTGAGGGTGTCGAGAGCTACCGGGTCGGTGATCGGGTGGCGTGGCATGAGGGTCCGGGGTCGTATGCGACGCAGGTCGTCGTGGCGACGGACAATCTGCTCGCGGTGCCGGAGGGTGTGAGCGCCGAGGTGGCTGCGGCGATGCCGTTGCAGGGGCTGACGGCGCAGTATCTGGCGACGACCTCGCATGCGATCAAGCCGGGTGATACGGCACTCGTTCACGCCGGTGCCGGTGGTGTCGGGCTTGTGCTCACGCAGATCATCAAGCATCTGGGTGGCAATGTCATCTCGACGGTGAGCACCGAGGAGAAAGCGGAGCTTGCTCGGCAGGCTGGGGCCGATGAGGTGTTCCTCTACGGTCCGGGTGTCGATGTCGCCGCGACCGTGCGGGAGCTGACGGACGGCGAGGGCGTCGAGGTCGCCTATGACGGGGTCGGCAAGGACACGTTCGATGCGTCGCTGGCATCAATCAAGCCGTTGGGGTCGATGGTGCTCTTCGGCGGGGCATCGGGTCAGGTCCCGCCGTTCGACATTCAGAGGCTGAACTCTTCGGGCGGGATCTTCCTCTCGCGTCCGTCGCTCGTATGGATGGTCGCGACTCCCGAGGCACTGGCGAAGCGGTGGGCGATGGTCTCGAGCGGCGTCGAGAAGGGCTGGCTCGACTTCAGGATCGGTGAGACATTCCCACTGGCCGAGGCTGCCGACGCGCACCGGGCGCTCGAGGGACGGAAGACGACCGGAAAGGTTGTGCTGAGGGCGTGATCTGCGATAAGAGTTACTCCAACATCCACGGATGGACCACCGCCAGCCCTACTGGCTAGCAATTGAGGGCCAGCTTTGGCTCCCTTACGAGCGCACGAGCGTAGTACAGTAACCAAATGAGCAATGCCAATTCATTTTTTTCGAGCAACAAGCTCGACTAATACCACATACAGCAAGTCGCCGGGAGCTACTAGTTCAACACCACAAGACGAATAGCGAAACCGCAAAACACGAAGCACAAAGGACTACCCGTGAGTATTGACGAATCACTAATGAAACGGCTTTCCGATCCTGGCGCCACCGCCCGCACCGAGGCAGACATCCAATCCGACATCAAATTGCTTCTAACCACAGGCGAATTTAACGTCGATACTCCTCGACTCGAGGAACAAGTCGGAGACGGCTCGAAAAGACGGATCGACATCGCCGCTGGCGCAACAGTAATCGAAGTAAAGAAAAAGCTAACCACACCGGAAGCTAACGTCGAACATATAGCTCAACTCGCAGGCTACGTCAAAACGCGAATGCAACAAGAACAAACACGATACAATGGAATTCTCACCGACGGAAGATACTGGTGGCTTTTCGAAACATCACCTTCGAAAGATAAATTCGAACTCCGGTCATCTTTTGAACTTAGCAGCGAAACTCATCGTCTCCAACTAGTCGAATGGCTGCAGGCGGTTCTGGCTACGAGAACGAATCTAAAGCCAACGCAATATAATATTGAGAATCTCCTCGGCTCAACGTCACCAGCCTACAGTCAAGACGCCGCTTATCTAACATCACTTTACGAAAAAGTACGACACCATCCAACTGTTCGCCTGAAGCGAAAGCTTTGGGCACGCCTACTTCGCAGTGCCCTAGGAACCGGCTTTGTGGATGACGAGAATTTATTCATAGACCATACGCTATTGGTCATAGAAGCTTCCGCAATTGGCCACGCAGTCATGGGACTGGACGTCATTGATCTAATCAATAATCCGCAAGGCCTCCTCGACGGAAACAAATTCCGTCAGGCTGGAATATATAACGTAATAGAGCCCGGATTTTTTGATTGGATTCTCGCAGCCGAAGACGGCGAGCGCTTTCTAGCCCATACGGTACGCCGGATCGCAATGTTTGAATGGGTTGAAATAGAACATGATGCATTAAAGGTTCTCTATGAATCAATCATTAATGCAGACATCCGAAAGGGAATGGGTGAGTACTACACTCCAGACTGGCTTGCCCAAGGAATTACCCGCAAGGTCGTTAACGCCCCACTCTCGGAACGGATCCTCGATCCTGCATGCGGCTCCGGAACATTCTTGTTTCAGGCTATCCGAAAAGTCACCAGCGAAGCCGAATTAGCAGGCTGGACTTCCTCAACGATAGTCGAGCATATCCAGTCCCACGTTTTTGGCCTCGATATACACCCGGTTTCGGTGATGCTGGCAAGAGTGACATATTTGCTTGCACTCGGTAAGCACCTACAAGACCGAGAAGACCTCTGGGTGCCTGTCCATTTAGGCGACTCGATGCAGTGGTACCAACCCGACAATCACGATGAGAACGTAGTCAGAATCGACACCGAAGGTCCCGATCTCTCTTCCGCAGAACATACCACTCTCTTCTCAATCGCTCGAACGCTCGTGTTTCCGCTTACCTCGTTCGATGATACTGACACCTTCGACCAACTAGTTAGCGCAATGACGAATCGCGCTAAAGAATACACAGACAAGGAACTACCGCGACCAAAGATTGAACCAATCTTAAAACGCTTCGGCATTACCAGATATCATGACTCCTTCGCCACGCTATCCGATACGTTCAACCTACTCTGCGATCTAAACGCGGAGGGGAAGGATTCAATCTGGGGCTTTTATGTACGTAATCAAGTCCGCCCGCTTTGGCTTTCAATGCCAGGCCGGAAGGTGGACGTACTATTAGGAAATCCACCATGGGTTGCATACCGCTACATGACGCCAGACCTTCAATCTAAATACAAAGCATTCGCCGAAAAGTATCGGATTTGGGAGGGAGGCAATGTGGCCCCGCAACAAGACCTTGTCGCCCTTTTCGCTGCCAGGGCCATAGACAAGTATCTGAATGACGACGGAACTTTCGGATTCGTAACTCCCTACTCGGTTTTGAGTAGAAGGGCATATGACGGATTCCGCCGAGGAAAATGGGGGCTTCATCTACGTGCCCACTTCACCGAGTTATGGGATCTCCACGAGCTCAAACCCAACAACTTCTTCCCTGTTCCGGCAGCGGCAGTATTCGGCACCAGAAGCGAGAAAGCACTAGCAGACTCACCAGAACCACCTCATGGTTTTCCGGGAACGAAAATCGTCTATTCAGGTAAGTTCGTAAATCTCGACTGGGAAACTACAAAACAAAGTGCTATAGTCACCGAGCAACCGAATGTCTCTATTGGAAAGGACACAGTCGCAAGCTCACCATACAACGAAATAGTAGTGAATGGCGCCACGATCTTCCCCAAAGTTCTCACATTTATTCGAGAGGTCAACCAACCCAATTCGAAGCTAGGTCAAAGAGCCGGGATGACCGCGCTCGAGAGTCTGCCGAGCGTGCACAAGCCGTGGAGATCTATACCCCCACTAACCGCCACTCTACCAAATGAGTATATATTTGAGGTCCATCAAGGATCCACAATACTTCCGTTTCGTTCGTTACCCCCTTCAAAGGCGGTGCTTCCGATTTTGGATCAATCTTTGCTAACAGAGAATCAAATTGATTCAGGTGACGAGGGTGGTGTCATAGCGTCGAAGCAACACTCCCGGTCGGCGGGGGTCTGATCGGTGGAGTGTGCAGATGGCGCGGGTGGGGTTGTCGTTCAGCGACAGGTCGGAGATCTCGGCGGCCTCGAAAGCGGG
>NZ_BAAAAF010000030.1:0-12567 GCF_037101285.1 Brevibacterium metallidurans
AACGGCCGACTCGAACACCTCCGCGGCTCCGCCCTCGGCTTCCGCAACCTCACCCACTACATCGCCCGATCTCTACTCGAGGCCGGCGGATTCAGACCCCGACTACACCCTCAACTGCGATGAGCCGGTATACCATTGAACTACTGTTTTGTTGACGATGCAACAAAAGTGTGGGACGACACACCGGGAGTGAAAGCGAGCAGATGGACAAGACGACGCCCGTCAGCAGCATGATCAGGCAGAACGGTCCGATCAAGATCGCGGCTTGGCGGTTGATGATGGAGAAATACCAGGACTTCATGACGCGGTTCGAGCACGAGTTCCGGGCCCGTCACGAGCTCAGCGCCAACGAATTCGATGTGCTCATCAATGCTTCGGCCGCGGCTCAGGTGCGGCAGCGCGATCTGCTGCACAGCCTGGTGATCAGCCGCAGTGCGCTCAGCCGACTGCTCGGCAAGCTCGAGGGCCGCGGGCTTGTCACCCAGGAGCCCGATCCGGAGGATCAGCGCGGGGTGCTCGTCACCCTCTCCGAGGCGGGGGCCGAGCTCTGTGCCGAGGCGGCCGAGACGAATGGCGAGATCATCCTCGCCGCCTTCTCCGGCCTGACCGATGGCGAGGCGGACGAGATCTTCGAGCTCGTGTCCAAAATCTGCCCAGTGGGGTAAATAAGGCTGGGTTCTCGTGGGAATTCGCGGGTACGACCGGGCCTCGCCGGGGCAGTTCTCGGGCCCCTCCCTTCCCGCGAAAAAGGCGGCTACGATGAGGCCATGAGCAACGTTGAGCCCCGTCCGGAGCAGGTCGTATGCAAGGCCGGGGGATTGCCCGGCTCAGCCTGTGACCAGCAGGGACGTTCCCCAGTCGAGATCATCACCTCCCGCGATGTGCCACTGGGCGGGCCACGTGCGATGACCGTGCGCCGGACCCTGCCGCAGCGCCAGCGCTCCCTCATCGGACCCTGGTGCTTCGTCGACCACTACGGTCCGGCCGATGTTTCCGTCACCGGCGGAATGGACGTTGCACCCCACCCGCACACCGGACTGCAGACCGTGAGCTGGCTGTTCGAAGGCGCCATCCAGCACATCGACTCCGGCGGCAACGCGGGCCTCGTCCTGCCCGGCGAGGTCAACCTCATGACCGCCGGCGCCGGCATCTGCCACTCCGAGGTCTCGACCGAGGACACGACGACTCTGCACGGCGTCCAACTGTGGTTGGCCCTGCCTGATTCCACCCGCCACCAGCCCGAACGCGAATTCGAGCACTTCGAACCCGAGCCCGTCGACATCGACTGCGGGGAAATGCTCGTCTTCCTCGGCCGCCTCGGCGAGGGATCGTCACCGGTGCACACGCATACTCCGCTGCTCGGCGCCGAGATCCGCCTCGATCCGGGCGCAGCCATCGACCTGCCCGTCGATCCGCGGTTCGAGCATGGCCTCCTCGTCGATTCGGGTGATATCGCTCTGGAGAACGTCGATCTGCCGGTCGCGTCGATCGGCTATACGGGCATCGGCGTCGACGAACTGCGCATCGCCAACCACGGCGACGAACCCGGCCGGCTCATCCTCATCGGCGGCGAACCGTTCACCGAAGAGATCGTCATGTGGTGGAATTTCGTCGGCCGCACCCACGAGGAGATCGTCCGGTACCGCGAGGAATGGCAGGCCGAAGGCGATCGCTTCGGCGCCGTCGACGGCTACGTCGGCAAGGGCGGGCCCGGTCGGAATGCCGATGGGATGGGCAGGCTCCCCGCGCCGAGGATGCCCGACGTCACGATCAAAGCGCGGAAGAATCCGCCCCCGCAGGTCCAGGGCGGGCCCGAAGGGTGAAGCCCTGGGCGGACTCGAAGGATGGGGTGCGGGGAATAACTTCGCACCGGAAACCGTCCTAGGTGATGACCGGATCTTCGGTTCTGAGCGAAAGGGTTGCACCAATGTCGAAGACATTCGAAGACAAGACCGGCGCCGAGGTGACCGTGACCTTCAATGAGGACGGTCAGTCCTATGACATCGCCGTAGCGGATGGGACTGTCGCCGGGCACGCGTACTTCCTGACCGGCCCCGATGCGGAGACCGAACGCATCTTCCACCACACCGTCGTCGACGAGCAGTTCGGCGGCCGCGGGCTGTCGAAGATCCTCGTCGCCGAGGCGCTCGAAGACTCACGTGAACGCGGAGTGACCGTGGTGCCCGTGTGTCCGCTCTTCGTCAAGAAGCTGCAGGAGACCGGCGACGACTACGCCGCGCAGGGCGGAAGGTTTCGCAATGCCACCGGCGCCGACTTCGACATCATCAAACGACAGGCGTGAGTGAAAGATGAGCAACGCGAGCCGACCATTCATCGACAAGATCCACCCCGAGAACTACAAGGCGCTGGCGCAGGCGGCCGCTGCCTCGCGGAAGTCATCGCGAGAGGCAGGGCTGGATGACGGGCTCATTGAGCTCGTCAATACGCGGGTCTCGCAGATCAACGGCTGCCGCACCTGCCTGAGCATCCATGCCCCGGCGGCGAGGAAGGCCGGCGTCTCCCAGCTGAAGCTCGACGTGCTGCCCAGCTGGCACGAGGCTGAGATCTTCACCGATGAGGAGCTCGCGGCCCTCACCCTCGCAGAGTCGCTGACCGTGCTCGACAAGGCCGCCGATCGCGACCAGATCGCCGCGGACGCGGCCCAGCACCTGACGACCGAGCAGATCTCGGCAGTCGAGTGGTCGACCATCCTCATCAACGCGTTCAACCGCATCTCGATCGCCAGCGACCACCCGGTGTTCGGAGCTCAGCAGGACTGAGCGTCTGCCGGCCGATTGAGTGCGGTCGACCGAGCGGTTGGACTCGGCGGGCCTCAGTTGAGGATCTGCTTGTCATCGTCCGCGCGGATCGCGGCGAAACGCCCCCGCCACATCTGCAGATCCTGCGGGCTCAGCCTGGCTGTGCCATGGCCCAAGGCTGCTGCGCCGAACGCCACCGACGGGGGAGGGCATCGGGCCCGATTGTTGAGACTGCTCGTCCCGGAGGGCTGCTGATCAGTCACACTTGAGCCCGACCGTTGCACGACCGCTGAGCCTGAACGACCGGAGCCCGCCTATGTCCACCTCCACATCGACGACCAACGACGGGGCCACCTCGGCGCCGGTGACCTTCGGAGGTCGACTGCGGCTCATCGGACCCGGGATCGTGCTCGCGCTCGCCAGCGTCGGTGCCTCCGACATGATCACGACGATGAACTCCGGGGCCGAGTACGGTCTCGCGCTCATCTGGGTCTTCACGGTGGGCATCGTGCTCAAGTTCGTGCTCTCCGAGGCGGTGTCGCGGCTGCAGATGAGCGGGGACCGGTCGCTGATCTCCCATCTCACTCGATTCGGCGGGCGGACCTTCCCGGTGCTCTTCCTCATCGCCGAACTGCTCGTCGGGCTCTTCTTCGGCGCCGGCGTCGTTGCGGTGACGACGAACATCCTCCAGGCGATCTTCCCGGTGCTTCCGTTCGGGCCGACGGCCGTCGTCGTGCTGCTCTCGGCCTCGGTGCTGGTGGGCATCGGCCGCTACGGTCTCGTCGAAAAGGCGATGATGGGCTTCGGGATCATCATGTTCTTCGGCATCATCGCGCTCGCGATCTCCGTCTTCCAAGGCGACAGCGCCCAACAGGTCGCCGCCGAGACCGTGGTCCCGACGTTCCCGAACACGTCCATCATCACGGTGATGTCGCTCATCGGCGGCGTCGGCGGGGCGACCGGCATCCTCGCGTACTCGTTCTGGATCCGGGAGAAGTCCTGGCGGAGCCCGAACTGGAAACCCGTCGTCCGCCTCGACCTCGTCATCAGCTACGGCCTCGTCTTCGTCTTCGCCGTGGCGATGAGTGCGGTCGGGGCCTTCATCCTCTACGGCCAGGGCTTCACGATCGCGGACAACGACTCACTGTTCGCGATCGCCGACAGTCTGGTCAGCCGCATCGGCGAAGTCGGACGGATGGTCTTCCTCATCAGCTTCCTCGCCGTGGTGTACACGAGCGTGCTCGGCGGATTCTCCGGCATCGCCTACGTCACCGCCGACTGCCTGCGAGTGCTCGGGCGTTACCCGCACCAGGACGAGGCCCGCTTCGACATGTCGGCGAAGTCGGTCGAGTTCCGCGGCGCGCTCGTCTACCTGTCGGTGGCGACGCTGGTGATCATGGGACTCGGCAAGCCCGTCACCCTCGTCCTCGTCTACGCTGCGATCAGCGCGTTCATCCTGCCGGTGCTCGCGCTCGCCCTGCTCGTCATCCTCAACCGCGAATCCGTGCCGACCGGTCTGCGCAATACGAAGTGGTCGAACGTGCTTCTCGGCGTGTGCCTGGCACTCTTCGGATTCTTGGCGATCCTCCAGGTCAAGGAGTCGGTGATGGGGTTCATCGGGTGAAGTGAGGCGCACCCGACAACTGTCGGGTGACTGCGCGAAAAGCACGATGGTCTGGCGGTAGTGCCACGGTGCCGGGATCGGCATACTTGGTGACATGACACAACGACGGTCACGATTCGACGCGGAGCTCGCCGCGAGTCTGTCCGTCATCGGCGGGGTCTTTCCGCCGACCATCACTCCTTCGCTCATCGACTTCATGCGGGTCTCGTACGCCTCGGAGCCGCTGGCGGAGACTCTCAGCAGCCGTCGGGTCGAACATTCCGAATATCAGGTGCCGGGCCACCTCGGCGAGGCCATCACCGTCTCCGTCTTCAGACGATCCGGGGACACCGGACGACGACCGACGATCGTCTACGCCCACTCCGGCGGGCTGATGTTCGGCGATCGCTTCAGCGCGCTCGGTCTCAACCTCGACTGGGTCGAGAAGATCGGTGCGATCCTCATCTGCCCCGAATACCGCCTGGCACCCGAGTTCCAAGACCCGTATGCGCGTGAGGACATGTACGCCGCGCTCCTGTGGACGGCAGAGAACGCCGACACCCTCGGCGTCGACCGCGCCCGACTCATCGTCGCCGGAGCCAGCTCCGGAGGGGGACTGGCCGCCGGAATGGCGCTGGCGGCCCGCGACCGGCACGGACCGAAGCTCAAGGGCCAACTGCTCATCTACCCGATGCTCGACGACCGAGGCATCACACCGTCAACCCATCAGTTCGACGGCATCGGCGTCTGGGATCGGGTGAGCAACGAAACCGGATGGCAGGCGATGCTCGGCGATGACTACCGCACCGAGGCGGTCTCGCCCTACATCGCACCATCGCGTGCCAACGACCTCAACGATCTGCCGCCCGCGTACATCGACGTGGGTTCGGCCGAGATCTTCCGGGACGAAGCCGTCGCCTACGCCTCGGCCCTCTGGAACGACGGCAGCGAAGCGGAGCTGCACGTGTGGCCCGGAGGCTTCCACGCCTTCGACATCTTCGCCGCCCATACACACCTTGCGCAAGGAATGATCAGCACCCGAATGGCCTGGATCGAGAAGCTCCTGGCCGACTGAAAGGAACATCATGTCTGAGAACACAGCTGTCAACGACGCAGTTGTCCGCGTGGCCACGAAGACCGTCGACAGCGGCGGCGTCCCAGGCGTTGTCGCCGGAGTGACCACTGACAAGGAGACCATCAGTCTCACTGCTGCAGGAGTCCGCTCCCTCGACGATCCGCAGCCGATGACCACGGACTCCGTGTTCATGATCTTCTCCACGACGAAGGCCCTGACCGGCACCGTGGCACTGCAGCTGGTGGAGTCGGGAGAGCTCGACCTCGACGCCCCGGCGAAGGACTATGCCCCAGGACTGGCCGACGTGCAGGTCATCGACGGTTTCGACGACGGCGGAGAACCGATCCTCCGGGCACCCGCCAGCGAACCGACCACCAAACAGCTGCTGCTGCACACCGCGGGCTTCGGCTACGACTTCTTCAACGAGAAGTACGAACGACTCGCCCGCGAACACGGCCAGCCGAGCATCGTCACCGCCACCAGGAAGGCATTGGAGACTCCGCTGCTGTTCGATCCCGGCACCCAGTGGGAGTACGGGTCGAACATAGATTGGGCCGGCCAGGTCATCGAAGGCATCACCGGAAAGACTCTGGGTGAGGCGATGCGCACCCGAGTCCTCGAACCGCTGGGCATGGTCGACAGCACCTTCCGTCCGACCGCGTCGATGCAGGAGCGGCAGGCCACGATGCACCAGCGCACCGACGGCGAACTCGCGGCGACCGACTTCATGCTGCCCGATCCGGAGGTGGAGATGGGCGGCCACGGACTCTTCTCGACCGTCGATGACTACCTGAAGTTCATCAGGATGTGGCTCAACGACGGAGCAGCCGACGACGGAACCGTCGTCCTCCGCCCCGAAACGGTGGACATGGCCACGCAGAACCACCTCGGCGATCTTCGGGTGAAACTGCTGCCCGGAGTCATCCCGAGCTTGTCCAACGATGCTGAGTTCTTCCCCGGCATGCCGAAGACCTGGGGATACACGTTCATGATCAACGAGGAGGACGCCCCGACCGGACGCCCGGCCGGCGCCGCCGCATGGGCGGGTCTTGCCAACCTCTTCTACTGGTTCGACCGACAGAACAAGATCGGCGGGTACTGGGCCACACAGATCTTCCCCTTCGCCGACCCGGAATCGGTTGGGGGCTACCTCGAGATGGAGACGGCAGTCTACGATGCTCTGAAAGGCTGATTCGCGACTGAGGCGAATGGCGACCGTCGGTCGACAATCGTGGACTGCCAATCGTCGACCGACGGACGAACGAGGAGGTGGTGACGTGCAGGAGCTGCTCGGCAGGATTGCCAAGCTCGATCCCGAGGCGAGCCTGGGGCTGCGCGTCATCGCCTGCTTCGACGAACTCATGGCCGGCGAGGTCAATTCCCATGCCCTCGCCTCCGCGGCCGCGGCTCTGGCCGGTTGCGCGGCCGGCTTTCGCAGTGGGGACGGGAGCAGGCAGCTGAGGGTCGATTCAGGCGGAGTCTCGATTCCGGGAGACCGACCCGCCGAGGTGGCCGCACTGTCCCTGCCGAACGATTCCGAGGTCTGGCTCGAGCGGGAGGACGGTGCCTTGCCCAACGATGAACTCATCCTTGAGAGATTCGGCCTGGCCATCGGGGTGAGATTCGGTCTCGAACGGCAGCAGCTGGAGACCCCGCGGGACGTGGCGCTCGCCCTCGATCCTGCCGCGACGCCCGAAGACCGGAGTGCTGCCGCGGTTCGCCTCGGGCTGACGCCTGGTTCGGGATATCGAGTCCTCGCGGCCCCGCTGTTCGCCGTCTTCGAGAAGCGACCCGCCGGTCCCACCGATGTCATCACCAGCGAACATGGCACTCTGCAGGTGGTCATCGTGACCGACGACACCGAGGACATCGCCGTGACACCGGCAGGACTGGGGCCGTCCGGGTCGATCGGAGAACTGCCGCGGTCACTGCGGGCAGCCGTGGTGGCACTGCGGCTCAGCCGCCCGCCCGAGGAAGGGCTCGTGCGGGCGGAAAACTTCGGTGGGCTCGTCGAACTGCTCGCCGAATCATCTGACACAACCGATCCGGACGCTGCGCTGATCGACGAGATCATGGACTCGCCATGGGCGGAGTCCACGGTGCGCGTGCTCCTCGAAGCACCGACGATCAGACAGGCGGCCCGCGACCTCGGTCTGCACCACAGCACGGTGCAGAGCAGGGCCGAGCAGATCGAACGCTGCCTCGGCTACGACCCGCTGTCGGGCTACAACCGCACCAGGTTGGGCATCAGCGTGCTCCGGTGGCGGCTTCGCAATTCCCGAGTGCTTGAACTTCCGGGGCCCGTGGGGTGAGGGGTTCTTGGCCGCCACTTGCCCGCGGTACTCACCTCGTGCTCACTCCCGCCACAACGGATCCCTGCCGATCGCGATCGCCGTAAGCTGTTCGGCCGACCGGCAGATCATCGCCCGCATCAGCGCAGACGGTGTATTCATCGAAGAGCTCGAGCACGATCCGGCGAGGTACCTGCCCGCGATGGGCCGTGTCGAGGAGATCGAATCCGGCAATGTCACCGCCATCGACCTCGACCGACCGATGCCGAGCCTGCAGGCACAGCTGTCCGAACTGTCCGTCGGCGACCGTGTGTCGCTGACGGGAACGGTCGTCGTCGCCCGCGACATCGTCCACGCGGAGCTGCGCGACCGCCTCGATGCCGGTGGGGAACTTCCCGACTATTTCAAGGACCATCCGATCTACTATGCGGGGCCGGCGAAGACACCCGAGGGAATGCCCTCGGGGTCGTCCGGTCCGACCACCTCATCGCGGATGGACACCTATGTGCGGCGGTTCCAGGAGGCCGGCGGATCGATGATCATGCTCGGCAAAGGCAACCGGTCCGCACAGGTGAAGAGCTCCTGCGCTGAATTCGGCGGCTTCTACCTCGGATCGATTGGCGGCCCTGCCGCCCGGCTGGCCCAGGACTGCATCACCTCGGTCGAGGTCCTCGATATGGAGGAGCTCGGGATGGAGGCAGTGTGGAAGATCCACGTCGAAGACTTCCCGGCGTTCATCATCACCGACGACAAGGGCAATGACTTCTTCGACAGCACCGGTCCGCCGACGCTCGGCCTCGGCCGGACCCGCACGGTGCGTGACGGCACCCGACTGGACTGAACTTTCCAAATGACGACCACAGCGCATCAAGGAATTGAGGATTTCACCATGGCAGTGAGCAATGAAGAGCAGATGATGATCGACCTGGTCGCCGAATTCATCGACGAACAGGTCAAACCCAGCGTCAACAAGGTCGAGCACACCAACGAATACCCCGAGGCATGGATCCAGACGATGAAGGACATGGGCATCTACGGGCTCGCCATCGACGAGCCGTGGGGGATGGGCAAGGTCTCGACCGAGGCATATGCGCTCATCACTGCCGAGCTCGCGCGCGGGTGGATGTCCCTGGCCGGTGCCATGGGCGGGCACACCGTCGTCGCGAAGCTGCTCCAGGAGTATGGCACCGATGAGCAGAAGGATAAGTACCTGCCGCGGATGGCCACGGGTGAGCTGCGGGCGACGATGGCGCTGACCGAACCCGGCGGCGGATCCGATCTGCAGGCGATGCGCACGACGGCGACGAAGGATGGTGACGATTACGTCATCAACGGGTCGAAGACGTGGATCACGAACGCCCGGAAGTCCGATCTCATCGCGTTGCTGTGCAAGACCGACCCCGAGGCGGAACCCCGTCACAAGGGCATCTCGATCATCCTCGTGGAAAAGGGAGAGGGCTTCACGGTCTCCCAGGATCTGTCGAAGCTCGGGTACAAGGGTGTCGAGACGTGCGAGCTGTCCTTCGATGGTCTTCGGCAGCCGCAGTCGCAGCTGCTCGGTGAGGTTGAGGGTGTCGGGTTCAAGCAGATGATGAGGGGCCTCGAGATCGGCCGCATCCAGGTCGCGTCCCGGTCGCTCGGTGTTGCGCAGGCTGCGCTCGATGATGCGGTGAAGTATTCGCAGGAGCGCGAGTCGATGGGCAAGCCGATCTGGAAGCATCAGTCGGTGGGCAACAAGCTCGCCACGATGGCGACGAAGCTCGAGGCCGCCCGGCAGCTCGTCCTCCACGCCGCCCGTACCTATGATTCGGGGGCGCGTGTGGACATGGAGGCCGGAATGGCGAAACTCTACGCTTCGGAGATGGCCGCCGAGGTGGCCCTCGACGCCATCCGCGTCCATGGCGGTTACGGATACTCCACCGAATATGACGTCGAACGCTACTACCGCGATGCGCCGCTGATGATCGTCGGGGAAGGAACGAATGAGATCCAGATGAACGTCATCGCCAAGCAGCTCATCGGCCGCAACAAGGCCTGAGGGGCCCTGGCAGGCCCCTATAGTTGCGCAACCAGCCCACCCGCGTCTGACGAATCCGCACGATTAGCCTCTGGCCATCTGGCCAGGCACTCCACCTGAGGGAAGAAGATGACCCACAAGCCCCGTCCGCGTCCGGATACTCCGCACATGATGACCGAGGAGCGCCTCGAGATCCAGGCATTGGCTCGCGAGTTCGCCCGTGATGTCGTCCTCCCGATCGCCAATGAGCTCGACCCGGTTGAGGGGCAGTTCCCCGAGTCGATGGTCAAACAGATGGCGGAGATGGGGTTCTTCGGCATCCTCATCCCCGAGGAATACGGCGGGCTGGGGCTCGGTGTGTTCGAGTACTGCCTTGTGGCTGAGGAACTCTCCCGTGCCTGGATGTCTGTGGCCGGTCTGTTGGCTCGTGGCAACGGCATGGGCGGTGGATTCTCACCTGAACAAGAAGCAAGGCTTTTGCCGAAGGTCGCCAGCGGTGAGTACCTCGGCGCCTTCGCCCTGTCGGAGGCCGAGGCCGGGTCGGATGTAGCGAATCTGCGGTGTAGGGCCGAGCGCAATGCTGATGGTGACTGGGTCATCGACGGCACGAAGATGTGGTGCACGTATGCCGATCAGGCCGACTACATCATCCTCTTCGCCCGCACCTCGGTGGAGGAGAAGCGGCATCGGGGGATCTCGGTGTTCCTCGTCGAGAAGGAACGCGGGACGTTCCCCGAGGGGATTTCCGGGGCACCGGCGAAGAAGATCGGGTATCACGGGTGGAAGACATGGGAGCTGTCGTTCGACAACTTCGTCCTGCCTGCCGATGCCCTCCTCGCCGAGGAGGGGCGTGGGTTCTACCAGGCAGTGTCCGGTCTCGAGGTCGGGCGTGCGCACACGGCGGCACGGTCGATCGGACTGGCGCAGGCGGCACTCGAGGACTCGGTGAAGTACCTCAAAGAGCGGGAGCAGTTCGGGCACCCGCTCGCGGACTTCCAGCATCTGCGGTTCAAGGTCGCGGACATGGCCGCGCAGATCGAGGCGTGCCGGCAGCTGATGTACCACGTGTGCACGGAGATCGACTCGGGTCGTCGCTGTGACAAGGAAGCCGCGATGGTGAAGTACCTGGCCGGGGAGATGAGTGAGAAGGTCACCTCAGAGGCGCTGCAGATCCACGGCGGTGCCGGGTACACGAAGGACTTCGCCGTCGAACGCCATTGGAGAGATGCGCGGTTGACGAAGATCTTCGAGGGCTCGTCTGAGATCCAGATGCGCATCATCTCCGACGAACTCCTCGGCCGCTGACCCCAATTGGTACCTGACGGCGGCCCAGCAACCTGGCGCCAGGTATCTGCGCCGCCGTCACGTAGCAATTGGCAAGTAGTGGGTGCATTGACGAACTAACGAATGGAAGATTACTGCGATGAGTGAGACGAACCTCCAGGACTGGGTCGGCCGCAGCGCCACCGCCACCGAGACCGCTGATGGGGAACGGGCCACACGGCTGGCGACGCTGCTCGGCCATGACGGGGACAAGGCTGCACCGCTGTTCCCATTGGGGCATTGGTTGCATTTCTCCGAAGACGATGTGCCGATGAGCGAACTCGGAGCCGACGGGCACGCGGCGCTTGGTGGGTTCATGCCTCCGGTGCCCCTGCCCCGGAGGATGTGGGCCGGCAGTGACCTGACCTTCCACGCTCCGATTCTGCCCGGGCAGTCGATCGAGCGGACGACGACGATCGAGTCGATCACGGAGAAGACCGGCAGCACCGGACCTCTGTGTTTCGTCGTGCTTCGTCACGAGATCACTGCCGACGGAACCCTGGCGACGACGGATGGGCACACGATTGTGTACCGGGAGGCCACTGAGGCGCCGGCCGGATCAGCAGCAAAGCCACCAAGGGAGGACAGTCCTGCCCCGGAAGGCTGGGACTGGGTGAAGAGCGTGCGCCCGAACGAGGTCACGCTATTCCGCTACTCGGCGCTGACGTTCAACTCCCACCGTATCCACTACGACTACCCCTACGTGACCGAGGTCGAAGGCTATCCGGGTCTCGTCACGCACGGACCGTTGACAGCGACATTGTTGTTGGATGCGTTCATGTCCACCCACCCTGAGGCGGTTGTGCGTGAATATCGTTTTACTGCGAAGTCCCCGTTGTTCGTCAACGAGCAGATCCACCTCGTCGGGCGTGAGACCGAACCCGGAATCCATGAACTGCAGGCCATCGCCCCAGGTGGTAAGACTGCGATCGCTGCCACCGTGACGATGAAGAACTGAGGAACACCAGCATGACCGACATCCGCCCTGCACCCCTGACCGGCCTCAAAGTCGTGGAGATCTCCGCGTTCATCGCCGCACCACTGGGCGGCATGACCCTGGCCCAGTTGGGAGCCGATGTGATTCGTATCGATCCGATCGGCGGGAACATTGATGCTAACCGATGGCCGATCAGTGACGATGGCACGTCGATCTATTGGGCGTCGCTGAATAAGGGGAAGCGTTCGGTCACCCTCGACCTCAAATCCGAGGAGGGGCAGAAGATCGCTACTCAGCTGATCGCTGAGGCGGGGACGCTCATCACGAATCTGCCGGCCCGCGGATGGCTGAGTTACGAGAACCTCAAACAGCATCGCGAGGATCTCGTCATGCTGCGTTTGGGTGGGTGGCATGATGGTTCGCCGGCGGTTGATTATGGGCTGTGTCAAGTTTCGTAGACGATCTCTTTGTGGATCAGGCGGCGATCGCGGCCTGAAGGGTGTAGTCGGCGCGCGCTTCGGCGGGCGTGCGGTAGCCGAGGCTCGAGTGGAGCCGCTGCCGG
>NZ_BAAAAF010000031.1:0-12443 GCF_037101285.1 Brevibacterium metallidurans
GGTAGCGTGATCCATGTCGAGGTCCTCAGGATGGGCAGTGTCAGAACTTCCATCCTCGGAGGGCCTCGACCCCTATCCAGCGACCGACGCGCCCAACCCGACTACACTCTCAGCTGCGAAGAGCCCCCAAAGGACTCATCGCCGAGACGCTCGATGCGGTCTCTCAGGCGGTGCGGTCCGCAGGGGAGCCGATGTCGGCGACCGAGGTGGCTCGGGCGCTCGACCTCTCCCGGGTCACGGTCCGCCGCTACCTCGAACACCTCGTGACGACGAAGCAGGCCGTCAAGCAGCCCCGCCACGGGACCCCGGGGCGGCCCGAGTACGAGTACCGCTGGGCCTGAACCCTGCCGCACAGGCGCGACCTCACCGGACGGCGCTCAGCGACGGCAGAGCCGCCGGAAGCCCCCGATCGGTGCCCTCGAGGTCGTCGAGGAACCGGGTCGCCCACGCACACAGATCATGCTCGGCCACCGTGGCGGCCATCGCCTCGATCCGCGTGTGCGCCCCACCGGCCTCCATCCGCACTGCTCGGGTGATCGCGGCCCCGAGCGCATCGCGGTCATAGGGGTTGACGATGAGCGCCTCGGTGAGCTCATCCGCGGCACCGGCGAACTCCGAGAGCACGAGCACCCCGCCCCGCCCGCGCCGGGCTGCGACGTACTCCTTCGCCACGAGGTTCATGCCGTCGCGCAGCGAGGTGGCCAGGAGCACATCGGCGGCGAGGTACCACGCGACGACGGATTCGAACGGGTAGTCGCGGTGGAGGTAGTGGATGCTCGCCCCAGCCAACCCCGCGAACTTCCCGTTGATCCGACCGACCGTGCGCTCCACCTCGGCGCGCAGATCCCGATAGGCGGGGATCGCCTCTCGGGAGGGCACGGCGATCTGCACGAGACGGGTCGCGGCCGGATCGAGGGCGCCGGAGTCGAAGAGGTCCTCGACGGCGAGCAGCCGCTCGAGGATCCCCTTCGTGTGGTCGAGGCGGTCGATGCCGAGGATGACGGTCTCCGGATCGCCGAGGTCGGCGCGGATCTGCTCAGGCTCGCCCCGCCTCTGCGCATCTCCCGCCAAGTCCGCGATGTGTGCGGAGTCGACCGAGACCGGATACGCCTCGACGATCCTGCCCTCGGCCCGCGGATCGATGCCGAGCAGACGGATGCACGCGGCGGTGAAGTTCTCGACATCGGCCTGCCGTTGGAAGCCGATGACGTCGGCGCCGGGGAGCCCGGAGAGCACCTCGGTGCGCCACGGCAGCTGCGCGAAGAGCCCGACGGGCGGGAACGGGATGTGGCAGAAGAACCCGATCCTCACATCCGGGCGCAGCCGACGCACCATCTCGGGCACGAGCTGCAGCTGATAGTCATGCACCCACACCTGTGCTCCGGGGGCAGCCGAGGCGGCTGCCGCCTCGGCGAACCGACGATTGACCCGTGAGTGCGACTCCCACCACGACCGTGAGAACCGTGGGGCGATGACGTTGTCGTGATAGAGCGGCCAGATCGTGCTGTTGGCGAAGCCCTCGTAATGGGCGGTGACCTCCGCGGCGCTCAGGCGCACGGGGATGAGGCTCATGCCGGCGTGCTCACCGGGATCCGTGTCGTCGTCGGCGATCCCGGACCAGCCGATCCACCCTGCGCTGTGCCGCGTGGCGACAGGCGCCAGGGTGGCGACGAGGCCGCCGGGGGAGGCGCGCCAGGCATCGGCGGCACGCCGGCAGGGCAGTCTGTTGGCGACGACGAGGAAGGAGTGTCGTCCGGTCTGTGGGAACATGATGAACTCTCCGGGGCAGCCGGGCGGCTGCCGCGACTCTCAGGGCGGAGCACACCGGTCGGCGTCGCTCGTTCGCGACGAGAGCACCTCCGCTACTTTACGCCGTAAATATAGAAAAATGAACCCCCGGATGACCTCCTGATGACGTGGCGTCGATCGGGATTTACTCCGTAGTTTGGATATTTCTCGATAAAAGTCTTACAGTGTAAGCAATTGAGGAGCGGAGCTCCCTCTCCTCGATCACCCGGGCCGGATTCACGGTCCGGGCAGTGGACAACGAAAGCAGAATCTCATGGGTTTCATCGCCTACCTCATCCTCGGGCTCATCGCCGGAGCCATCGCCAAGGCCATCCTGCCCGGACGTCAGGGCGGCGGCTGGATCGCCACCCTCGTCCTCGGTGTCATCGGCGCCGTCGTCGGCGGCTGGCTCGGCGGACTGATCTTCGGCGCCCAGATGGACGCCTTCTTCTCCCTCTCGACCTGGCTGTGCGCCATCGGCGGCTCGCTCATCGTCCTTCTCATCTGGGGACTGATCACCGGCCGTTCGCGCGCCGCCAAGGCGTGAGCCGCTGACCTGTGATCACTTCGTCGCAGGTCATGTCGGCGGGCGTGTTCGGTGCACTAAACTGGACAGAGAACGCGCCCGCCGCTGACGTCGGTCCAGCGGTCCGGGCACGATCGAGTACCTTGCGACAGATCAGGGCTGGACAGGACGGCGCCTGCCCGACTCGGATCAGTGATTCCAGGAGTGACCATGGCCCGCCAGCGTTTGCGCCAAGAGGACATTGTTCGGGCAGCGATTGCCTTCATCGATGAATTCGGCGTCCAATCGCTGTCCATGCGCAGATTGGGGATGTCGCTCGAGGTGGAGGCAATGGCCCTGTACAACTATGTTTCGGGACGGGAAGAACTCGTCTCGCTGGCCGTCGACGAACTCATCGACGACCTCTTCGACGACGAGCTGATGCAGGAGCAGCCGGCGTCATGGGAAGCGTTCCTGCGGTTCGTGGCCAATGCGATGCGCGATCTCGCGCTCAGCCATCCGCGGATGTTCCCGCTCATGATCACCCAACCGCCCGAGGCGCCCTGGCTGCGCCCGCCCCTGCGCAGCGTGCGCTGGGTCGACTACTTCCTCACCACCCTCCAGGACTACGGGTTCTCCGACGAGCGCACGGTCGACGCATACAAGGCGTTCACGAGCTTCCTCCTCGGCCACCTCGTCCTCGAGGTCTCCGCGATGGGCATCGACATCGCCTCCGAGATCGACGACGACGCCGGCGGCGGGGAGAGCGAGGGCCTCGGGGACTATCCGACGCTGCGCCGCCTGCAGACCATGCTCGCCGACGACCACTCCGACCGCGAGTTCGACGACGGACTCGACGACCTCATCGAACGCATCCGCGCGACCAAGGACGCCTGAACCCCAGGCGCCTGGCTGCCTCCATCGACCCCGATCACGGGGTCACCCATCTGCAGGGCCCCGATCCCGGGGTCACCGCGCCGACCCTGATCTCGGCCGACCCCGCCGTCCGCCGGCTCAGCTCAGGCGACTCCGCTCCGGCGACCCTGCACCGTTGCCGACCGCACGATCACCTCGATCGAAGGGACGAGTCCCGTGATGCACACACCCATCGTCGGAACCCTCACCGAACCCGCCAAACCCTGGTACCGCCACGGCACCGACTCACCCTATGAGGACGAGTTCCTCCGCCTCGTCACCAGCGATGCCCCGCTGGCCCGGCGATTGGGCGCGCTCACCCGGTTCTGGCATCTCACCGGTTCCTCCTCCCAGCTCAAGCAGTGGGACGCTCTGGCCGCGATCGCCTCGGCGGACCTCGCTGTGGCCCGGATGCTCGAACCCCACGTCGACGCGCTGACCATCCTCGCCGAGGCGGGCGCCGGGGAACCGCCCCCGGAGTCCACCTGGGGCGTCTTCGCCGCAGAAGTACCCACGTCCCGGGTCGACGCCGTCCCCACCGCCGACGGGGTCCTCTCCCTCACCGGGGAGAAAGCATGGTGCTCCCTGGCCCGGGAGTTGACCAACGCCATCGTCACGGTCCGCCTCGGCGAGGAACGCCAGGCCGTGGCCGTCGACCTCACCCATCCCAGCGTCCACCCGCTCCCGGTGGACTGGCCCGCCCGCGGGCTGAGCGAGATCCCAAGCGGAGCGATCGTCTTCGCGGGCACCCCGGCCACCCCGATCGGCCCGCCCGGCTGGTACCTGCAGCGTCCGGGTTTCGCCTGGGGCGGCATCCGCGTCGCCGCCTGCTGGTACGGCGGGGCGCTGGGGCTCGCCCGCAACGCCGCCCACCGCCACTTCGCGAGGCCCGGCGCCTCACCGCTGGGGGCGATGACCCTGGGACAGATCGATACGGAGATCACGACGCTCCGCTCCGTCCTCGCCCATGCCGCCCGGCTCGCTGCCGGCGGAGACGTCGACGGTCGCGACGACTCATGGACCCAGGCGCTGCGCGTACGCACGATCGTCTACCGGTCAGTCCAACGCATCCAGTCACTCAGCCGTGAGCTCGCCGGTCCCGCGGCCCTGACCGGTGATGCCGAGTTCGCGAAGGCCGACACGGACCTCACCGTCTACCTCAGTCAGCATCATGGTCCCCGTGACGAAGCCTCCCTCGGCGAGGCGATCATCGCCGACGCCGCCCGGTCATGACCTTCTCCCACCTCGAAGCCGGCACCGCGGAGGACGAGTGGGGCCGGGCCGGTGTGCGGAACCTTCCCGAGCTGCGCCTCGAGGTTCCGCCTCACGGTCACGTCGTCGTCCTCCTCGCCCACCCCGATGACGAAGCGCTCGGCTGTCCGGCCCTGCTCTCCCGCCTCGGCGCGGCCGGGCGACCGGTGCGCATCCTCCTCTTCACGGCAGGCGAGCACTCCCATCCGCACTCCTCGACGCACCCGCCTGAGCGTCTGCGCGCGATCCGACTCGCGGAGTTCGACTCCGCCCTCACCGCGCTGGGAGGAGAGGTGACGTATGAGTTCCTCGACCTCGGCGACGGCGCCCTGCGGCACCGGGATGAGGAGATCCTCGCCGAGGTGGAGGCCGCGACCGCGGATCTGCCGGGTCCGCTCACCCTCGTCGCACCGTACAGCGGGGACGGGCACGGCGATCACGAGGCCCTCGGCGCTGCGGCCCTCGAGGTCGGGCACAGGCGGCAGGCGACGGTCGTCGAGTTCCCGATCTGGTACTGGCACTGGGCGGCACCCGAGGATCGGGCGTGGCGGACGTGGGAGTTTCTGCCCGACCCCACTGGGTTCGACAGGGAAGCCCTGTGGGCGCACTACCCCTCGCAGACCCGACCGCTGTCCGACCGCGCCGGGGATGAGGCGATCCTCCCGCCGGGCCTCCTCGATCATTTCAGGCGCGGGGGAGACACGGTCGCCGTCACGCGATTCGGCGGCGGCGACGATGCAGAGCGTCCGGCTGCGGAAGTGGGGAGCGTGGCCGATGGGCATGGGCACACTGCCGCTGAGGTCGCGGCCGGATCCACGGCGCATGATGCCCGGACCGCCGAGGCGGTGTTCGACCGAGTGCACAGCCAGCGACCCGACCCGTGGAACGTGCGCAGCTCCGACTACGAGATCGCCAAACGCCGGGCGCTCATCGCAGCGCTTCCACCCGGACCGTACGCCCATATCCTCGAGATCGGGTGCTCGATCGGGGAGCTCAGCCGTGACCTCGCGACCGTCGGGGGCCGAGTCACCGCCATCGATGCGAGTTCGGAGGCCCTGGCCCAGGCGCGCGGCCGCCACGGCGGAACCGGCATCGACTTCGTCCACGGAACGATCCCCGGCACGTGGCCGGAGGGCCGATTCGACTGCGTCGTGCTCTCCGAGACCGGGTACTACCTCTCGCCCACGCAGCTCGAACAGACCCTCGACCGCATCGAGGCGAGCACCCGAGACGAGTTCGTCCTCGTCCTCTGCCATTGGACCGGGGCGATCGAGGACTGGCCGCTCGACGCCGAAGCCGTCCATGCCCGCAGCCTCGCCCGCTGGCCCGACGCGCTCCGCCTCCACCACAGTGTCGGCGACTACCGGCTCGACGTCCTCGGTGTCTCCCGCACAGGGGTCCCCCGCGCCGCGGTCACGGACGTCGCGGAGACCCGTGCCGAGGTCTCCCACGCCGCGCGTGAGGGAGAAGAGCAGGGGCTGCGATGATCGACCACCTCATCGCCGTCGTTCCCGCGCACAACGAGGAAGCGGAGATCATCGGCTGCCTCACCGCCCTCGTCGCCGCCGCCGAACACGCACAGGCCGAGGAACAGGCGCGGGCTGGTTGGACGAGTTCGGGCGCGGCCACCAGCCGGCCGCCTGAGGTGAGGATCGTCGTGATCGCCGACGACTGCTCCGACTCCACCGCCGGCCTCATCCGCGGCTTCGCCGACAGGCACCCACTCGTCACCCCCATGGCCGTGCCGTTCGGCAACGTCGGGCGGGCCAGAGACGCCGCCGCGCACGCGGCGCTGAGCACGATCGCCGAGGCGGATCCAGGGGCGCTCGCCTCCACCTGGCTCGCCTTCACCGACGCCGACAGTCGTGTCCCGGTCAACTGGCTCACCGTGCACCGCGACCATGCAAACCGTGGCGCGGACTGCGTCGTCGGCACGGTCGAACCGCGCCGAACCCCAGGCACCGGGGCGCTCGTCGATGCCTGGTTCGCCGGCCACAGCCTCGGCGAGGGACACGACCATATCTTCGGTGCCAACCTCGGGGTCCGAGGGTCGCTGTACACCCGCATCGGCGGCTGCCCGCCGCTGCGCCTCGGCGAGGATGCGGCGATCGTCGCCGCAGCAGCGGAGGCAGGCGGGGCGATCCACCGCACCGACGACTGCCGGGTGGTCACCTCGGCGAGGATGCACGGCCGCTGCCACGGAGGATTCAGCGCCTACCTGCGCGGACTCGTGGCAGAGTCAGGCACCGACCGCCTCGGCGAGGACGCGGTCGACGACCTTCGCACCGGATGAGAGCCGGGGAGCTTCGAATCGACTGAGCATCGACGCTGACCGGGATTGGTACGCTGGAGGGGAACTTGATGTTTCAAGGACCGATGGTCCGCAGACCGAAATGGGAGTGAAGCCGCACGTGGGAACCGCCGCGGATAAGGGGTCGCCGTCCGACGACCCCAGCGACAGTTGCAGTTGTGCACAGGGCGCGCATCGACGCGCTGAACCGTCTCCGACCCGGCTGGGGGTGAACACCCCATGGGATCTGACATCGTGATGCTGCTGCTCGGCAGCCTCCTCGTCCTCCTCATCATCGCCGCCAACGGATACTTCGTCGCGCAGGAGTTCGCGTACATGTCCGTCGACCGGGCGCGACTGGCCGCCCGCGCGGAGACAGGCGATCCTGCGGCGAAACGCGCGCTCGCCGTCACCCGCCGCACCTCCTTCATGCTCTCCGGCGCGCAGCTGGGCATCACCGTCACCGGCCTCCTCGTCGGCTACGTCGCCGAACCGATGATCGGGCAGTCCCTCGGCCGGCTCCTCGGCGGACTCGACATCCCGGCCGCGGTCACCGTTGCCGTGACGACCGTCGGCGTCCTGCTCCTCGCGACGATCGTGCAGATGATCTTCGGTGAGCTCTACCCGAAGAACCTCGCGATCGCCGCCCCCGAACCGCTCGCGCTCGCCTTGGCCCGGTCGACGCAGATCTACCTCGCCGTGTTCGGGTGGCTCATCGCGATCTTCGACGTCGCCGCGAACCTCTTCCTCAAACTCCTGCGCGTCGAACCCGTCCACGACGTCGACTCGAGCGTCTCCGCCGACGAACTCCGCCGCGTCATTGAGGAGTCCCGGCAGACCGGCGACCTGCCCGAGGACCTCTCGCTCCTCATCGACCGCGTCCTCGAGTTCCCCGACGCCGACGTCGAACACGCCATGATTCCGGGATCCCGGGTGGCCACGGTGAGTGGGGAGGCGACCCTGGGGGAGCTGCGCGAACTCATGGCCCACGCCCACAGCCGCTATCCGGTCCTCGACGAGACCGAGGCACCGATCGGCGTGGTCGAACTCGTCGACCTGCTGCGCACCACCCAGCCGATGAGCGCCCCGGTGACGACGATCATGCGCGAGCCCGTCGTCGTCCCCACCCTCATGGCGCTGCCCGATGCGCTCGATGAGATGAACCGCGCCGATTCGCAGCTCGCCTGCGTCATCGACGAATACGGCGATCTCGCCGGGATCCTCACGACCGAGGACGTCGCCGAGGAGCTCGTCGGGGAGATCACCGACGAACACGACGACGACCGTCCCACCGAGATGGTCGAAGAGGCCCCACGGACGTGGCTGGCCGACGGCGGCATGCCGCTCGACGAAGTCAGGCGCATCGTCGGCTTCGACCTGCCCGAAGGGGATTTCGAAACCCTCGCCGGTCTCGTCATCGCGACGATCGGCGGATTCGCCGAGGTGGGCGACCGGATCGCGGTCCCCGTCCTCGCCGAGGCCTCCGATCTCCTCGCCGACGATCCTGTGCACCGTGAACTCGACATCGAGGTCCTCACCGTCGAGCGGCATGTGCCCGGAGAGATGCGCGTGACCCTCGTGGAGACGGTCGACGGAGACGATGCTGACGACGAAGGGAGCGCCTCATGACCGAATCGCCCCTCTTCGTCACGGTTGCCACCGTGCTGCTCATCGTGCTCAGCGCCTTCTTCGTCATCATCGAATTCTCCCTGCTCGCAGCCCGTCGCCACCGCCTCGAAGAGCAGGCGCCGACGAGTGTGAGCGCGCGGGCCGCCCTGCGCGGGATGAACGAGCTGACGATCATGCTCGCCGTCGCCCAGTTCGGCATCACGATCTGCACGTTCGCGCTCGGTGCGATCACCAAACCGGCAATGGATGCGTGGCTCACCCCGGTTCTGAGCACCTTCGGCGCACCGTTCTGGCTCGCCGATGCCGCGGCGTTCGTCCTCTCCCTGCTCTTCGTCACCTTCCTCCACCTCGTCATCGGCGAGATGGCGCCGAAGTCGTGGGCGATCGCCCATCCGGAGCTTGCGGCGACGATCATCGCCGTGCCCGCCCGGGGGCTCGCGTGGGTGTTGCGACCCCTGCTCGTGTGGGTCAACGCGATCGCCAACCGGCTCGTCACCGCAAGCGGCCACACCCCGGCTGAGAGCCGAGCCCTGGGCGGTCAGGACATCGACACGATCCGGCAGCTCGTCGAGCATTCGGCGGCGGCCGGCGAACTCGACGACTCCTACCGGGATCAGCTCGCTCACGTCTTCGAACTCCAGCGGATGAGCGTGGGCAGACTGCTGCCGGTGCCTTCGGTGCCCCTGACCTCCGTACCGGAGACGGCCGGGGCGGGGCTGGTGCGCGATGCGGCAGCGGAGTCGGGACACATGCGCATCCTCGTCGACCGGGCGGGTGCCGAACCCGGAGTCGTCCACGTCCGCGACGTCCTCCTCCTGCCCGCCGACCACGGCATCGAGGAGGTCACCCGCGACTGCCTCGTCCTCGCAGCGGACCTTCCCGTCCATGAGGCGCTCACCAGGATGCGCGATGAGGCGGAACAGCTCGCCGTCGTCACGCGCGACGGGCAGATCGTCGGGGCGGTCACGCTCTCGGACATGCTGCGCCGTATCCTCCCCGACGGCGGTCGCATCACGCTCTGACGGGAGGCGGCCGCCGGGGGAGGGAAGG
The DNA here is from genome assembly GCF_037101285.1 of Brevibacterium metallidurans. Classification (NCBI taxonomy): domain Bacteria; kingdom Bacillati; phylum Actinomycetota; class Actinomycetes; order Micrococcales; family Brevibacteriaceae; genus Brevibacterium; species Brevibacterium metallidurans. The sequence continues at coordinate 9,429 of NZ_BAAAAF010000031.1, forward strand.
CCGTCCCGTCACCTGGCGATCGCCTCGGCGGCGACGAATTCGCGCGCAACTCGGCGTTCGCCTCGGCGGCGGCTGGGGGTCTCTTCGATGGGTTATGCTGACACGACGCACGGCCGACCCGATCAGTCCGTGCTCGCCACGGCGAGCCGGCCGTGCAACGCGCGATCCTCCGACCCTCACCCGGGTCGGTCGGAATCGCCTGATGTCACCGTCCATCCCTCCGGCGACCGCACACCCGCCCGACCGTGTTCGCGGTCCGGCCCACGCTTCAACGGCCGCCGAGGTGCGCCGTTCACAACGACGAGGATCCACGATGACGACACCGACCGCCGATGACAAGGGACAGGCTCAGGCCGCTGCGATCACCGAAGACGAGATCTTCGCCGGACATCACGGCGGGAAGCTCGCCGTCGAACTCACCCGCCCGCTCGAGACCCAGCGGGACCTCTCGATCGCCTACACCCCGGGTGTGGCCCGCGTCTGCACGGTGATCGCCGAAGATCCGGAGCGGGCGAAGACCCTGACCTGGACGGGCCGCCTCGTCGCGGTGATCTCCGACGGTTCGGCCGTCCTCGGACTCGGCGACATCGGCGCGACCGCATCCCTGCCGGTGATGGAGGGCAAGTGCGCGCTGTTCCGGCGCTTCGCCGGACTCAACGCGATTCCCATCGTCATCGACACCAACGACGTCGACGAGATCGTCGAGACGATCGAGCGGATCGCGCCGACGTTCGGGGCGATCAACCTCGAGGACATCTCCGCACCCCGGTGCTTCGAGATCGAGGACCGGGTCAAGGCCGCCCTCGACATCCCGGTCATGCACGATGACCAGCACGGCACGGCGATCGTCGTCCTCGCGGCCCTGATGAACGCCGCCCGCGTCGTGGGCAAGGACATCACGGACCTCACCGTCGTCATCTCCGGATCCGGTGCCGCTGGTGTCGCGGTGACGAAGATCCTCCACGAGGCGGGCGTCTCCGACATCGTTGTCCTCGACTCGAAGGGCATCGTCGAATCCGGGCGCGACGACCTCACCGAGACGAAGAAGGCGATCGCGGCGAACTCGAATCCGCGCGGACTGCGCGGTGACATGAAGACGGCCCTGGATGGGGCCGACGTCTTCATCGGGCTGTCCTCGGGCACGGTCGACCCGCAGCTGCTCGGGTCGATGGCCGATGATGCGATCATCTTCGCGCTGTCCAATCCCAACCCCGAGGTGGCGCCCGACGTCGCCGCCCAGTACGCGACGGTCGTCGCCACCGGGCGCAGCGACTTCCCCAATCAGATCAACAACGTCCTCGCATTCCCCGGTGTCTTCCGCGGAGCCCTCGACGCCGGTGCCACGTACATCACCGAGGAGATGAAACTAGCGGCCGCGAGTGCGATCGCGGCCCTGGTCGGGGACAAGCTCGCCGCGGACTACATCGTTCCCGGGGCGCTCGACGAGCGGGTTGCGCCGGCCGTCGCGGCTGCGGTCGAAGCGGTCGCGCGGGGGTAGAGGCGCAGGCTTCCGTGGCGGTGAACCGTCGCGGTCTTCGGGCCTTCGGTCGGTGACCATGTCGCCGGGCGGATGCCCGATGTCGTGTTAGCCGACGTGGGCTCGTCGCGGTCTGCGTAAGGTCCTCGGAGCGCCTGCGTTCACAGGCTTCTCTGATGATCGGTGAGCGTCGTGACTGCGGCGTGATCGATGACCAGACGATTCCGGGCGCGATGGAAGATGAATTCTCGGCGACACGTGTCGGCTGACGATCCGCTCAATACAGGTGAAGTGGCAGGTGGCGGGATTGGCTCCACCGCAGGGGAGTCGCCTCTGGTGACAGGCTCAGTTGACAAGGCAGACGATCAGCCGGATCACAGGGAATCTTGTGAATGTTATGAATTTGTGACCGGAACCATGTTCCCGCGTAGTAGATTGTTCGTTGAACGTGCAACCAACCCTCGCGTGTCCAGACGCGGTTCGCACGTGACATCCCCAATATCCCCGTCCCCCGGATCAGAGGCATCCCCGAACCACCAGCACCACTTTCATTGAGGATCAGTATGGCGTTCTCCAGGTCCATATTCTCCGCGAACCCCCGGCAGACCACCGGCCTCGCGTCGCGAATCCGCGCACTCGTGTGCGCGACGATCGTGCTCGCCCTGCTGCTGTCGATGACCGGAGTCCTCTCTCCCGCCTCTGCTGCGCACGCCGCTGGGTCGAGCCTGGGTTCCGGGCCGTCTTCATCGGGGTCGTCGACCACGGAGCAGACAGAATCGCCTTCACCGAGCGAGTCGTCGCAGCCGAGCGAGGAATCTTCGGGCTCCGGTCTCCAAGACAGCGGCGACGCCTCACACCTTGCGCCCGTACCGTCCACGTCCCCTGCGCCGACGAAGTCAGAATCTGCCCCGGTGCCGACCCGGGTGGAACCACAGGCGACCATGTACTGCACGACAGGAAACGTGTACTCGGTGGCCAGCACTACCGCCAATGGAGTGGTCAGTGGTCAGCTCCGGCGGATCAGCGCGACAGGCGTGGTCGAGGATGTCGGCTCTCCCGTGCGAATCTCGACGCAATTCAACGGACTCGGAATCGGGTCGGGCGGTGATCCCATCTACGCCTACGACCGCACTCCGAACGCTCAGTCGTTGAGAATGTATGTGTTCGACCATTCGACCAACACCTGGACGGATACCGGACGCACCTACAACACAGCCACCACAACTACGGGTTCGTTCAACGGCAGTCTGATCGGCGGAGCAGTCGACCTGTCGACGGACCAGTATTACTTCGGCGGTTTCGTCAGCGGAGGCAACCAGTTCAAGATCTGGCGGTACAACCATTCGACGGGTGCCTTTACGTTCAAGGGCACGATCAACACCGCCGGGACGACAACCGGCAACGCCAACGGCGTGTCAAGCCCCGGGTTTCGTAGAGGCTCCTATTCTTGGTTTCCTAAGCAGCCGCGGGTTCTGTCCCGGACTGGTTGATCCATTCGGAATGGACCTCGACGGGCGGTCGGTAGTTAATCGCTGAAT
>NZ_BAAAAF010000032.1:0-10773 GCF_037101285.1 Brevibacterium metallidurans
AGGTAGCGTGATCCATGTCGAGGTCCTCAGGATGGGCAGTGTCAGAACTTCCATCCTCGGAGGGCCTCGACCCCTATCCAGCGACCGACGCGCCCAACCCGACTACACTCTCAGCTGCGAAGAGCCCTCAAGGCTCATCGTAAACGAGAGTGTAGAACCGGTCTGAATCCACCGGACTCGAGCAGACATCTCGCGATGTAGTGCGTGAGGTTACGGAACCCCAGAGCAGACCCGCGAAGATGTTCAAGCCTGCCATTGATCGCCTCAGTCGGACCATTCGACGTCCCCGGCCGGGTGAAGAACGCGAGCACATCAGCAGCTTGACGCTTCAGAGTCCTTCCCAACCTCTTAAGCTCAATGAACTCGGTCGGCACGCTCGTTGTTAGGGCATCGATGACTCTGAGCAAAAGCCTCTTGCCCTCATCACGGTCGACGGTTCGATAGGCGCTCACAACGTCTTGGTACACAGCCCAGGCGACTCCTACCTCGGTGAAACTCGGGTCGCCGAAGAGACCCGCAACCCTCTCCTGCTGCCTGGTCGTAAGCAGATCAGCCCCTGTGTGCAAGGTTCTTCTCGCCCGAGACAGTGGGCCCCAGCTCGGCCGCGGTGGCCGGTGGTCTCCTGTTGAACACGGCGGTGTGCCTCGTCGAGAACAACGCCGGCGAGTTTGACAACATGGAACGGGTCCATGACTTCGACAGCATCGGGTAGCTCCTCAGCCGAGGCCCCTTTGAGCCCGGAGAATCCGTCCATCGCCACGACGTCGATGCCATCACGCCAAGCGTTCGGACGGGCTCTCAACTATTGTTTGAATACCTGCTTCGACCGTCCAGGCACCAAGTCGAGAAGGTCCCGGGCCTGCCCCTGGCTGATCGGGGTAAGGTCGATGATCACGGTGACGTATTTATCAGGCTCATGAAAACGACGCCATCATCCCTGGTCAGAAGCTCCCGAGGCACTCGAATCAGACGGTCCAAATCCTGAAACGACGAGGTTAAAAATGTGACTCCACAAACGCCTTCGAGCGCTCGACCCAAAACTTTCTGTCTTCCACAGAGAGAAAAATCTTCGCCAAAAGTGTCGAGCTATCTAGAAATTCCTCGACGGATACATCAGAAATGCTCGAATCAGAAAGTGCTGTGTTATATAGTTTAAGGATTCGCTGATCCGGGTTCGCAAGAAAATCGGATACCGGCATTTGGCGATCCAGAACAACTTCTTGATTGCTAAACCCATACTCCGGGGATGATTTAGTTGCTATCATATTGAAATCGATCTTCGCAATCATGTCGGGATTTGATTCAACAAGATCCTTTATACCGCCAGGATTTCCCCACGTCTGATATTCCTGGGTGAACATATTTTCTGCAGCAGTAAGCAATATTTCGTTTTTCGCTTCAGCCCCAAATAGTTGCTCACTATGCCACAGCAGCTTGCCTTTATGCAATTCACGATCCAGAACACTCGTGAAATCACGGAACACCAGCGTGTCGGCATCTATCCAGTAGCCGCCCTTGTCTCCGACTAACTTCATTCGTAAATAGTCAGACTTGGCGACAATAGACCTGACTTCGATCTTTTCTGCGGACCCTAAACTAGTAAAACGCCAGTGTTTATGCGGAACGTCATCGCCAAGAACTTCGGCAAGATTTCTGGACGAAACTAACGTGAAATTGTCTCCGAGAGCTCTCTCCATGCTGACGAGGCACAGCAGCACATAGGGTGGCGGCGCAGATGCCGAAGATCGATTTTGCCAAAAAGTGTAAACGCTCAACGTGACCCCTCATAGAAAACCAATACTCAGCGCAGACATTTTCAAAGCGCATTCGTCTAATTCTAGCATAACAAGTTCAATCCGGCGACCTGAGGGTCGTTCTGCGGAAAGTGCGTCGTCACACGTCCAACGTAACAACGAAGTAGTTTGCCGAAAATATGAGGTCGCAAAACAATCAAACTGGAATTGTCCAGCTGGAAGTCAATGTTGATAATCTTTATTAGCCCGATCACGGATGACGCTCGCATTGATTCACGATCGCGTTGGGCCTGTTCGATCCGGCGCCAGCTTGTTCTCGGACGGCATGCGGGCCGCCAAATTATTTATATTACTAGCGCCCGTTAAGTGCCGCTTTTTCAGATATTCAGAAACTTCTTAATGATTGTTAAACATCTTTCAGCCGAACGGCCGTCCCCGTAGGGATTCATGGCGTTCGCCATGCTGCTGTAGGCTTCATCGTCGTCTAGGAGCGTACTTACTTCATCGACGATGCGGTTTGTGTTTGTACCGATCAGTTTGACTCCACCAGCCGCGACCGCTTCGGGTCTCTCAGTGTTTTCGCGAAGGACCAGAACGGGCTTCCCTAAGCTAGGCGCCTCTTCTTGGATCCCTCCCGAGTCAGTGAGCACAATGTCTGACCTTGCGAGGAGACGCGAAAACTCACCGTACTCGAGCGGCTCGGTGGAAATGATATTCCCGACATCCTCGATCTGAGGCGTGATGGACGCTCTCACTTCTGGGTTCTTATGGGCTGGCCAAACAATGAGAAGGTCGGGGAATTTGAGTGCAAGTTGCCTCATAGCACGACCGATGCTCACCATGTGCGCACCCAAGTTCTCGCGACGATGGGTTGTGACCAGCAAGACACGTCTGGTGTCGGTTTCCAGTCGATTGGACAACGGGTGACCATCACGTGGAGGTCGTGAGACTGCCCAGTTCAGCGCGTCAATCACCGTATTTCCAATAACATGGATACGATCGTCGGGTACACCGTCAGTGAGTAGGTTGGTGCGAGACACCTCCGTAGGGGCCAAATGAATGCTTGCAATTTGGGAAACTATTTTGCGGTTTGCTTCCTCCGGGAATGGTGATTGGATGTTTCCGCTACGGAGTCCTGCTTCCAGATGAACGACGGGTATTTCGCGATTGAAAGATGCAATCGCCGCGGCCATTACCGTTGTGGTGTCGCCTTGCACTACGGCGGCAGCAGGTCGGTACATGTCGAGAATTTCGTCAATTTGCGAGATCACGGTGCCAGCGATATCGTTCAACGTCTGACCGTGCGCCATAAGGTTTAGGTCGACATCCGGGATTACTTCGAATACGCCATTGACTTGGTCAAGCATTTCTCGGTGTTGCGCCGTGACTACGACGATTGGCGTCAGCGTCGGATCTTGCTCGAAAGCCTTGATGACCGGCGCTAATTTGATAGCCTCCGGTCGCGTACCGTAGATAATCATGACTTTTGCGTTAGCGGTCACGGCATTATTCACTCATTCTCCTCTGTTACAACTACTTCACGCGTTCAGCGGTGTTCGCGCCGGTTTGGCGAGCTCGACATTCGCACTGGCTAGGAGTTCGCTTTCTGACTTCGTGTGCGTGATAGTTGTTCGCGGCGCATCGATCACAATATATCATCTATCGGAGGGCGGAAATTGCTCGCAGGCGACGAGGTCAGGATGGAGGTCTCGCTTGCTATAGACTGGTGACCGAATCGTCACGTTCTACGGCTCGGTTTGTGACACCAGGTTACTGGCACATTGATATGGTTATGCCTGTTTGAAGTCCGATCGTGCCTCTCACTTCCACCTACCTCACCGCTCGGCCTATCCAGTCAACTGTACATACACCCGCACCCTTAGCGGCCGAGGACGTTCACGGCCCTGACGACTTGGAGTTCCCTTTCATGAATGCGCCTACGAAGCACGCGCGGCCTACAGTCGCCGTGATTGGCCTTGGTTACATCGGCTTGCCTACTGCCGCCATCCTAGCGAGCACCGGCGCTGATGTGATCGGAGTCGATATCAACGAGAAGAACGTCAACGTCATCAACGAAGGGAAGGTGCCGTTCGTCGAACCGGATATGGCCACGACGGTGGCCGGCGTCGTGTCGCAGGGGTTCCTCAAGGCGAGCACCAAAACTCCCCACGCTGACAACTACATCGTGGCGGTGCCCACTCCATTCACCGACGGGCATGAGCCCGACCTGTCGTATATCGAGACTGCGGGTAAGCAGATCGCCCCTCTGCTCGAGGGCAACGAAGTCATCATCCTCGAGTCGACTTCCCCTCCTGGTGCCACAGAGTTCCTCGCTCAGACTGTTCTCAGTACTCGCCCTGATCTCACGCTCGAGCCGGGGACCGCTCAGACCATCTACTTCGCACACTGCCCTGAGCGCGTGCTTCCGGGTCGCATCATGATCGAGCTCCGCACGAATGACCGGATCGTCGGCACCCTCAATGGCAACGCGGGCGAACGCGCACGCGACCTTTACCAGCTCTTCTGCGAGGGCGAGTTCCTCATGACCGACGCGCGCACCGCAGAACTGTCGAAGCTGACTGAGAACGCCTACCGCGATGTCAACATCGCTTTCGCGAATGAACTCTCGATGATCGCCGATAAGCTCGACATCAACGTCTGGGAGCTCATCGACTTGGCCAACCATCATCCGCGAGTGAACATCCTGCAGCCAGGACCGGGCGTCGGTGGGCACTGCATAGCCGTCGACCCGTGGTTCATCGTCGCCACGACACCTGAGCACTCTTCGCTCATCAAGACTGCGCGCGAGGTCAACGATTCGAAGCCGCAGTTCGTGCTCGACAAGCTCTTGCCCCAGGCCAAACGGATCAAGGACGTCCGCGTCGCTGCTCTCGGCCTCGCGTTTAAGCCGAACATCGACGATCTGCGCGAGAGCCCTGCTCGTCGGATCGTCAACCAGCTCTCCGATGAGCTTCCCGAGGCAACGATCATGGCAGTCGAGCCGAACATCGATAAGCTGCCCTCCGACCTCGAGGTACGGGAGAACGTCACTCTCACCGAACTGTACGCTGCAGTCGAGGCAGCCGACATTGTCCTCCTCCTCGTTGACCATTACGAGTTCGCCCGCATCGATCGCAAGCTTCTCACTCAGAAGATCGTCCATGACACTCGGGGGCTGTGGAACAGCGAGTCCACCACTTGACCAGCTTTAGCGACTTTCCTACTTACGAAGCCTAGTCCCGACCAAAAATGTCACGCGAATAGACCTTGTCCACGACCGCTTTGAGTTCCACCGTGATCCGATTAGAAACGATTACGTCGCTACGTCGCTCGAACTCACTGAAATCATTGACGACTTCTGAACGGAAGAAGAAGCTCTCGTGAAGATTGGGTTCATATACGATAACTTCGATGCCCTTCGCCTTGATTCGTTTCATAACACCCTGCACCGACGACGACCTGAAGTTGTCTGAACCTGACTTCATTGTAAGCCGATATATTCCCACAGTCGTAGGATTCATACGAAGAATATCCTCAGCAATGAAGTCTTTCCGTGTTCGGTTCGCGTCCACGACTGCCGCAATGAGGTCCTGTGGCACGTCCGTATAGTTCGCCAAGAGCTGCTTAGTATCTTTCGGCAGACAGTACCCTCCATATCCGAAGGAGGGGTTGTTGTAATGAGCTCCAATCCGCGAATCTAGGCTCACGCCTTCAATGATCTGACGCGTATTGAGGCGATGGGTGGCAGCATACGTATCGAGCTCATTGAAGTATGCAACCCGAAGCGCAAGGTATGTGTTTGCAAACAACTTAATTGCTTCAGCCTCGGTAGGATCCGTCAGCAGGATTGGCGTGTCATCGTCAAGTGCACCCTCACTGAGAAGCTCAGCGAATCTGCGCCCAAGCTCAGTCGAATCTCCAACGATGATGCGCGACGGATGCAAGTTGTCGTGCAGCGCTTGCCCTTCGCGAAGGAATTCCGGAGAGAACAGAATCTGCCGCGTGGCGTGTTCCCGTTGCAACGACCGGGTGAAACCGACGGGCACTGTGGATTTGATGACTATCGTTGCATGCGGAGCAAGGCTTCGAACTTGATTGATCACAGTTTCGACAGACGAGGTGTCAAATTCCCCAGTTTCGGTGTCATAGTCCGTAGGAGTTGCGACAATGACGAATTCCGAATCTCGAACGGCTTGGCTCAGATCGCTTGTGGCACTCAGCCGCAACGGCTTATCAGTGAGATACCGCTGGATGTCCTGGTCTTCGATGGGCGAAACGCCGCTGTTAATGGAGTCGATCTTAGACCGATCGATGTCCACAGCGACAACCTCGTTGTACTGAGCCAGAAGGACCGCGTTCGACAGTCCAACGTACCCGGTGCCGACAACGGTGATCTTCATGAGATGGCCTCTCGTAGGCATCAGCAGATTAGCTTGACGCACGACGGAATGGAGTTGCGTTCAACGAACTGATTCTACCTGTAGCAATAGACGACCGGCACCAGATCGCAGTAACCGTGCCAGGAACTTCGCGCCCCCGGAGGCTGGCGAATATTTCGAGTCCACGGAACAGAGGAAAATCAAGACTTCATGCGATTCCTTCAGTGGGAGCACGCTTGGACTTCATTGCACGACCAATCCAACAGATGGAGGATCCTGACAGCCAACTACATTATTGAGTTTGCTCGTCGCACAAGGTTGTCGAACCCATCCGAAACGCGTTCCCCTACTTGTACGACTCGTACTCCTTGACGACGTCGTCGGTGGGGCCGTCGGCCTTGAGCACGCCCTTCTCGATCCACAGCGTGCGATTGCACGTGTCCTTGATCGACCGCATCGAGTGCGAGACGAGGAACACTGTTCCCGCGTTCTCCCGGATCTCACGGATCCGCCCCTCGCTGCGCTCCTGGAACTTCTTGTCACCGACCGCCAGCGCCTCATCGACGATGAGGATCTCATGCTGGACCGCGGTGGCGATCGCGAACTTCAGACGCTGCGACATGCCCGAGGAGTACGTGCGCATCGGCATGTCGATGAAGTCACCCAGACCCGTGAAGTCGACGATGTCATCGAACTTCTCCTCGACCTGCGCCCGGGTCAGACCCAGAGCCAGCCCGCCGAGGATGATGTTGCGTCCACCCGAAAGATCGGGGATGAGGGCCGCACCCACGCCGAGGAGGTTCGGCCGCGCACTCGCATACACCGCTCCCTGCGAGGTCGGGGTCAACCCGGTGATCGCCCGCATGAGCGTCGACTTGCCCGAACCGTTGCTGCCGATGACGCCGATCGACTCATTCGCATGCGCCACGAAGCTCACGCCCTTGAGCGCATGCACTTCGCGCAGTCCACGGGTCTTCTGCAGCATGCCGCCGGCACCGCCGAGCTTGAGCTTCTTGCCCGTCGCCAGCGTCTTGTAGACGACATGGACGTCGTCGGCGATGACGACCGGATCGGTCTTCTCGGTCGCCTCGGTGTGGACCTTCTCTGCCTCACTCATCGCGACCGTACCTTTCCTCGGCCTGCCAGAAGAAGACGAAGCCGAACACGAAGATCCCGAAAGCCCAGACGGCGAAGTACCCGAAGTACTCGTACGGAATCTCATAGCCGTTCATGAGGATGCCGCGCGAGATCGAGAGCACCTCGTTGAGCGGATGCCAGTCTGCCAACGGCTGCAGCTCCGGCTTGCCGAGGCGCTGGATCATCTCATTGAGGGAGAAGAACACGCCCGAGGTGTAGAAGATCATCCGCGAGATGAACGGCGTCACCTGGCTGAGGTCACGGAAATGCACGGTCACGCGGGCGAAGATGAACGCGACACCCTGGTTGAAGATCCAGAAGAGGATGATCAGCGGGATGAAGAGCAGCCACTCCCACGACGGCCTGGCCCCGTAGATCATCGCGACGATGATCATCAGCGCCATCGTCGGCATGAAATTGAGCAGGTTCTGCATGACCGTCGCGATCGGCAGGACGATGCGCGGGAACGGCAGCGACTGGACGAGAGAGGCATTCGAGATGATCGACTTCGACCCACCCGTCATCGACGAGTTGAAGAACTCGAGCATGAAGACGCCGATGACGACGAACGGCACGAAGTCGTCCGGCCGGACCCCGGCGCCCTTGAGCAGCACACCGAAGATCGTGCCGTAGATGAGGGCCGAGAACGTCGGACGCAGCACGACCCAGAGCATGCCGAGCCGATTGCGTTCGTTCTCGGACTGGATCCGGTACCGGGACAGCGTCAGCGTGAAATCGCTGCGCTTCCACAACTGCTTGATGTAGGCGAAGAGTGACGGCCGCCCACCCACTCTGGCGAGTCCATGCTCGGCAGCAAGCTTGGCCATGTCCATGTACGTAAAGATTCTCTCGTCGGCGACTGGGATGGAACACAGGAAGTCTACGCGATGACCTCCAGATGGACTCACAAGCGACTGTGCGCTTTGAAGTCGAAATCCGGGTCCTCGAGCTGCGCCCGCGTGGGCACATGATCGCCCGCGAGCACCCGCCTGGCAGCGGCCTGCATCGGCGGCCAGTTGAGCGTCTCGACGCCGATGAGCTCGGCCTCCGGATCCGGTCCCGCAAAGTGGAAGACCTGGAACTTCTCCCCGCTCGGATCCCGGCGCAGGATAGTATCGTCGGCATCAGTGCTGGTCAGACCGGCTGTGAACACCTTCTCCGGGCCCTGGAAGCTCCAGTGCCACGGAACGTCCGACCACGGCTCCGACTCACCGGACGAGGACTGAGCACCATCCACGCCACGGTCGGCCGCCTCGGCGAGGATCTGCTGGGCGAGGTACTTCCCGTGACTCTCCGCGACCGGCTCGCACGCCCACGGATGGGTCAGCGGGAACCGGCCGCCGGTGATGTGGGCACAATCACCCGCAGCCCAGACGCCCGGGTAGGCGGTGGCCAGGCGCGCGTCGACGTCCCACGCGAACGTCGGGGCCTCCCCGGCAACCGTGCCCTCGGGGTCGGCGACATGCTCATCGGTCGTCGGCAGCGTCCCGTCGATGGGGATGCGCACCGGCCGGGCGCCGACGCTGGTGACGAAGAGGTCGTGGACGTTGGCCGGGATCGCCTCGACCGATTCGAGGTTGGTCATGAACCTCACCCCCGCCTCGGCGTGCTTGGCGAAGAGCGCCTGCCGCACCGGCGCCGAGAGCTGCCGACGCAGAGGCTCGGTCCCGCGGAGGTAGACGGTGGCTCTGTGCCCGGCGGCGACGGCGGCGCTGGCGACCTCGATCCCGAGGTACCCCGATCCGAGGACACCGACGTCGAGGGGTTCGTCCGCCTCGGCGACGAAGTTCCGGATCCACTCCGCCTCGCCGAGGTTGTAGACCGGCAGCGCATCCGGATAGGCCGGGACCTCGGGCCGGTTGGCCTCCATGCCCGTGGCGAGGATGCAGTGTGTGAAGTCGAGCGTCTCCCCCGAGGCCAGGTGCACGGTGCCGGCGAACTCGGATCCCGCCTCGGCGAGGGTGAGCGACACAGCGCGGTGGCGAACGAACGTGATGCCCTCATCGGACTCGAGATGGTACGGCAGGTGGTAGCGGGAGTCGTCGAAGAGGTGCTTCGACAGGGGCGGGCGCTCGTACGTGTCACCGGCCTCCGGGTCGATGAGGGTGACGGGCTGACCCGCCTGGCTGAGCTCTCTGGCGGCGGTGGTTCCGGCGAGGCCGGCACCGATGATGACGATTGTCTTCCCCATGATCCCCATGCTAGACCGGGAGCGCGAACAGACCTCCCGGCTCCTGTTCAATGGGAGGATGGGGGTGCGGTTGTCAGGCTGGTTGGGTGGCCGTCAGGCGGGCTGGCTGTCAGGCGGGCTGGCTGGCGGTCTGGGTGGCCGGTGGGCGGAGATCGCCGACCCTCAGGCGACGGCCGAGCGGCACGGCTACGAGCGCCGCGATTGCCGTGGCGAGGGCGAGCACGGCGAAGGCTCGGAGGCTCGTCATCGGATCGCCGATGAGGGCGAGCGCGACGTTGACGACGCCGTGGAAGAGGGTCGCGACCATCACTCGCTGATTCCACGAACCGGTCCAGAGGGCGACCATCACGACGTCCATGAAGACCGTCGAGAGGACGAACAGCGCGACCGCGAGCAGGCCGGCCCCGAAGTACTGGAGGTGGCAGAGGCCGAAGAACACGCCGTTGATGATGATCGCGAGGACGGGGCCCATGCGGGTCGCGAGCGCCCGGTACATCACACCGCGGTAGCCGATCTCCTCGAGCAGTCCGCCGAGCGTGAGTCCGATGATGACCGCGATGACCCCGAGCACCGGGGCCCAGCCCACCGGCAGGGCAGGATTGCCGCCTTCGAGCAGTGCCACGAGCACGGCGATGAAGGCGATGCTTGCGATGACGGTGCCGCCGATCGCGCGCAGGTAGCGGGCCTTGGGCGCGGTCTCCTCGGGTGCCGGGAACCATGATGGAACGACGAGTCTGCAGATGAGCGCGGCGAGGGCTGGGCCGATCATGACGAGCGGGAACACCTCGTACGGGATCGGCGTGAGCGGCTGCAGGGCCGTTCCGGCGAGCGAGAGCGGGGCCATGAGGACGATCCAGAGGATGGTCAGCGCCCACGGGCGTCCGGACTCGGTGACTGACGATGGGGATGTCACAAGCAGTACCACCTTGTACTGTCGGGCCGGCCGTGAAGTCGGCGATGCCGTTGCCGCTCGCGGGTGTCCACGAGCAGCTGATCACAGACTAGGGGGTTGCGCGGGGGCGGAGATGACGTGTCCGTGAATTCTGTGACGTCGGATGACGCGGGGTGGGTCTCGTTTGGGCCGGGGCGGGTGTCGTTTGGGCGGTGGCGCTTCTCGATTGGGCCGTGGCGCGAATCGTGGGCGGTGCACGGCCCCAAAAGCGCGCTGCGGCCCAAACGAGCGGAGTGGGCTGTGTCAAGTTTCGTAGACGATCTCTTTGTGGATCAGGCGGCGATCGCGGCCTGAAGGGTGTAGTCGGCGCGCGCTTCGGCGGGCGTGCGGTAGCCGAGGCTCGAGTGGAGCCGCTGCCGG
>NZ_BAAAAF010000033.1:0-10365 GCF_037101285.1 Brevibacterium metallidurans
GCGCCCCTGCACCACCAACTGGACCGCGTCGGCTTTGAACTCCGGCGTGAACGTCCTGCGATTCGTAGACATGATTCCCTGTCGTGCCTTCCTGGTAACGACTGTCTACGAGAAGTGTCACACCCCAGTTCCTTGTAGAGGCGTCCGACCATGGTGTAGACGTTCGGAGTCAGGGCACCCGTTCCGATGGTGATGAGGACAAGACCGACAATGAGACCGGTGATACCGGGCACCGCCGCCAAAGTTATGTGGCCGGCCATAATGATGATTCCACCGGCCATGGCCATCGTCCGCGCGGGGATGAGCCGGTCAGCGAACCACGCACCTATCGGCTGTCCCAGATAGACGGCACCTCCGTAGGCGCCGGTGATGGCCAGCGCTTCTCCTTCGGAAAGTCCCAGTCCGCCGTCGGCCGCCGAGTAGTAGATGTAATAGGCAAGGATGACCTGCAGACCGTAGAAGCTGAAGCGCTCCCACATCTCGATGGAGGAGAGTGCAAAGAGGCCGATCGGCTGTTTGCGCTCGGCTCGGGAGACTGTCTTTGCTTCGACTGAATCAGTCGGTTCTGCGGGGTCAGTGATCTGCGAGTTGGACATGACTTCCTCGGCATGTTGGAGGTTCTCTTGAGCGGCAGATTCAGTACAGGTAGGAACAATCAGAGCTTGATCTGTCGCCTGATCGATATAGACAGTTTCGAGACTAGTGAGGTCACGCCGCCGGTTCCAATAGTCGTTCTGGATGCCCTCTGTCTGAATTTCAGATCGTCACTGAGCGTACAACGGCGCTTCGGAACGGCCAGCGTCGCGGCGGAAGGCACTGGCGCATTTCCGATGCAGAGCAGATCAACGCGTACTGTTGTGCACGGTTGCCACGTGACTCGTTGCTGGCCACAATTCGCACCGTAGGTTCCGCTCTCATCACCGCAGGAACGGACGGGACGAAGTCAAGACGGCGGTTCAGTGCGAGTGGGCGGCTCAGCCACGAGTTCCTAGCGCGCTAGGGTGAAACTGACCGAAATCTGCAAACAGGACCCTACCCATGAACTCTTTCGACAGCTTCGTCCACCCTTTCGCCGAGGTGGCCCTGAGCAACATCACCCGTGACTATCCGTTCGCCTCCCATCATCTGGCGCGCAGTGCTGCCGACATCGTGCCGGCGGCGGAGAAGAATCCCGCGTTCGCGAACTCGTTCGACTGGCATTCCAGCGTGCACATGCACTACTTGTTGGCGTCGTTGCTGGGGACCGAGGAGGCCCAGGATGCGAGCTGGCGTGACCGTGCCCTCGACGTCCTGTCGTCCCATTTGAGTGCGGAGAATATGCTCGCCGAGGCGGCGTTCCTCCGCGAGAATCCATCGTGGGAGCGGCCGTATGGCTGGGCGTGGGCGGTCGAGCTCGACCGGGTGCTCAATGCCAGCAGCGTTGCGGAGTTGCAGGAGTTGGGAACAAACGCTCGAGTGCTCGCTGAGACGGTATTCGACTTGGTGTCCGCATGGTTGCGGAAGGTTGCCGAGCCGGTTCGGCACGGGGTGCATTCGAACACCGCGTTCGGGCTGCGTCGGATCCTGGTGGGCGCCCGGGAGGCAGACCGTCACGATGTCGTCGATGTCATCGCGGGGTCAGCTCGCCGATTCTTCGCCGAGGATGCCGCCTGGAATTTCGTACAGGAACGCAGCGGTCACGACTTCCTCTCCCCCGGCCTGTGCGAGGCCGACCTCATGGCCGAAGTGCTCACCGACGACGAGTTGGCAACGTGGCTGCCTGCGTTCCTGTCGGAGTTGTCGCCGGAGTCGCCGGCACTCACCCCAGTCAAGGTCTTGGACCCGACCGATGGCCACCAGAGTCACCTCTACGGTTTGGGCCTCTCGGTCGCGGCATCGGTGATGCGATTGTCGCCGAGGCTAGAAGCGATCGCGGAGAATACGGGCAATGATGACATCATGGCGCAGGCCAAAGGCATGTTCACACGGGTCGAATCGCTGATGGCGCCCGGTCTCGAGGCCGCGGTTTCAGACGAGTACGTGTCGTCCCACTGGCTCGCGACCTTCGCGTGGGAGGCCGTTCAAACGAGTCCGGGCAAGTAACTCAAATCAGCTCAAACCACATACATCGACTGAACCTGCACTTCGGATCACTGCACTGCTCGCTTCCATTCAGCTTCGATACGGTCGGCGGCCGCACTAGAGTCTTCGTGCTCCCATACCCGGATAACGGTCCATCCCGCGTCCTTCAGCTTTCGGTTGACTGCAGAATCTCGTTCCGAGTTTCGGCTGATCTTCGTCGACCAGTAATCTGTGTTCGTCTTGGGCATGATGAAATGCTCCGGGCAACCATGCCAGAAGCACCCGTCGACGAAAACTGCGATCTTCGCCTTGGTGAAAACAATGTCAGCTCGTGACCTGACCCCTTTCATCGGAGAACAGTCCACACGGAAGCGCAGCCCTCGAGAGTGCAGGATCGACCGCAGAGCCAGCTCCGGCTTAGTGTCACGCCTCTTGTTAGCTACCATAGTTAGACGCGCATGCTCAGAAGACGCCCATGACCCGTCTTCACCCTTTCGTGGGCCACTCTCAGAACTCGTCTTTGCCCACCACCCCAAAATCTGCCAACCGCTGCAGAGCAGTAAGCACCGATTTGGACTGTCGTGCAGTCGGCACCATAGAACCCTGGCGAAGCTTCTCAATTATTCCGACGTTTGTGCTCGAGAGCAGACCCTCAGAAACACCTTCCGAGAGCGCCTTCTCCCATACAGCAGGGGCTACCGCCAGCACTCGCGCCGCATCCTCGAATTCATTGTCCATCGCCTGCAGCTTTCGGGCTTCCGTACGCTTTCCTTGAGCATCAGACTTGTCAACAAGCGCCTTCTTGAACTCTGGACGGAACTCAATAGGTGCGCGTTTGACCCGCTCCCAACACGCCTGTTGCTTTGCCCACTGAGTTACGTTCGCCTGCGGCCTATCTTCCGCGGTCAGTACAGCGAGCACGGTCTCGGCAATTGAGTCGATCGAGCCGAGCATTGTTTCGGGCAGCTCTTGGCGCTTCCATATTGCAGAGAAATCCAATTCGGATCCGGCGAAATGCCGAGGAATCTCATACGCGATTTTTGCCATTGTGTAGGCAACGATATTCGCCAGATAGCCCGACTCGTACCAACTTGCCTGCGCAACTGTACGGCGGATTGCTGAATACAAAATCGCCTTTGCCACGCCATTGCGAAAATATTCCTCATTGAACGCGGACTTCTGTTTTTCCCACAGGTCTGTTGCGTTCTTCGCGAACTCGAGGAAGTTCGACTGAGCACCTTTGCTGACAAGGTGCGGCAGTAGGTCCCATGCATTCAGATACTTCGCCCAGTCGGTCTTAGTGATCTTCTGGCTCTTGGGCACTTCGAGATCAAAAACTTTCACTTGAGCGACTGTCCGATTTGCGCGTTCATTATCGAACTCACCTCTTGTGCGCTCGTAGAACCATCGGGTGCTGTATTGAGCTCCTCTGGCTCGAGGCGCCAGCACCTTTGCACTCAACCTGCTCATGTGCCGGTGGTATTCACTGTTAGAGAAGAAGTCAGTTTCGCTGACCTTGTTCTGGTTGTTGGCATAACGGGAGATTTCCGATACTCGCTCCGCAGCCTCCTCAGAGGCAACGAGCACCAGCTTCATCTGCACATATACATCATCGAGAGTGTTGCTCGAATTGCTCTTCAGGTAGTGTGCCAATGATGCTGTGGTCTGACCTCCGTTGACGATCTGCCAATTGGTGATGCTTTCGATGAAACGAGTGTGGTCATCTCCTGTCGACAAGATCTCTGACGCAGTTGTGGACAGCCCATTATTGAACGCTAGGAACATCTCCGGGTTCTGTTTCAGAGTCTGTTGGATGCCACGGTTGACCTTTCCCCGTGCGCTCAGAAACGTCCGCACGTTCGATTCCAGAAGTCTGGTCCCGTGACGACGATAGACTTCGGCTAGAACTGTGCCCGGAATGATGCCGACAAATGTTGGATTATCTGAATCGTCCTGACTGGCCAGCATTGGCAGCCCCTCTGGCATCCACTCAGTGAAATCGACATTTGTGTCTTCTTTGCCCGAAGGCGATTCGGCCAGCTGCTGGAACCGGTTGAGGTCCCATATTTCAAATGTTGATCGCAGCCCGGCAACCGTTTCATCAGGAATGTGCTTGATTCGGTCGCTCATCGTCGCGTCGGTGATCAGGAAGAAACGAATCTGCTCATATCGCTCTGAGGCCGTCTTGAAATACTCTGCGTACTCGTACTCTTTCGAACTCTCTTCGAGATAGTCGACGAGGTATCCCCCTTCAGACTGAATCAGGAATGACTTGCCAAAATCGAAGATCTTGTCAGCATCAGTTTTGTTCAGCTTCGCGCCGGATTCGCCGAAATATTTGCCGACCAGAACAATCAGAGAGTCGTCTCCGCCGTCTTCGGCGTACCCGAGGATTTCAAGTCGCTTACGATTTCTGCCGTGGCACGAGACAGGTTCGATGTTCAGGTCGAAGATTTCTTCTGCGTCCTGCAGACGGTTCCCGAGCTCTTCTGCAAACGCTTGTATCTGGAAAATACCTTGCCCACTAGCTCGTAGCGCAATGTCGTTTTCGAGCTCGGCGTGGAAGTCATTCATCGTCGAATCCTCTTTTCACTATATGGAAACGTAGCCAAATCAGATCAAGGCAGGGCAAGCTCGGCGGCGAACTTGGCCAGATCTCCGGTCCTCAACGTATATGAGACGTCTCTGATCTGATCAGCAATATCGCCTGCTCGAATCCGCGGAAAATCATCTTTGACGTCGTATACAGCACAATCGCCGTAGCTGAATGCGACGTCTTTCAGCTCGTCGTCGGCGTTCACCAGCCCTAGAGCTATGATCGCGTCGTCTAAGTGTTGGAGGGCATTTTCGTCGTTGGCACATTTGACACGTAGGTCCGAAAGGACATCCGCAAAGCCCACTGACTTAGGAGCATCCACGTCGTTTTCGACAAGTGGCCACACTGCAAGTTGCAGTCCATGATCTTCCTGATCCAGCTGGCTGACGCTAGATACGGTAATAGTTCCACTGTCAGGTCGGGCCGACTTCACCTCGAGACTGTGCGTCGCCGAAAAGACGAAATCTCGCACAGAGCCCCAAGGCGCTTTCCATCCGGAAAGCACACGCTCCGCGTCACCACCTAGATCGATCAGACTCTGAATTGTCAGCAACTCGGCGATAAGTCCTCTAAGCTCGTCTGCGGAAAATCCTGAACGACCTCGCCCAAACAACTGTTTGAGATCTCGCACTACAACAAGGAATGAACTCAAGCTAGCTTCAGGCGATTCGCTTTCCAGGCTACTTTCCCACGCAGCCACCATGACAGTCGCAAAAGCCCTCCTCAGACTGGCTTCGCTCTCTTCGAAGACCACGTAGTTCATCGCTCTCTCTTGCCTGAAGTCGTGGATAACTCGGTACCCCCGGCTTGAGCGAAGTCTTACAGGAATCCTGCCTGTATATCCCACTGATACTCGACAATGTCCTGCTCGAGACTGGAGCCAAACATTGAAGTGCGGATGATCAAGCGCATCGAATTCTCCGTCGGCCAACTGAGAAGATCTCACGATGCGTTCAACTGATAGACTCACGGGCCAGCTCCTTCATCTTCGTCTACATCGTCCCAATCACCGAGTCCGAGCTCCAGTCTGGCGTAAACAGAATTGACGATGTATTTGGAGCCGAATTTGGTTCCTCCAGATTCGAGGTCCTCTCTTGTTTCCTGTTCTGATAGTCCCGGAGTCGCCATAACCAAAGCAGGCACTTCCTTCAACTCGCTTAGACGTCTACGGGCATTCCTCTTCTCCGGAGGCATGCTGGCGTCTACCGCCGACGTTGACTCAGGTCCTATCGAAACGGTGTAGATGAGTAGCATCGGGCTCTTTAGCCCAGCCCTCAGCACTTCGCTTTGTGTAAGTTCACGCTCGGAATCGTTGGAACCAGAGTACGATTTGGACTTTTTTCGGGCGGCCAGAGCCGCAGCCCGTTCCTCACTCGCGACAGAGGCAACTATGTTTCCTCCGGTAGCCAATCTCCGCTGGGAAAGCCTTAAGTCCTTCCCGTCCTCGGACAGTTCCACGTTGTTTCGATACGATGCACGCGCATCGACATCGTACGGAAGATCAGCCTCTGCAAGGTACGTCACCGGATGTTTGCCGCTTCCGCTCATGAGGCCGACAGTCCACCCGCATTGACGCCCGACGCTAGCTATGCCCGCAGGCAGTGACGAGCCGATACCGAACACCTTGCTTGTAGGTAATTTCGTATTCAGGCTGAAGTCATGAAGGAAACTTTCAACAGTTTCATGAGCCACACCTCGCCAGTAGATATTTCGACTCCCCGACGACCGTTCAGCGCCTCCAGCGGGCAACATCTCGAGCAGACCTAACACCGCTTGACGATTCTGCTCAGTCAATTGTACATTGTTCGGAATTGTGTGAGTTTCGAATGCCTTACCTCGGTACGAAAACACTCCGGGAGAATCATGTTTCACACCAGCTCGCTGTTTGTTGGCTGCTGTGATGAGAAAGGAAGTCTCCGGATGCAATCGAATTTTCAGTCCAAATTCCCTCGGGGTCAAATTCAGATCGCGCATTTCGGCAACGCTATTTCGCAGATCTTGCGAAACTCCGGCCACGTAGGTGAAATGATCGATGACTTCACGGTCCATCCAGACTCGTGTCAAATCGTCATAGCCTGGCCGATGCCCGAACCAGCGCCCCATCTGGAGCAATGTGTCCGCGGCGCCCGCTCTACGCGTAAAATAGGAAACGACCAGGCCATCCAAGGTCAGGCCGCGGGCAAGAACATTCCCACCCACGTAGATCGCGGGCCTTTGCTTCCACTCAGCGAGGGACTTTCGAGTGAATGTCGCCAACCGATCATTGCGGTCCTTCATCGTCAGACCGTTCACTAGGTCAATGTGAATATCTTCAGCGACCTTCTGCAGCTCCGGCCCAAGATCGCGTACATCAAGATTTTGCGAAGCAAACTGGGCATTTGCTACTCGTTGCAGCTCCCTTATGATCCTGGGAGTGGCATCACTTCTCTCACCGAAGTATCCAGCCGAAGCGAGGATAGCTTCACCTACAGATTCCACATAATCTTCTATTAGTATTGAAAATTTTTCCTGGACAGCATTGAATCTGGATACATTGACCATCATCGAGGAGGGCGATTGGGCCCCGTCCCTACGGTATCGTTCCGCCGTAGCGAGAAAGAATGCAAGGATTGCATCTTTCAAACTTCGAGCCAACTTATTGACTACAGCATCTTTTTTATGCTTCTGGGGTAGCAATTCATGAAAATCGTCTATACCCGAATTAATATTCTGTGATTCATCACCCTCAGGTGGGAAATAAAAATCGACCCCTCGATAAGTCGAAGGGCTTTCCAACGCCATGATGTAATCACGCGGGAAAAGGTCGCGAGCTTCTTTGTCGTCTGCGATAAGGATATTTGCAAATGGTGTCGCAGTGATCCCCAAATAGGAGTTCCGCCGAGAAACTGACAGCAGGTCGATAATCGCCCTATTGACCGCGGTCCGCTCCTTGTCTTTGGCACTGGTATTCACAGATGCCCAATCGGACTCGTCGTCGATAACGACGAGCGGAACATTATGAACATCTCCAACGGCAGTCGAACGGATATATTTGGCGAGGCTCTTCAGAACAGAAGTATTTTTCTTCACCACAAATACGGTCGGATTGCCAGTGGCCAAATTGACTGTCGTGGATTCAGCGGTCTTCATACTGAAGTCATAGCGAGCCGAAGTCAATGCAGTTGTTCCGATATTCTCATCGATCCGGCCAACACCGATCCGTGTATTAAGTCGCCTCGAGGCCCCATCGCTTCGGAAAGAAGTGTCATCACCAATAAGGTCGGAGTCCAACCGCTCCTGCGTCTGCCTTCGAAGGTCCTCAGTGTGGCCACCGATCACGACGACTATCTGGTACCCAAGATCAATAGCCTTATTCAGCACACCTATATACGTGGCGGTCTTTCCCGACTGCACCTCACCGATAACTAGTCCTTTTCGACTCCAGCTGGCTCCGACCTCCGGATCTCCCAGAAGTTCTACAATCTTGTCGGTTTGTCTACCAAGTGTCCGAACGACGCTCTTGCCCCAACCACGCTCGATCAACAGCCGATCGTATGCTGCGCCCCTGCGCATCTCGACCTTTGCCTTGCGTTCATCGAGCCATGGATCGAAGGTGGACTCGTTCCGAACTGTCGCACCCAACTCCAGCTTGCTTTTATGCGCCGAGGCCAATTCAGTCGCGATCTTTACCGCTCGCTGGTCAGAAATCCTCATGCCGAATTTCTCATTTAGCGCATTGTATTCCAATGCTATTTCATTAATATGGGCAAGATCCGAATCATCAGTTTTCGACAGGATGTTTGCGAGAATGTTACGAAAGGTTTCCTCATGGGCAGAATCAGTCAACTTAGTCCTCAATCAATTCTTCGATAATTTCGCGGAGAGTCGGTTGCTCAGAAAATGGCTCTATATCCTTTAGGACATCAAAAGCGATTTCCGAATCTCGAGGTATGAGTCCACCGTCGATAAAAACGGCGACTCGTTTCCTAATATCCTCTGCGTCGTATTCTTCGGCGACATATGTTTTGTTATCGGATATTTCAACATATGCACTCTGCGCGGGCACACAGCGCGCGACGTCTTCGAGAAGAGCCTCCACGGCACGGCGTTGCGTTTTCGTCAAACCGGTAAATGCCGTTTGCACTAACGGATGGTCGTGATTGACTTCATATCTGATCTGGTGGCGTTCTTCGATGTAGTTCCACAGCGGGGTTACCTCATCCTCTCGCCGCCGAACTCTGCCGCGGTACGTGTGTACCCGCTCGCTCTTCCTCGTTTCGTTGAGGATCAATGCCCGATAGTGGTTGAGGAACTCCCGAGGTGGCTGGACTTTTGATTTGCGGATATCAAGCTGCCAAAGATGATCTAGGCTGTTCGGGAACTCCACCCGTACTCGGGTTTGCTTCTTCAACTGCGACTGCTTGGTCACTCCGTACCAACTGCCCCAATCGATCAGCCGATGCCCTCGATAGACATAGAAGCCTTGTTTCGATTCCATCGCATAGCTCAAGTCCTTGCGTCTCAGTTCCTTTTCTGTCAACGCACTGCTGTGGGGCAACACGAAGGACTGCATCTCAACAGTCTCACCGAGAATCTTGAAATATTCGACTGGTGAGCGCTGTGTCTTCCGGACCGAAGAGAGAAACGGGTCCAGTGGCTTTGCTTTGACAGAATTGACGTAGATCTCAAGTCCACCGATGTAGTTATGATCCAGAAACTGGTGAAACACCAATCCGAGATGCTCCCGCAGTTCTTGAAGGTGCTTGGCCATCACCTCGTCAGGATGCTCGGACTCTCCTATCAGATAGTCCAGAGTTTCCCAGATCACCAATGTCCCAGAATCCAACCGGTCGAAGTCTACAGCCGCAGGTATGTGGTCAATATCTTCGCGGTCGAGAACGCGGATTCGCCAGTCCCCTGCTTCAGCAACGAAGTCCAAGTCCCACTGGATCACCGTGACTTCACCGTTCAACTTCGAAGCCAGAGTCAGCTTTCGACCTTGCGAAAGTGAAGCGGTCTTGAGGCCCAGTCCGAATCGCCCCAAGTCGTTTTCGGCCCGCGCATCGCGTCCAGTTCCAGCAAAACGCAAAGCTGTCCTCGCTTCTTCGGGCGACATTCCGTCCCCGTTGTCGAGAATCGACACATAGAGGCCGTCGACTGGATCTCCTGCCACATCGACACGGTCCGCATTTGCAGTGACGCTATTGTCGATAAGATCTGCGATGGCGTCGTCGAAGGAATACCCTACTGATCGCATGGATTCCAGTAGCTCGATTCCCGGGGTGAGGATCTCATAGGTCATAGGAATATCCTCCCGACTGCAACAGGGAGGTTCTGTGATTCAGGGGCCTGTTTAAGCTTTAGTGATTTCGCCACGTGTCTCGATGTAGTCGGGGGATAATGCGATGAGTCCAGAAACAGTCGTTGCCTGGTGAAATTCGTGGCTCTGGCTGTACCGCCTGCGCCGAGGAAGCGTTCACTCTGCCTGAATCTGATCACTGTCTAGACCTACCTTGCTTGGTACTGATGACGCTCTGTTTCAGCGTGCGATTTCGAACCTTCTCGTAGCTTAGCTGCTCCCACTGACGTAGTGGGCGATATCGGGCTCATCGCAGTTGAGGGTGTAGTCGGGGTCTGAATCCGCCGGCCTCGAGTAGAGATCGGGCGATGTAGTGGGTGAGGTTGCGGAAGCCGAGGGCGGAGCCGCGGAGGTGTTCGAGTCGGCCGTT
>NZ_BAAAAF010000034.1:0-3064 GCF_037101285.1 Brevibacterium metallidurans
GTGCTTCCATACCCGGCCTATCAACCCAGTGTTCTCCTGGGCACCTCCCCCCAATAGGGATGGAAATCTCATCTCGGAGCAGGCTTCCCGCTTAGATGCTTTCAGCGGTTATCCTTCCCGAACGTAGCCAACCAGCCATGCACCTGGCGGTACAACTGGCACACCAGAGGTTCGTCCGTCCCGGTCCTCTCGTACTAAGGACAGCCCTCCACAAATTTCCTACGCACGCAGCGGATAGGGACCGAACTGTCTCACGACGTTCTAAACCCAGCTCGCGTACCGCTTTAATGGGCGAACAGCCCAACCCTTGGGACCGACTCCAGCCCCAGGATGCGACGAGCCGACATCGAGGTGCCAAACCATGCCGTCGATATGGACTCTTGGGCAAGATCAGCCTGTTATCCCCGAGGTACCTTTTATCCGTTGAGCGACCACGCTTCCACAAGCCATGGCCGGGTCACTAGTCCCAGCTTTCGCTCCTGCTCGACACGTCCGTCTCACAGTCAAGCTCCCTTGTGCACTTACACTCGACACCTGATTGCCAACCAGGCTGAGGGAACCTTTGGGCGCCTCCGTTACTCTTTAGGAGGCAACCGCCCCAGTTAAACTACCCATCAGGCACTGTCCCTGAACCCGATCAGGGTCCGAAGTTAAGGAATCCAGAATGGTCAGAGTGGTATTTCACTTGTCGACTCCACCCGATCTGGCGACCAGGCTTCAACATCTCCCACCTATCCTACACAAACCACACCGAACACCAATACCAAACTATAGTGAAGGTCTCGGGGTCTTTCCGTCCTGCTGCGCGTAACGAGCATCTTTACTCGTAATGCAATTTCGCCGAGTTCGTGGTTGAGACAGCAGAGAAGTCGTTACGCCATTCGTGCAGGTCGGAACTTACCCGACAAGGAATTTCGCTACCTTAGGATGGTTATAGTTACCACCGCCGTTTACTGGGGCTTAAATTCTCCGCTTCACCCCAAGGGGTTAACGGGTCCTCTTAACCTTCCAGCACCGGGCAGGCGTCAGTCCGTATACATCGACTTACATCTTCGCACGGACCTGTGTTTTTAATAAACAGTCGCTTCTCTCTGGCCTCTGCGACCACCACCAGCTCCCAACCGCTAGGGTTGTTCACCAGGATGGCCCCCCTTCTCCCGAAGTTACGGGGGCATTTTGCCGAGTTCCTTAACCACGATTCTCTCGATCACCTTAGTATTCTCTACCTGACCACCTGTGTCGGTTATAGGGTACGGGCAACACACACCCTCACGTCGATGCTTTTCTCGGCAGCAGAGGATCACCAGATCACCCCACCACTGTGGGGCGCCCATCAGCTCTCACACATGTGTGGGGACGGATTTGCCTACCCCCACGTGCTACGACCTTAGACCACGACTACCATCGCGTGGCCTGGCTACCTTTCTGCGTCACACCTCACGCTGACCGACTCCACACTCAGGTCCTCACCTCACCCCAACAACCAGGTCCGAAGACCCGATCGGGGGATCGGGGAGTTAGTGTCATGTGTTTTGGTATTGTCGGTTGTGTGTCGGTACCAGAATATCAACTGGTTGTCCATCGACTACGCCTGTCGGCCTCGCCTTAGGTCCCGACTTACCCAGGGCGGATTAGCCTAGCCCTGGAACCCTTGGTCATCCGGTGGACGGGTTTCTCACCCGTCTTTCGCTACTCATGCCTGCATTCTCACTCGTGACGCCTCCACCACTCGTTCACACGGCGACTTCACTGGCGACACGACGCTCCCCTACCCAACATCACACCATTACAGTATCGTGATGCTGCCACAACTTCGGCGGTGTACTTAGCCCCGCTACATTATCGGCGCTCAATCACTTGACCAGTGAGCTATTACGCACTCTTTCAAGGGTGGCTGCTTCTAAGCCAACCTCCTGGTTGTCTTCGCAACTGAACATCCTTTCCCACTCAGCACACGCTTAGGGGCCTTAGTTGATGGTCTGGGCTGTTTCCCTCTCGACAATGAAGCTTATCCCCCACTGTCTCACTGCCACGCTGAACCTTACCGGCATTCGGAGTTTAGTTGACGTCAGTAACCCGGTGGGGCCCATCAGCCATCCAGTAGCTCTACCTCCGGCAAGAACCACGCAACGCTGCACCTAAATGCATTTCGGGGAGAACCAGCTATCACAGAGTTTGATTGGCCTTTCACCCCTAACCACAGGTCATCCCCTCCATTTTCAACTGAAGTGGGTGCGGGCCTCCACAACATCTTACTGCTGCTTCACCCTGCCCATGGCTAGATCACTCCGCTTCGGGTCTAGGACACGCGACTGAACCGCCCTGTTCGGACTCGCTTTCGCTACGGCTACCCCACACGGGTTAACCTCGCCACGCACCGCTAACTCGCAGGCTCATTCTTCAAAAGGCACGCCATCACACCAACAAGGGTGCTCTGACGGATTGTAAGCACATGGTTTCAGGTACTCTTTCACTCCCCTCCCGGGGTACTTTTCACCATTCCCTCACGGTACTGATCCGCTATCGGTCATCAGGAAGTATTTAGCCTTACCAGGTGGTCCTGGCAGATTCACACGGAATTCCACGAGTTCCGTGCTACTCGGGGACATGCATAACACTGGGGCCACGCGTTTCGTCTACGGGACTCTCACCCACTCCGGTACTGTTTCCCACCAGCTTCGACTACACGCAGCAACACATCAGTGTCTCGGTCATGCTGAACCGAACACACACACCCCACAACACCGTGTACGCAACACCAGCACGCTTGACACGCACACGGTTTAGGCTCATCCGGTTTCGCTCGCCACTACTCCCGGAATCATTCTTATTTTCTCTTCCTACGGGTACTGAGATGTTTCACTTCCCCGCGTTCCCTCCACACACCCTATATATTCAGGTGCGGGTCACCACACTCACATGTGGCGGGGTTTCCCCATTCGGACATCCTCGGATCAACGCCCGTTTATCGGCTCCCCGAGGCTTATCGCAGATTTCCACGTCCTTCATCGGCTCCTGATGCCAAGGCATCCACCATGCGCTCTTACACACTCACACCACCCAG
>NZ_BAAAAF010000034.1:3161-4632 GCF_037101285.1 Brevibacterium metallidurans
ACAAGGGGTTAGGCCACCGGCTTCGGGTGTTACCGACTTTCGTGACTTGACGGGCGGTGTGTACAAGGCCCGGGAACGTATTCACCGCAGCGTTGCTGATCTGCGATTACTAGCGACTCCGACTTCACGTAGTCGAATTGCAGACTACGATCCGAACTGAGACTGGCTTTAAGGGATTCGCTTGCCCTCACGGGTTCGCCTCTCTCTGTACCAGCCATTGTAGCATGCGTGAAGCCCAAGACATAAAGGGCATGATGATTTGACGTCATCCCCACCTTCCTCCGAGTTGACCCCGGCAGTCTCCTATGAGTTCCCACCATCACGTGCTGGCAACATAGAACGAGGGTTGCGCTCGTTGCGGGACTTAACCCAACATCTCACGACACGAGCTGACGACAACCATGCACCACCTGTACACCAACCCCAAAAGGGGAAGGACTGTTTCCAGCCCGGTCTGGTGTATGTCAAGCCTTGGTAAGGTTCTTCGCGTTGCATCGAATTAATCCGCATGCTCCGCCGCTTGTGCGGGCCCCCGTCAATTCCTTTGAGTTTTAGCCTTGCGACCGTACTCCCCAGGCGGGGCACTTAATGCGTTAGCTACGGCGCGGAGAACGTGGAATGCCCCCCACACCTAGTGCCCAACGTTTACGGCATGGACTACCAGGGTATCTAATCCTGTTCGCTCCCCATGCTTTCGCTCCTCAGTGTCAGTTACAGCCCAGAGTCCCGCCTTCGCCACCGGTGTTCCTCCTGATATCTGCGCATTTCACCGCTACACCAGGAATTCCAGACTCCCCTACTGCACTCTAGTCAGCCCGTACCCACTGCACGCGCAACGTTAAGCATTGCGTTTCCACAGCAGACGTGACCAACCACCTACGAGCTCTTTACGCCCAATAATTCCGGACAACGCTCGTACCCTACGTATTACCGCGGCTGCTGGCACGTAGTTAGCCGGTACTTCTTCTGCAGGTACCGTCACCCGAAGGCTTCTTCCCTGCTGAAAGCGGTTTACAACCCGAAGGCCGTCATCCCGCACGCTGCGTCGCTGCATCAGGGTTTCCCCCATTGTGCAATATTCCCCACTGCTGCCTCCCGTAGGAGTCTGGGCCGTGTCTCAGTCCCAGTGTGGCCGGTCGCCCTCTCAGGCCGGCTACCCGTCGTCGTCTTGGTGAGCCATTACCTCACCAACAAACTGATAGGCCGCGAGCCCATCCCCAACCGAAAAAACTTTCCACCACCAGACATGCGTCCGGCAGTCGTATCCGGTATTAGACCCAGTTTCCCGGGCTTATCCCGAAGTCAGGGGCAGGTTACTCACGTGTTACTCACCCGTTCGCCACTCATCCACCCCAGCAAGCTGGGGCTTCAGCGTTCGACTTGCATGTGTTAAGCACGCAGCCAGCGTTCGTCCTGAGCCAGGATCAAACTCTCCATAAAAAATATTTCGATGATCCCGGCAAGACAGTCA
>NZ_BAAAAF010000035.1:0-4391 GCF_037101285.1 Brevibacterium metallidurans
CCGGATCGGCCTGAGCATGAATGACGAGTTCGACGGCGCGAGCCTTGAGTTCGTCGGTGTATTTCACTGGCAAGAGAGAATCTCCTTCTTCCAATCTCCCTGCCTCTATTATCCCCGGGGCGATTCAGCGACTTCGCATTCGACAACGCAGGCAACCTCTTCATCGTCCGCAACCTGAATACTGAAACCAGGATCTTCAGTGTGACCAACGAAGCGCTCGCAGCCGCAAACGGAGGCACGATCCCGTCGTCGGCCAGCGGTCCGCGCACGACCTCCGCCGGTATGAACGGCGTAGCATTCGACTCGGCGGGCAAAGCCTACATGGCGACTGGTACCACTCTCTACTCCTACGACATGCCGGGGTTCACCAACGAGCAGCCGGTGACAAGTACGCTCGGCACAAGCACGGATCTTGCCTCGTGCGGTTCGGCGCCGACGGTCACGGTTGAGAAGGACATAAAGAACCGAGTCAACTCCAGTGACCAATTCGCGCTCACACTTGCTCTTGGGCAGAACCCCATTGGGACAACGACGACAACAGGAACCGCAAACGGGATACAGTCGCAGCGAGTCGGCCCAATCGTCACCGGCCGCGGAGCGCAGATCACGGTGAGTGAGGCCGCAACAAGCGGAACTGACTTGAGCAAATATTCTTCGAGCTACAGTTGCACGATTGACGGTCAGCCATTGAGCGGATCGTCCGGAACCGGCACGTCGAAGACCATCACCATTCCGCCGACCGGAACCGAGATCATCTGCCGATTCGTCAACTCACCACTCACCGCGGATGTGACGGTGAATAAGAAGACTCAGGACCAGAACGGCGCTAATACGCAGAATGCTGCCGGCTGGACGGTCGGAGCGAAGGCGACGGCGACGTCGGGGTCCGTGACAAGGACTCCGAATCAGGACACTCAGCAGACAGGCGCCGACGGCAATGCGAAGTGGACTCTGGCCTTCGGCAGTGCTTCCGCACGCGCCAATCTCGCTGTGAGTGAGTCCCAGCAGACGGGCTATCAGTTCGTCAGCGGCTCGTGCACGATCACGCGTCTTGACGGGACCACGGCGAATGTGACGCTCAACAACGAATCTGAGCAGTCTCTGTCCTCGGCGATCCAACCGGGTGACAAGGTCGAATGCGGGTACGTCAACAAAAAGTCGGCCGCTGATGTCACCGTCAACAAGGACTGGGTCATCGACGGCAAGACCGTCGCCAACGGCAGCCAGCCCGACGGGATCAGCGCGAAGCTGCTCCTCGATCCGGCCGGTCAGCCCACCGGTGACCCCGCCTTCGGTCAGAAACGCACCGGGTTCGCCATCAATGACACCGTGAAGATCGGTGAGACGACGACGATCGACGCCCAGAAGTTCCCCGGGTGCACCCTGAAGTCGAAGACGATCTCGGGTCCGGGGATCACGGGCACTGTGGCGCTGACCGACAACTTCAGCACGAAGCTGCAGGGTGCATCGAACACCTACAAGGTGACGAACACCGTCGAATGTCAGACTCTGACGATCGTCAAGAACGTCGAGAACGACAACGGCGGTACGCTCACGGCTGCTGACTGGAACCAGAAGCTCTTCGCGACACCAGCTTCCGGAAGCCGTCTGACGTACAACTCGGGTGAGAAGAAATACGTGCCGACCGGTGCGTACACAATCTCCGAGGACAGCGTCGTCGGCTATGAGCAGGTTTCGGTTGTCTGCACGGGTGGGGCATCGTACGACGACGCGACGAAGAAGGTCACCGTCAACGGCGGTCAGAACGCGACGTGCACGATCAAGAACACCGATTCGACCGGCACTGTCGCGTGGCAGAAGTCCAATGAGAGTGGGGATCTCCTCAAGGGTTCGGAATGGGTGATCCGTGACGGTGCCGGCAATGAGATCCCCCTCAATGACTGTGTGGCGAACTCGGCTGATGGCTGCACGGGACGGGACAAAGATCCTGCAGCCGGCAAGTTCCGCGTGGACAAGCTGAGCTGGGGCGACTACACCCTCGTCGAGACTCGCGCTCCCGCCGGATACAAGCTCGATGAGACCGAACGCAAGTTCTCCATCACCCGCGAACGCCTCGACTTCTCGTTCGATGCCGCGTTCGTCAACGAGCAAGCCGATTCGCCCCAGATCCCCTTCACAGGTGGTATCGGAACGGTCGGTTTCGTCATCGCCGGGGCAGCAATGCTCCTCGGTTGTGTGGCGGGCGCATACTGGCTCAATCGCCGACGGAGGCACGGAAGGAGTTGACCACACATCTCGGCACCACCCCGGTGCACAGCTGAGATGACACTCAGCTCACCAGTGCAACCCAACAAGATCTTCGCGAACTGCGAAATCATCGAAAGGAACAACTACTCATGAAAGCGAACCTGTTCAAGCGGATGAGGACGAGGTGGATCCCCGCCCTCGCCGCAGCAGCTGCGCTCAGCCTCGTCGGCGTCGGGATCACTGCGCCGGCGGCAGAAGCCGCAGGCAACATCAACCCGGACACCCCGAGCTCGCTCACGATCAACAAGTACGACGGCCCACAGGGTCCGCGCGGCGACGGTACGAAGATCGACGACACGTCCGGTCTGGGAACGCCGTTGCGCGGCGTTGAGTTCACTATCCGGAAGGTGCTCACGGCAAACGGAGAAGACGTCAATCTCGACACCGAGGCTGGCTGGAACGCTATCGATGGCGTTGTCGTCGCAGACGTGCTCGATGGAACGGGATTCACATTCGGCCCCGAGATCAAGGTTCTGACCGGTGCTGACGGTACTGTCACGCAGGATCTGGACCACGGCTTGTACGTGGTCGAAGAGACCGACCCGGGTCCGAACAACATCGTCTCCCCGGCGCAGCCGTTCCTCGTCACCCTGCCGCTGCCGCAGTCCGGCGGCAAGTGGCTCTACGACGTCAACGTCTACCCGAAGAACCAGACGAACAAGACCACCCCGACGAAGGAAGTCGCGGATCCGAGCAAGCTCGTCCTCGGGGCCGACGTCACCTGGACGATCACGGCACCGGTTCCGGACAAGGCAGGCGACGACACCTACCGGTCGTTCACCATCACCGACAGCCTCGACCCGCGACTGACGTGTAAGACCATCGCCGTCGACGGCTTCACCGAGGGTACGGACTACACCGCCACCTGCAACGGGCAGACCGCGAACATCGAGTTCACCTCGACTGGTCTGGGCAAGCTCCAGGCAGGGCAGAACGTCGTCATGAAGGTCACCACCACCGTCAACTCCATCGGCGACAACGGAGTGATCGAGAACGAAGCAACGGTCACGACCAACGGCTCGAAGGTCACGACCAACAAGCCGTCGACGAACTGGGGCCCGCTCGAGCTCCTCAAGTACGCCGACAACGACAAATCTGCAACCCTCGGCGGTGCGAGGTTCGAGGTGTACGACTCGAAGGACGGTCAGCCCATCGCTGAGCTCACGACGGATGAGAACGGCAACGCGTCGATCACCCTCTGGGTCGGCAATAACGATGTTAGGGCGAAGGACTACTTCCTCAAGGAGATCCAGGCACCTGCCGGTTACACCCTTCCGGCCGATCCGTGGACGGGACCGATCTCCGTCAGCGCGAATGGTGAGAACACTCCGACCACGATCGACATCTCGAACAAGCAGAAGGACCGGGGTGAGCTTCCGTTCACCGGTGCCAACGGCCAGCTCATGCTGACCATCCTCGGCATCGCCCTGCTGCTGCTCGCGATCGGCGCTGCAGTGGTCCGCTACACCCGGGCCCGCAAGGCCTGAGCAACACCATCCTCTGCCGACGCGGTGGTGATCCACCACATCGGTGAGTGACCTGAGAGGGTCGAGTGACGTACAAGTCGCTCGGCCCTCTCTTGTGCTCCGCAGCGGGCATGCCCATCGGAGAGAGGCACGGTGCTGCAGACGATGACGATCTGCGCCACGGCCGTCAGCAAATGAATGTAGCGTACATCACACACGGGGTTGTGAATGTTATGTGACTGTAACCGAAATCAGGTTTCTGGGTAGTAGGTTAGTCATTGAAACTGCAACGAGAGTCTGCCGTGTCCCCAGCTCGGCGCCTACATATCCCCGATCCCCACCCATCCTCCGGCTCTCCTGCTCCCCTCAGCACCACGTGCTTCATCACGAAACAGGAACAGTATGGCGTTTTTCTCGCCCATATTCTCCGCGAATCCCCAGCGGAGCTCGGGCCCCAGCACACGTTTCCAGGGGATCCTCTCTGCATTCATCGTCCTCGTCCTGCTCTTCTCGGTCAGCGGCGTCCTTATGGGGCTCATCGCAGTTGAGGGTGTAGTCGGGGTCTGAATCCGCCGGCCTCGAGTAGAGATCGGGCGATGTAGTGGGTGAGGTTGCGGAAGCCGAGGGCGGAGCCGCGGAGGTGTTCGAGTCGGCCGT
>NZ_BAAAAF010000036.1:0-4283 GCF_037101285.1 Brevibacterium metallidurans
GCGCCCCTGCACCACCAACTGGACCGCGTCGGCTTTGAACTCCGGCGTGAACGTCCTGCGATTCGTAGACATGATTCCCTGTCGTGCCTTCCTGGTAACGACTGTCTACGAGAAGTGTCACACCCCAATTACACGGTGAATGCGGCCAGTGGTTTCCCGATCATCACTGGCGATGACGAGCGCCCGGTGAACAATGCTGTGCCGGCGTGGGATGTTGCTGCGGGGCTCTATGTTTCCAACGGGATCATTGCTGCCGAGCTTGATCGTCGTTCCTCGGGCAAGGGGCAGGAGATTACGCTGGCTTTGTCGGATGTCATGCTCGCGACCGTCGGCAATCTTGGCTACATCGCCGAGGTGCAGGCGACGGGGAAGACCCGTGATGCTTTGGGCAACGGGTTGTACGGGGCGTATGGTCAGTCGTTCGAGTGCGCGGATGGCCGACAGGTGATGGTCGTCGTGATCTCGAACAAGCATTGGCGAGGTCTGGGCAACGCGACAGGGTTGAGCGAGAAGTTGGAGATGATCGGTCCGCTGCTCGATGTCGACCTGAACACTGAGGGCGGTCGGTTCGAGGCGCGGGAAGCCATCGACGCGGTGGTGCGGCCGTGGTTCACGAAGCACACTGCCGCGGAAGCTGAGGCTGCATTGGCTGAAGCAGGGGTTCTCGTCGGCGGGTTCCAAACGTTCGAGGAACTGGTCAATTCAGATCCACGGTGCTCGACGGAGAATCCGATGCTCACCGAAATCGATCAGCCGGGAGTCGGGCGGGTGCTGGCTTCTCGTGTGCCGTTGAAGTTCGGTGGGACGCCTGTGGCGGATGCTGTGCCTGCGCCGCAACTGGGTGGCGACACAAACTTTGTTCTGGCGGACCTGGCCGATCGGTAGGCTCACGTGGCACCGGAAATGAACGCGGTGAACGTTGCCCACCTAGTGGTTTCCAGGGTGCGGCATACAGTCTTTCACCGAACCGCGACGCAGAATTCTCTGACCGGGGCTATCTGTTAGAAACGCCGAGTGGATCCCCCAGGAAGACCTGCCTGCCTATGTCAGTGCCGACCCATATGCTCACGGTTATACGAAGCTAAGCTGCGCGCAAGACACGACACAGCTAAGATGAGCCTGTGTTGAAAGGTGCAGTTCGGGGTGCACATGTATCTCGCGAAGCCCGATCTACGGCGGCACGGCGACACGATCTAAGGCAGGGAGAAAGGCGTTCGAGATGACGATGCAGATGGAAGATAGCAGGGCGACGCATCCGCACGACGCTTCAGTGAAGACGTTCCGGATGGGCGAGCTGTTTTCAGGTCCTGGAGGCCTTGGAGTAGGCGCGCATCTGGCCTCGAATGAGCACGGCAAGATCGTTCATCAATGGGCTACTGATTATGACGAGGACACCTGCCGAACGTATGCATCGAACTTAGTCGGAGACGAAGCGGCGAGTTCGGTGGTGCACGCGGATATTCGCAAGTTGGACTACGAAGAGTTGGCGAAGCTCGGGGATATCGATGGCCTTTCGTTCGGCTTTCCCTGCAACGATTTCAGTCTCGTAGGAGAGCGAAAAGGGTTTGAAGGAGAATTCGGCCCACTTTACACCTACGGAATCAAAGCACTCGAACGATTCCAGCCGGACTGGTTCTTGGCTGAGAATGTAGGAGGAATTCGGGCTGATGGCGGAGCTACGCTCCGCAAGATCTTCGGAGACATGGTCGATGCTGGTTATCGAATCTACCCGCACTACTACAAGTTTGAAAAGTACGGGGTTCCCCAGGCTCGGCACCGCATGATCGTTGTCGGAATCCGCAAAGACATCGATGTTGAATACAAGGTGCCCAGTCCGGAGGCATACGCTGAATCAGATGTATCAGCTGGTACAGCACTAGCTGATATCCCGGAGTGGGCGGCTAATCAGGAACCTACCCGACAGTCACAGAGAGTGATCGAACGGCTCAACCACATCCCCGCCGGGGGCAATGCATGGGTTGCTGATATGCCCGAACATCTTCAGATCAACACTCGGACAAAACTTTCATCGATCTATCGTCGACTGAGCTCGGATAAGCCTTCTTACACTGTTACGGGATCAGGCGGCGGCGGCACTCATATCTACCATTGGTCAGAGCCTCGAGCTCTCACAAATCGTGAGCGTGCGCGCCTCCAAACATTCCCCGATTCCTTCGTCTTCAAAGGAACCAAGGAGTCGGTGCGCAAGCAGATCGGCATGGCCGTACCACCCAAGGGTGCGAAGGTGATCTTCGACGCAATTCTCAATAGTTTCGCTGGAATCGACTACCCCAATATTGAGCCCTCATTGACAAAGTACATTCCGAGCTGAGCAGAAACATCAGTCCGCGATAGGCTTCGAGCATGGTGACTAGAGACTATTGGATGCTTTCGAGGCCGCAACGGAAGCTCTACCGTTTGCCTCTCACCGTTGCCGCGCTCAATGAAGCAGCCGGTGAGTCGGAGTGGGGTGGAAACCGTGAGAGTCACATCGCTTTCGAAGAGATCCTCGAGCGAGAAGGAATCAAACGTCCGGGTGCGCGAAGGGACGGAACGGGTTCAGGCGGACGGACGCATGCGGTTCTGGTGCGCAGTCTTGGCTTGGCGTTCAATTCTTCCGAAACCGGACGACTTGAGCTGACTCTAGCTGGGACTGCCCTGGCGGAGGGAGAGAACCCGTCCGCGATTCTGAAACATCAGGTGATGAAATTCCAGTACCCGTCTGTGTATTCGACGTCGCGCGGTGTTGATATCTCGCGATCTTTCAAACTCCGCCCTTTTGTGCTTTTGCTCCGCCTGCTTCTTCACCCTGAGCTAGGCGGCTACCTAGCGCAGGACGAAGTCGCCAAAGTGGTGATCTTGACTGGTACCGGTGACAGCGGAGCTGATGCTGAACGAGTAGCCGCGGAGATAAAGAAATATCGTTCAGTAGGAATCAACGAACTCGAGTTCGTCGAGAGATTCGGTAAACGTGGAGATACCTTCAATAAGCTCGTAAAGCGGCTCGGCTACATCGCAAATACTGTCTTCAATTGGCTCGAAATTACTGGCACGATAGACCGTTTGCCGGGCCAGGTTGAACTGTCTTCGAAGGGCAGAGTTGAAGCAGCCAATCTGATCGAGGAATATGGCCGCACCAAACTGATTTCCAATCCCGAAGATGAGGACAAGTTCCAGCGTGCATATGGACTCCCTCCGGGAAAGACAAAGGACACCAGAAATCTGAGTGGTGCTCCGAGCATTTCGCGCATGGAGTTTGTGCGCCGCCAGGTAACCACGAAGTTGACGAGAATGTCAGAGCAAGAACTGCTGGTAGACGGCGCGACTTCAGACATTGTCGCGCGGCTTGTCGAAGAGACCGGTTTTGACCACGCTGAGGTTGCAAAGGTTGCGGCGAAGGTGCTTGGGACAGACCGGACACTGGATAACTTCCTATA
Source organism: Brevibacterium metallidurans (assembly GCF_037101285.1). Classification (NCBI taxonomy): domain Bacteria; kingdom Bacillati; phylum Actinomycetota; class Actinomycetes; order Micrococcales; family Brevibacteriaceae; genus Brevibacterium; species Brevibacterium metallidurans. The sequence goes on from NZ_BAAAAF010000036.1 coordinate 3,438, forward strand.
CAGCTACCAGTCGTTGCCCCACTCTACGGCCAAAGATGCGCCTCGGAAGTTCGAACAGGCTACTGCCGAACTCTTTCGGCGTGTTTTCAAACTGGATGCGGAGTGCGTCGGACAAACCGGGCGTGAGCCAGATGTCGTAGTCACTAAGCCTGGAGAGTGGCGAGGAATCGTCGATACAAAGGCCTACAGTGGTGATTACTCGCTTCCCTCTTCTCACGAACGAGCTATGCGTGAGTATGTGGAAACTTACCGCGCAGCGCCGGGCGCTCCGCTGAGGTTCTGGGTATTCATTGCTGCTTCCGTTTCGAAAGGTGCAAGACACCGAGTTCGGCAGCTGGCCGACCTCGTTGACAGTCCAGGTGCTGTGATCGGAATGTTGGCCTGGACTGAAATGATTCGGTTTGCTCAAAAGGGCAAGATTGATTCTGAACGCATGGCGGATCTGTTTGCGCTGAACAGCGAATTGACGATGGAAGACCTGAAGAAAGTTCTGAGCACAGATCGCGACGTGTCCCTCGGCTAGTAGGCGAAGTTGCAAAGGGCCATCGGCGAATCAGTTTGGCGAGTGCAGACTGGACGAAACAAAAGTCCTTCTTTCACACCTGGAAACCGCAATATTTCGTGCCCGGCGGAAGACGATGCTCCCATCTGAGCTGATTGATTGCGATAAAGAACCTGTGTGGTTGAATCAGCCTGCGTTCCAAAACAGGGAATTGATCGATATCGGGCTCTTCGCAGCTGAGAGTGTAGTCGGGTTGGGCGCGTCGGTGCCTGGATAGGGGTCGAGGCCCTCCGAGGATGGAAGTTCTGACACTGCCCATCCTGAGGACCTCGACATGGATCACG
>NZ_BAAAAF010000037.1:0-3545 GCF_037101285.1 Brevibacterium metallidurans
AGTATGGCAGCATTTTTCCTTTTTCAAAAATGCCAGCATTGATTTTTCTTTTAATGTCGCATTGGGTATTTTTAGTTATATTGTTTTTTATACCTTGTTTAATTTCAATGAGGTTGTTAGGACAGGAGTAATTCATAAGTTAAGATGCATGACCAAGTTAAAGTGATTCATTTATTAAATTCATTAAATGAATTGGTAATGACTCCAACTTACTGCTTGTGTTTTATGTTCAGATAATGCCCGATACCGACTGCGGCCTAATTTTTTTAAGTGTCGTAAAATCGTGTTGAGGACAGTGCCCATAATGCGGGATGTGGCCCGGCATCCAACGCCATTCATGGCCATATCAATGATTTTCTGGTGTGTACCGGGCTCAGAGGCGGTGTAAGTGAACTGTAGTTGCTTGCTATGTTTTACGACAGTGAGAGCAGAGATAGCGTTGATGTCCGGTAGTGCTTTTACCGTTACGCACCACGCCTTCAGTAGCTGAACAGGAGGGATAACCAGTCCAGCGTGTAGAGTTCAGGCTGCCATACGGGCAATTTTCCAGTGACTGTGGTTCGGATTCTTGCAAATTAGCCCCGAATACCCCGTGTCAGCGCCCAATTTTTTACGTAGCGCGCTCTCTACAGCAGCGGCGTAACGTAACGGTTTCATTTTTCCGTCTGGCGCGGTGCGTATCGAGGTTTTCAGTGCGTACAGCAGGTGCGCGTGTCCGTTTTCGGGGTTGGTGATGGTCAGTGTCGGCGCGGGGGCGTTGCGGTCGCTCCAGTCAATGGCTGCGCCGATGCGGTCAACGTCAAATCCCAGCCAGAACATGGCGTGAGGCTGATTAAACTGGATGTATTTAGCCAGAATAGCGCGCTCTTTCCCTGCGATGCGGACACCAAAGTGTAAATCATCCGAGAAGTACGGTTTATGCGGCAAGCGGTCGTTGAAAAGTTCGAGTGCTGCGTTACGCAATGTGCCCTGAACTTATGGCGGGCTGTTGTCTGGCACGGTTCATGTGCTAATATCCTTCTTAGGTTTTATACCTAGCCCTGATTTATCATGTCTCTTCCGCCAAGTTGAAATCATGATTATCGGGGCTTTGTTTTTTCTGTTGCCGTTAAAGTTACACGCGAACGGCCTCGCCTGTCGAATTTCTTCTGTCACATCAGCTTAATGCGCCGCCAGTTCATCAAAAAACTTTGGGTTAGCCTGAATGGTGGCCAGCACTTTTGCTGCCAGTCCGGTTGGGTTACGGCGTCCGGTTTCCCAGCTTTTGATGGTATCGAGGCTGGTTCCCAGCACTTTCGCCATTTCGCTCTGAGTAATATTCAGGTTTTCTCTGATAGCCCTGACGTCTGCCAGCTCGTAGCGGGTCACACGGGCGGGGGCTTTGGTTCCGTTTTTGATTTCAACGGCCTCTTCCAGAGAGGCTTTCAGCTCGTCAAAAAAACTCATCTTACACCTCGTCTTTCAGTCGTTGGGTCAGCTTCTTCAGTTCTGCTTTCTCTGCGTCTGTGATGCTGTCTTTGGTGCTTTTAGGGTACGTACAGCATGTAGACAACATGTCCGAAAGTAAGCAAAACCATTAACGGACAGCCGGATCATTTCGTACATCCCTTACGGTCAGGGGTTCGCGCTCAATGGAACGAAATCACCCGTTAGCTTAAAACGCTTAACGAATGGAAGGGACTTCCCCTGGATATGCACCTGATTAACTTTCGTGCAATCATGGGGTAAATATTGACCCAGAGGGATTCGTTATGACCATCACTACTGTCGGTATCGATCTTGCTAAAAATGTGTTTGCAGTTCACTGCGTTGACCAAAATGGTAAAGCAGTTCTGGTTAAACCCAAGGTGTCACGTGCAGCACTTCCTGAACTCATCGCAGGTTTACCTCCCTGTGTAATTGGAATGGAAGCCTGCTCGGGTGCCCACTATTGGGCAAGATTATTCAGGCAGTATGGCCATGATGTCCGGTTGATGGCCCCAAAATTTGTCTCACCCTATCGCATGGCGGGTAAGACCGGGAAAAATGATGCAGCTGATGCAATAGCTATTTGTGAGGCTGTGCAGCGGCCGCATATGCGCTTTGTACCCGTCAAAGACGAAAGTCAGCAGGCAATGCAGTGCTTGCATCGGACAAGGCAGGGATTTATCCAGGAAAGAACGGCAACGTATAACCGTCTTCGGGGTCTGGTATCCGAATTTGGGATTATCGCCCCACAAAGCACTGATGCTCTACGTCATATTGTTTCTGACCAGAGGGAAACTCTGCCAGTACAGGTCAGGCTTTGCATTGATGATCTATTGGCTCATATAACTAATATTGAAGAAAAAATCGCCGAATATGACAGGGTATTATCTCGTGTGGCCAAAACAGACCATCGCAGCCAGCAGTTAATGGAACTGAAAGGTATTGGCCCCACAACAGCGAGCGCACTGGTCGCCAGTATTGGCAACGCACATGATTTTAAAAACGGGCGCCAACTGGCAGCCTGGCTGGGGTTAACGCCATCGCAATACAGCAGTGGTGGAAAATCAAAGCTTGGCAGAATAACGAAAGCCGGTGATTCATATCTGAGAACGCTGCTGGTACAGGGAGCTCGTTCTGTGATGATAGGGGCAGAGAATAGAACGGACTCGTTTAGCCGTTGGGTCTGCTCGTTGATTGGCAGGCGGGGATACTGGCGTGCTGTCGTTGCAATCGCTGCCAAGAATGCGAGGTTGTGCTGGGCATCATTACATTACGGCGATGACTTCAAACTGTATTCGGCAACATGAAAAATTTAACTGTGTAGTAACTGAACTGCAACTCGTTGATGGTAAAGGGTTAGACCCCCGTGAGAAGTATCTGCATATCCTACTGGATATCCCTATCCGATTAGCGAAGGAGGATCTCACGAGCGTCTTTCATCAGGGTCCGAATCAATAGAGATTCAACGTGACCGTTTATAGTAGCGCAGTCTTATCCCTTGCCCTTCATTGATGAACAGACAGAAATTAAAAACCGGCGTTGACTGTTCGGGGAAGCCCTTATAGTAGGATAATTTCCTTTTTCCAAGCGGACCCGCTCTACTCGAAATTGTCGGATACCTGCAATTACCTACCGTGCCTTACGGCTTGGTCAATGCCTCACGGCCACGCAATAAATTGCGTCCCCGTTCACCGTTTTCGGATAAGAAGAACATCGGAAACAGGACTTACCCCGGCTGAATGGCGTGAATTTCCGCGCTATGCACTTGCGCGCATACTCATGCATGCCGTAAAAACAGAGCCTGCGCGTTTCTGGCGGGTTTTCGGGTGGTTTGTTGCCTGTTTTGCCGGTTTTCCGTCAGAAACGCGCTGAGGGCCTCTGAGGCGGTGCGGCCAACGGATGTTATGGTAAATTCAGCTGATTGGCAGGTACCTGATGGTCCTCGGCAGCGATTCTCACCGCTTCGTTAAGCGCGGCTGGGCCGCAGGTATACACGTGGGTGCCGGGCTCGAGATCGGCGAACAGACGCGCAAGATCGAGACGGCTGCCGAGTGCGGATACGTGAACGTTGACCCGAT
>NZ_BAAAAF010000038.1:0-2429 GCF_037101285.1 Brevibacterium metallidurans
CACACACCACCACGTGTGGCTGCGCCGGCCGGCGTGGTCGGTATCAACCACGAGACTCCGAAAGTCGGAGGTCACCAACTCACTAGTGAAGCAGCATGAGTGACTCCAAACAGCTTGACACCGCGCGCAGTGACGATTTTGGCGCCACGAATCGACACTCAGAGTCCTTTACTCGGCGGGTGCCCGAGAGCGTGCCTGGCTTCGCACTCAACGTCCTTTACTCGCCGGGTGTCCGGAGTCGCGCCGACGCGGCGGAAAGCAGGACGCTCAGTGACGATTTCGGCGCCACGAATCGACACCGAGCGTCCTTTACTCGCCCGGTGCGGGGCGGGGGCATGCCTGGCTTCGCCCCCACCGGCTCTTGCCACGCCGCCGGCACTCGCGCCCACCTCGGTGCCGCGCAGCTCAGAACGTCGAGTGCGGTGCCCCCATACCAGGATCGATCTGCGTCGGGCCGCCGGGTCCGGGTGTGACGTCGAAGTCGAACATCGCGGTGGGCAGGTAGACCGTCGCGCATGAGTTCGGGATGTCGACGACTCCGGAGAACCGGCCCTCGATCGGGGCGGCACCGAGCAGCAGATACGCCTGCTCGGGGCTGTAGCCGAACTTCGTGAGGTAGTCGATGGCATGGAGGCACGCCCGCTGGTAGGCCAGCTGCGAATCGAGGTAGCGCTGCTCGCCGTCGAGAGTGACCGAGGTGCCCGAGAATGCCAGCCACTCCGAGTACTGCGGGTCGGAGTTGCCCGGCTGGAAGATCGCGTTCTCGCTCACCCCGTACGTGTCCATGCCGCCCTTGATGAGGTCGACGCGGAAGTCGATGAAACCGCCCATCTCGATGGCGCCGCAGAACGTGATCTCCCCGTCGCCTTGGCTGAAATGGAGGTCGCCGACGGAGAAGTTCGCGCCGTCGACGAACACCGGATAGAAGACGCGGGTGCCCTTCGTGAGGTTCTTGATGTCCTGGTTTCCGCCGTTCTCTCGCGGGGGAGCGGTGCGGGCGCCCTCCTCGGCGACGCGGTCGAAGTCTTCCCCGGTCAGCGAGCCGAGGATCGCGCCGTTGGGTTCCGGCGGCAGCGCCAGCGGCGGTTCGCGGTCGGGGTCGGTGGCGATGAGCGCGGCCTCACGGGTGTTCCACGTCCCGAGCAGGTCCGCACTCGGCGCGGTGCCCATGAGTCCGGGGTGGACGATGCCGGTGAACGAGACCCCCGGGACGTGGCGGGAGGTCGCGGTCCCGCCGCTGAAGTCCCAGATCGCCTTGTACGCGTCGGGGAACTGGTCGACGAGGAAGGACCCACCGTTCTCCTTCGCGAAGATGCCCGTGTACCCCCAGCCCTGACCGGCGAGCGGACCCTCCTCCTGCGGGATTGGACCGACGTCGAGGATGTCGACGATGAGCAGGTCACCGGGCTTCGCGCCTTCGACGGCGACCGGTCCCGAGAGCGCGTGGACGATGTCGACGGGAGCGTCGCGGACGTCGTCGGCGCTGTCGTCGTTCTTGATGAAGCCGTCGAACCATTCGCGGCAGTCCATGCGGAACGAGTCACCGGGCTTGACGTGGACGGCCGCCGGGATGTCGGGGTGCCACCGGTTGTGGCCGACGATCTTTTGGTCGGTGAACGGTTTGGTCGAATCGAGCGGGAAGACGACGTCGGGCATGGCACTTCCTTTCCTCGGATCGGCCCCGGTCGAGGCCGATGGCGGTGGTTCGGGTGGAGCGGGTGGCGCTTCACATGGTGCGGTTCGCAGGCACTGACTCCCTGCGGTGGTGCTCTCGCCGAGGCGGGTCCCAGTCGGACTGCGTCGGACATCTGGGTTGTCTGCCCGAGATTCGCGCATGGGCGATCGGGCCGGTCACGGCGTCGGTGCCGTCAGTTTCGCGGCAGCTTGGCGTGCCGGGGATCCCGGCTGACCTCCTGCCGCCGGCGGCTCGCCCCGGGAACGCGGGAGACGACCGCGGGAGTCTCCGCTGACCGTTCGGTGGTATCGATGAGCCGGGCTGCAGGAGAGCCGCCAACGCCGAGGTGGGGTGAGGCGACCACGGACCGGGCAGGCTCCTGGCAGCCGGGGCAATGGATGGAGTCGGGTTTCGCCGCCATGGTGAAGGCCCGCTCGGTGTCGCCGCAGTCGTCGCAGCGGAAGAGGTAGGTCGGCACTGCATCACCCCTGTCATCAGCACTTGTGTATGCGTGCATTCTTACAGCGCGACGTGGTCTGGGGAAGGCTTCGGAGAAGATTGCCCGCCGAGGTCGTCGCACCTTCCGCGTCAAATTCTGGACGCTGAGTGCCGATTCTGCGGTCGGAACCCTCTGTGTCAGGCTGGGTGTGAGTCACTCCCGTACCGAGAGGAACTGGAGTACCATGACCATCACTCCTGGCTATACCGTCGATGAGATCCGTGATTTCGTCTACCAATACGAGAAGATCCCCCA
>NZ_BAAAAF010000039.1:0-2055 GCF_037101285.1 Brevibacterium metallidurans
GCGCCCCTGCACCACCAACTGGACCGCGTCGGCTTTGAACTCCGGCGTGAACGTCCTGCGATTCGTAGACATGATTCCCTGTCGTGCCTTCCTGGTAACGACTGTCTACGAGAAGTGTCACACCCCACCCCTCCCCACGAATGGATGCCTCGAGACCATGCTTCGGCGGGTTGTCATGCGCGTTCTGCCGGGTAGTGCTCGGCAAGGAACTCCAGCAGGACCCGATTGAAGTGTTCGGGATTGTCCTGGTTCGCGTTATGCGAGGCGTCTGGGATTACCTCGTACCGGCAGTACGGGTCGCGTGCCGCCCACGCCGGCGCGGTTCGTGCGATGTTACCCGTGCGGTCCTGATCGCCGTGCGTCAGCAGCAGCGGCAGATCGATTTGGTAGCCGGCCTCTGGTCGCATTGACCGAGCCACTCCTCGCCAGATCTGAACGAAATTGGACTTGGACATCGTACCGATGGCAACCTCGGCATAAGTGCGGACCTCCGGGCGCAGTGCCGTTGACGTGGCGACCGTGCGCTTCAGGTGCTGCCAGGGCCAGGGCACGAACCACCAGGGGGAAGACCGCAAAGCCCATTGCTCCCACAGAGCGATGGGCATGGTGATGCACGTGGAGCCGATGACGAACAAGGCAGCTACACGCTCCGGCTCTCGATACACCAATTCCTGTGCGACGTAGCCCCCTAGAGATTGCCCGCCGACACAGATCGGACCAGGGGCATCCAGGTGGTCCAGGATCGCGAGTAGGTCCTCCGCCATGTCGGCGACGTCAATCGGGATCCGGCCAATGGGTTGCGACCGACCGTGGCCCCGAATGTCCCAGGTGAGCACACGGTAGCCCGCACCCACGAGCGGCCCGAGTTGCTCATCGAACATCTCATGATCCATCGACGCGCCGTGGCTCAGAACAACCAGCGGACCACCTGCCGGCCCCGCGAGCCTGGCGTGGATCCGAGAGCCTGCACGCGGAACCACAAGTTCTGTCTGCTCCATGTCTCCACTGGCATCCATGAAGACATTTTGACTCAACTCGTCGATATGGCCAATGTGTCGTTGATCCGGTCACGGGATACCCTGGCTGCGGAGTCATCGCCACTGGTCACGGCCGGGTAATGGTCGAGATGATCGATGCGGCCTGGGCCGGTCGGTGCGGACCCGGTGGCGCAAGCGCCGCTGGATTTGCCTTGAGGACGTCTGTGAGGTGACGACCTTCGTCGAGCAGCCCCCGAAGGTCTGCGCCCCGCGGGGGCTACTCGACTGGCCGAGCAGCTGATCGAGAAGCTGCCGTCCTGCCCGATCCCCGAGATCGCCCGGCTCGGCAAGACCCTACGGCGGTGGAGGACGGCGTTCTTGACCTAATTCGATACCGATGGGGCGAACAACGGCGGGATAAAGGCCGTCAACGGGATCATCGAGCTCGGCCGCCGCATCGCCCGCGGCTTCCGGAACTTCGAGCACTACCGCCTCCGGATGCTCCTCATCACCGGAGGCCTCGACGCCTCACCCCACACTCAGCTCTGAAGAGCCGTGATCTCGTGCGCTGGTTCGCCTCCGAGGATCAGGGCATGGAGCCAGGGGATGCCGTGACCGCCCAGGGCAAAATAAGGACCATTCGACCTTCAACGGCGAACGACAAACCGAACTATGGTACTGACAGCGCCCCGTGATCCACCCTCCGTTGAACCTGACGCCTCCCCCGCAATCAGGGCATATGTAGCCGGGGCCACACTCCGAAGGACCCGCGGAAGGTCGCTGGCATTACCTCTAATGCCACTATTGGAGTCGTCTGCCAGATCTTTGGTGCCCCTTCCAACCCCGCGTCCCTACTAAGGTCACGGCCTAACCACAGGGCACTGACATGACCTCAGTGCCCGAGTACGGTCACGAACCTCAAAACCATACGCGCGCGACAGTTCAATTCGTTTGGGGTGTGACACTTCTCGTAGACAGTCGTTACCAGGAAGGCACGACAGGGAATCATGTCTACGAATCGCAGGACGTTCACGCCGGAGTTCAAAGCCGACGCGGTCCAGTTGGTGGTGCAGGGGCG
>NZ_BAAAAF010000040.1:0-1680 GCF_037101285.1 Brevibacterium metallidurans
TTCTCTATATCGGAAACAATAAAAACAAAGGAAGCAATGAACTATGTGGCGAGATATAAAAAACACCCCGGCCTATCATTTAAAGATAGCGTATCAATTAATTACCCATTAATTAAAAAGACTTATTTAAAACTAAAAAACGGGAAGGTGTTTAATTACCTAAGGAATGGCATTATTAATAAAAAAAGCAACCCTTAATAAAAGCAAAGCGATAATTAATAAAGGTTTTTCTTTGTTGAATAAATAAGATTTCGGATAGGTATCCCCGTGACGGGTTGGGTTTTCAGGCGATACGCACGCTTTCCGGGGCTTTGTTGAATAAATCGAACTTTTGCTGAGTTGAAGGATCAGATCGGGGTCAGTTTGGAGATCGGAAATTTTTGTACGTTAAGCGCATTATTTAACCAATCTTGGTTCGTAAGGGGTTGATTTTGCGTCAGTGGCTATCGCTTTTAAGTTGTCGCTCTTGCAGTATCGCATTTAGGTTATCCGATTAAGGTCAAACCTCTGAAAATGCCGTATAGCGCGGGAGTACACCCTATTGCTATAGGTAAGTCTGTTCAAAAAACAGGCTTACCGTACAATAATTCTCTATATCCAAACTGACCCCAGATCACGCATCTTCCCGACAACGCAGACCGGGTAATGACTCCAACTTACTGATAGTGTTTTATGTTCAGATAATGCCCGATGACCTTGTCATGCAGCTCCACCGATTTTGAGAACGACAGTGACTTCCGTCCCAGCCTTGCCAGATGTTGTCTCAGATTCAGATTCAGATTATGTCGCTCAATGCGCTGAGTGTAACGCTTGCTGATAACGTGCAGCTTTCCCTTCAGGCGTGATTCATACAGCGGCCAGCCATCCGTCATCCATACCACGACCTCAAAGGCCGACAGCAGGCTCAGAAGACGCTCCAGTGTGGCCAGAGTGCGTTCACCGAAGACGTGCGCCACAACCGTCCTTCGTATCCTGTCATACGCGTAAAACAGCCAGCGCTGACGTGATTTAGCACCGACGTAGCCCCACTGTTCGTCCATTTCAGCGCAGACAATCACATCACTGCCCGGTTGTATGCGCGAGGTTACCGACTGCGGCCTGAGTTTTTTAAGTGACGTAAAACCGTGTTGAGGCCAACGCCCATAATGCGTGCACTGGCGCGACATCCGACGCCATTCATGGCCATATCAATGATTTTCTGGTGCGTACCGGGCTGAGAGGCGGTGTAAGTGAACTGTAGTTGCCATGTTTTACGGCAATGAGAGCAGAGATAGCGCTGATGTCCGGCAGTGCTTTTGCCGTTACGCACCACGCCTTCAGTAGCGGAGCAGGAAGGACATCTGATGGAAATGGAAGCCACGCAAGCACCTTAAAATCACCATCATACACTAAATCAGTAAGTTGGCAGCATTACCCACTATTGGTGGAGATGATCATAATGCCTTATAATCATACGGGATACGAACTTATAAAGTCCTAAAGTTTAGCTAAATCGGAATCTACAACGTAGATGATAGCTTGAAGAATTATGATGTCTTTTATGGTGGTATCTTTAAAACCATCACGGATTATAAATTATTGAAAATTCAAAAGGATATTAAAAACAATATGACTGCACTAGTCAGTAGTTTTAAATGGGTTGGCATTGGACAACTTGTAAAAATAGCAACACAATTGGTT
>NZ_BAAAAF010000041.1:0-1655 GCF_037101285.1 Brevibacterium metallidurans
GTTCCTTTTTTTCTACGCGTAATCTCTTGCTCTGAAAACGAAAAAACCACCTGGGGAGGTGGTTTTTCGAAGGTTAAGTCAGTTGGGGAACTGCTTAACCTGGTAACTGGCTTCAGCAGAGCGCAGATACCAAATACTGTCCTTCCAGTGTAGCCGTAGTTAGGCCACCACTTCAAGAACTCTATAGCACCACCTACATTAACTCGCTCTGCTAATCCTGTTACCAGTGGCTGCTGCCAGTGGCGCTTTGTCGTGTCTTTCCGGGTTGGACTCAAGACGATAGTTACCGGATAAGGCGCAGCAGTCGGACTGAACGGGGGGTTCGTGCATACAGTCCAGCTTGGAGCGAACTGCCTTCCCGGAACTGAGTGTCAGGCGTGGAATGAGATAAACGCGGCCATAACAGCGGAATGACACCGGTAAACCGAAAGGCAGGAACAGGAGAGCGCACGAGGGAGCCACCAGGGGGAAACGCCTGGTATCTTTATAGTCCTGTCGGGTTTCGCCACCACTGATTTGAGCGTCAGATTTCGTGATGCTTGTCAGGGGGGCGGAGCCTATGGAAAAACGGCTTTGCCGCGGCCCTATCGCTTCCCTGTTAAGTATTTCCCTGGCATCTTCCAGGACATCTCCGCCCCGTTCGTAAGCCATTTCCGCTCGCCGCAGTCGAACGACCGAGCGTAGCGAGTCAGTGAGCGAGGAAGCGGAATATATCCTGTATCACATATTCTGCTGACGCACCGGTGCCGCCTTTTTTGTCCTGCTACATGAAGCACTTCACTGACTCCCTCATCAGTGCCAACATAGTAAGCCAGTATACACTCCGCTAGCGCTACGTGACTGGTTCAGGGCTGCGCCCCGAAACCCTCTAACAACCTCTCAGCTACTGGATATCACCCCATGCCATCTGAACATGATGAACAACTGGATTCGACTGATATGCAGCTTCCCGGCGAATATGACCTTTTTGATTTAATGGCGCAGGTTACTGAAGAGAACCTGCATGCCCCGGTGGATTTTGGGCCGCCTGTCGGCCGGGAAGCGTTATAGCTTTTTCGCTTACCCGCGTACGTGGTAATACGCCGGTATTACATCTTATTTCTTTATTTTCATGTAATTACAGGTGGTTGTAATACGTTGCGTATTACATAAATAAACGGGGACTTCAGTTTTTATCTTTTAATTCATGCAATTGCGATGAAAATCGCGGTTGCGTATGGTGTATGACCATTTAAGGGATAATGTAACCTGACTTTTAAAGAATGAATCTATCTTTGGCAGCGCATGAGATAGATAAAAAGCGTTCCACATCAGGCGGTTCATGTATCCATGAACCGGAAAGGACAAAAATAAGACAATTGTAAGACATTTTTTGCGTTTTACTCTTATTTTGGACTATTATGAGACAAATGTAAGACATTATGGGCGGTATATGGCGAATTTTAACCCTGGTCCAAGAACAGCCATTGCAGCTGTCAGGGATTCCAAGAACGATATAGAAACTTGGAAGAAAAATGGTATTCGTAGGGAAGAGATTGTGACTGTGCTGAATGAACGTTACGGCCTGAATATCTCACTGGTTGCGTTTGATAAGGCTCTTTACAGATTGAGAAAAAGTACAGATGAACCGTCTCTTGCTGATGTGGATTCTGTGT
>NZ_BAAAAF010000042.1:0-1547 GCF_037101285.1 Brevibacterium metallidurans
TCACCACCATCGCCGAGGAGATCAACAATCGACCCCGCCGCCGACTGGGCTATCTCACGCCCACCGAGGCATTCGCTCGACTGCTCGCCGGCGAGCCCCATGTTGCTTCGACGCCTTGACATCGCCATCTCCACCCTTCTTGGGCCAGCGGGACTCAATATCACTCCTGCGGAGAGACAGGTTTCAGAAGGCGCTGATCTCGGTATTGTGAGCACAAGTATTCGAGCAGACCTTCGCGAAACATCTGAAGCCTGGTGCGAAGATGGCCGACACATCCCAGCGCGCAAATGCATAGACAACCTTCTCGACCTTTTCAGCAGCCAAACGTCGAGAGCTTTGAACCCAGGTGCCCACGCAGACGTCGTTCTGCCTGAGTCGGGACCAACCAAGCGCATTCTTGAGAGCCTAACAAAGGTCGTTCCACTATTGGCAGCACCGCCGGAAAGGCCACGTTCCACGTGGACGACGGAGTCCCCTTTGGCGAAGCATCTACTCTCTGGCAAACAGTGCGCGGGTTGCCAGAAAACGAAAGAGAACTAGTCTGAACCACCAGCTCAGAAATCCCAACAACATGGCACCGACGTTCTGAGCCGATTGCTCAATGTCTATACCGCTTCGCTCAGCGAGAACGGTATGCCCGCGGTATTCGGAGTGCTCAATGCCATCTCTTCTCAGATCCTCACCGTTGAGGTGCGCATTCAGACTCTCTGCGACGCAATGGACGTTACGGGTGTTCCGTGCCTTGAGGGCTCAGATGCCGTCCGAATTCCACATCATGAAAACGACCTGTCTGAACAAGGGTCGGTGAGCCGGGGTGCGGTGTTCGGATGCGCAGTTGACCGCGGGTCCGCTCTGGGATTCGATGAGTGCATGATGACGATTGTGCCCGCTGACTTCGATGATCCCCAGTTGGCTGACTTCCTGCAGCAGCATCTCGACGATATGGCGCCGACGGCGCCGGCCGAATCCAGGCACGCACTCGATCTCTTCGCGCTTCAAGGCGATGAGGTGCGCCTGTGGGTCGCCTACGACGGGAGCACAGTGGTCGGCACGGTCGCTCTTGCCCAACTGCTCCCCTACCATGAGGAGCTCAAGAGCATGCGCACCTCTCCCGAGCATCGTGGCCAAGGCATCGCTTCGCAGCTGCTCGATCACGTCCTCGCGGATGCGCGTTCGCGCGGGATCGAGCAGATCTCCCTGGAAACGGGGAGCATGGAGTTCTTCGCTCCGGCTCGAGCGTTCTATCGCAAGGCCGGCTTCGCCGAGACGGCACCATTCGGAACGTATGTCCCGGATCCGAACAGCGTCTTCATGACGTTGACGCTGTGATCGGTGCGGCCGGGGGGCGGTGAACCGAAACAGGTCGTGAATGCAAAGAAGGAGGGGATCCCGCCCCAATGGGCAGGATCCCCTCCTCAACGAATATTGCGGCAGTCACTTACTCTCCCACAACCACCAAGTTGCAGTACCATCAGCATGACATGGGCTTAGCTACCGGGATCGGAACGGTTAACCGGGCGTTTCCCCACCACTATCACCACCGCAAA
>NZ_BAAAAF010000043.1:0-1514 GCF_037101285.1 Brevibacterium metallidurans
CCCTCTGTGTCAGGCTGGGTGTGAGTCACTCCCGTACCGAGAGGAACTGGAGTACCATGACCATCACTCCTGGCTATACCGTCGATGAGATCCGTGATTTCGTCTACCAATACGAGAAGATCCCCCATGGCCACAAAACCCTGTGGCTCCTCGAGCAAGAGTTCAGCCGCCACCAATTCAGGAAATGGCGACTGGCAACGTTCAACGGCGACCTCGACCGTGGGCTGATCCCGAGATCGAAAGTCGGTAAGGTCCCCTACAACCCGAGGCAACTGATGCAATCAGCGATCGAAGACAATCAGGCCAAACGCATCGCCGAGCTCGAAGCCCGCAATGCGCAACTGGAAGCCGCGAACGAGGCACTGGGAAAAGCTATCGGGCTCTTGCACGACAGGAACGCTCAAGAGCCCGAGAGCACGCCGACGAGAACAGTCGACGATTCCTGACGATCGAGAACACCCTGGTCATCGAACTGGCTGAGGTGTTGTCCTCGCAGCGCAAAGCCCTGGCGATGGTGGGACTGTCGCGATCGGTGTGGCATTACCGGCTCAATCCCCGCCCCCGGGCCCTGGATCCGATCTCACACAAGCAGCGGGCGTATCCCAATCGGATCGATGCGGCTGATAGGCACGTCATCGAGGCCCGCATCCAGGCCGGTTGGGCGCGTGGCCGATCGGTCGACCATTCCTTCGCTGAGGCCTGGGATGCGGGTGTGATGGTGGCATCGAGGCGGTCGTGGTGGCGGATCGCTGAGACGATCGTCGATCAGTCACAACGTCCGTTGGTGCCGACTCGCGCCGGGACCAGGACCCCGAGGACCACACCCGTGCTGGTCGCGACCCGTCCGGGTCAGGTGTGGAGTTGGGACATCACCGATGTGAAGTCGACCTGGCATCGGGTGACGTATAAGGCATACTCGATCATCGATATCTTCTCCCGCAAGATCGTTGGTTATCGGGTCGAGGCCCGCGAGGTCGATGACCTGGCGGTGGAGATGTTCGAGACCGCGATTGCCCAGTTCGGTGCTCCTGATCATGTGCATGCCGATTCGGGGGCCGCGATGAAGTCGAATGCGCTGAAGAATGCACTCGAGGCTCACGGAGTGTGTCTGTCGCATAACCGGCCGTATGTGTCCAATGACAACCCGTACTCGGAGTCGGAGTTTCGGACGATGAAGTATCGGCCTGATTACCCGGGGACGTTTGAATCGCTCGAGACTGCTCGAGCCCATATCGATGGGTACGTCGTCTGGTACAACACGGAGCACAGGCATTCCGGGATCGCGCTCTTCACCCCGGACCAGGTCCATGACGGGTCCTGGGAAGAGGTACACGCTGATCGGGCTCGGTCGTTGGATGCGTATTACGCGGCGCATCCGGAACGTTTCCACACACCACCACGTGTGGCTGCGCCGGCCGGCGTGGTCGGTATCAACCACGAGACTCCGAAAGTCGGAGGTCACCAACTCACTAGTGAAGCAGCATGAGTGACTCCAAACAGCTTGACACCGCGCG
>NZ_BAAAAF010000044.1:0-1445 GCF_037101285.1 Brevibacterium metallidurans
TGATGCTCCTATGCTCAGTCAAGCGGCATTGAGGAGAAATTTGCGATACCTGCTTGCGAACTCATCATCGCGTGATTTGCCTCGTTCGATCGTCGAGACCTTCATCGGCCACACACCGAACTCCTCCGCGATTGTTTGGAGTGTGATCTTCTTTGACTGGCGCAGTGGACGAAGATCATCGATGGCCGGAACTTCCTGCGGTCGTGTGACGTGCCGGTAGACCTCGTTGGCGATATAGCGCTTGAGGCAACGGATAATTTCGCGTTTGGTTTTGCCTTCTCCCACACGTTTGGCCACGTAGGAACGGGTGCGTCCGTCGTTGCTCATACGATTCAACGCAATGGTGTGCAGTGCACGGTTGGCTTGTCTGTCACCGCCACGATTGAGCCTCATTCTGTTCGTTTTCCCCGATGATGCTGGAATCGGAGAGACTCCGCACAAGGCTGCGAAAGCAGCTTTCGAATGGATTCTTTCTGCGTTCTCTCCCAGAGTGATCAGCAATTGTGCTGCTGTGACCGTTTTGGCTCCTTTCATCGCGATCAGCGCAGGCGCGATCGTGGTGATCATCGGTGCCAGAGTTGCCTCGATGTCCGCTTCTTCTGTTGCGAGGGTCTCGTGGCGACGTGCCAGGAGCTGCAGAGTTGAAAGGAATACGTCATCGTGACGTGGTGTGGCTTTGAGGATGCCGGTGATGAGTTGCCGTGCTGATTCGTGTTCGTAGGCTTCGCGGACTCGGTAGGGGGCGGTGACGAGGAAGGATCGGATCTGCCGGATCGCTGTTGTTCGTGCTTTGACTGCGGAGTGCCGAGTTTTGAGGAGCACGCGGATCGTGTCGATGGGGCCATTGAGGAGTTTCGGGATCGGAAGGGTGTCATCGGCGGCGACGGTCTTCGCTGCGGCGTAGGCGTCGATGGGGTCGGATTTGCCGTTGCGTCGTGCTTGCCGGTTGGGGCGGATAACTTCCCTGACGGTGATGTCATAGCTGCGTAAGAGCGCGGTGACGCCGGCACCGTAGGAGGCTGTTCCTTCGATTCCTACGCGGATGAGAGTACCGAAGGATACGAGGAAGGCGTAGATCGCTGTCAGCCCTTGGGCAGTGGTGGGAAACTCGTGGTCGTCGAGGTGACGTCCGAGTTCGTCGATGACAGCGACGTGGTGGGTCTTGGCGTGGGTGTCGATGCCGGCGTACACATTTGGTTTCGTGGTTGGCATGATGGAGTCTGCCCCTTCTTGTGATTGGGAACGGGTTGGCTCCCAGCCCGGCGGGCAGACAGGACGTAGACGAGATCCGTGTCCGCGGATCACGCTCCTATGAAGTCATGTCCCGTCCGGCTGGGGGGTCATGACGAGAGTCGGTGGACAGATCACGAGAAAGACACCACGCGAGTGGGGCAGTCAGGGCCGGGGTCACACCGGACTCCCGTCCTTAACATTCTCTACGTCAG
>NZ_BAAAAF010000045.1:0-1435 GCF_037101285.1 Brevibacterium metallidurans
GGCTCTTCACAGATGAGGGTGTAGCTGTGGTGCGACCTGGGGCGGCGCGTCGGTGTCGGGGTGAGGGTCGAGGTCTTCCGATGATGGGAGTTCTCACACAACCCGTCCGGAAGACCTCGACGTGCCTGACGCTACCTTCACGCGCCCTGACCTGACTACCTTCACCCGCCTCGACGGCCTCGGTCTGGAGGTCACCGGCCAGCTGCTCGAGCCTGACCGGTCCGTGCTGGCGTGCCGGGTCGTGGAGCCGGACGACTGGTGCAGGCGGTGCGGCTGCCAGGGCGTGCCCCGTGACACGGTGAGCAGGGAGTTGGCGCACGAGCCGTTCGGGTGGCGCCCTACCACGCTGGTGCTCACCGTGCGCCGCTACCGCTGCAAGGAGTGCTCGCACGTGTGGCGTCAGGACACCACCGCTGCGGCGCCGCCGCGGGCCAAGATCTCCCGCGCCGGCCTGCGGTGGGGTCTGGTCGGGATCGTCGTCGGCCACCTGTCGATGGCCCGAGTTGCCGAAGGACTGGGCGTGGCGTGGAACACCGCCAACGACGCGGTCCTGGCTGAGGGCCGGCGTCTGCTCATCGAGGACCCGACCCGCCTGGACGGTGTCAAGGTCGTCGGGGTCGATGAGCACGTGTGGCGGCACACCCGGCGCGGTGACAAGTACGTCACCGTGATCATCGACCTCACCCCGGTCCGGGACGGCACCGGGCCCTCGCGCCTGCTGGACGTGGTCGAAGGTCGGTCGAAGAAGGCGTTCAAGGACTGGCTGGCCGAGCGGGACCAGGCTTGGCGCGATGGGATCGAGGTCGTGGCCATGGATGGGTTCGCGGGCTTCAAGACCGCCACCACCGAGGAGCTGCCGGACGCCGTCACGGTTATGGATCCCTTCCACGTCATCCGGTTGGCCGGGGACGCTCTCGATGAGTGCCGCCGCCGAGTCCAGCAGGAACTGCACGGACACCGCGGACGCAAGGGCGACCCGCTCTACACCGCGCGGCGGACCCTGCACACCGGGGCTGACCTGCTCACCGACCGCCAGCACGAGCGCCTTGACAAGCTCTTCGCTGGGGACCGGCACGTGCAAGTCGAGTGCACCTGGGGGATCTACCAGCGCATGATCTCCGCCTACCGTCACCCCGACCGGGCAGCCGGCCGCGTCGAGATGAGCTCCGTGATCGACGCCCTCGCCGACAGTGTGCCTGAGGCGTTGGTAGAACTGCGCAAGCTCGGCCGCACCCTGACCAGACGCGCCTGCGACGTCCTGGCCTACTTCGACCGGCCGCGCACGAGCAACGGACCTACCGAAGCCGTGAACGGTCGCCTCGAGCACCTGCGTGGCCTGGCCCTCGGCTTCCGCAACCTCACCAACTACATCGCCCGCGCACTCCTCGAAGCCGGCGGATTCAGACCACACCTACACCCCGAATTGTGAAGAGCC
>NZ_BAAAAF010000046.1:0-1379 GCF_037101285.1 Brevibacterium metallidurans
GGCTCATCGCAGTTGAGGGTGTAGTCGGGGTCTGAATCCGCCGGCCTCGAGTAGAGATCGGGCGATGTAGTGGGTGAGGTTGCGGAAGCCGAGGGCGGAGCCGCGGAGGTGTTCGAGTCGGCCGTTGATGGCCTCTGTCGGCCCGTTCGAGGTCCCGGGCCGGTCGAAGAAGGCGAGCACGTCTGCGGCGCGCTGCTTCAGCGTCCGGCCGAGTGTGCGGATCTCGACCAGCGCGTCTGGGACGCCGCTGGCGACCGACTCGATGACCGCTCGCATCCTCTGCTTGCCCGTGGTCTTGTTGGGCTCGCGGTAGGCGGCGACCATCCGCTGGTAGATGCCCCAGGTCGCTTCGACCTGGACGTGCTCGTCTGCCGCGAATACCGTGTCCAGCCGGGCGCGCTGGGTGTCGGTGAGCAGGTCCGCGCCGGTCTGCAGGGTCCGCCGCGCCCGGTAGAGCGGGTCCCCGGCCCGGCCCCGGTGCCCGAGGGTGTGCTGCTGGACGCGCTGCCGGCACCGGTCCAGTCCCTCACCTGCCAGACGGATGACGTGGAACGGATCCATGACCGGTACTGCGGTGGGTAGCTCTTCGGCGGCAGCGGTCTTGAACCCGGTGAACCCGTCCATCGCGACGACCTCCACCCCGTCCCGCCACGCCCGAGGACGATCGGCCAGCCACTGCTTGAACACGGCCTTCGACCGGCCCGCGACCATGTCCAGCAGCCGCGCGGGCCCGGACTTGTTCCGGGCCGGGGTGAGGTCGATGATCACGGTCACGTACTTGTCGCCGTGGCGCGTGTGACGCCACACGTGCTCATCGACCCCGATGGTGGTGACCCCGGCGAACCGGGCCGGATCGTCGATCAGCACCCGCTTGCCCTCGGCGATGACCGCCTCGTTGGCGGTATGCCAGGACACTCCCAGCCCGGCAGCGACGCGGCTGACGGTGAGGTGGTCCACGACCACACCGGTCAGCGCCCAGCCCACCCCGCCACGGGTGATCTTCGCCCGCGGCGCCGCGGCCTTCGACGTGTCCTGCCGCCACGTCCGACGGCAGGTAACACACCGGTACCGGCGGACCCGGACCATCAAGGTCGTGGGCCGGTGCCCGAACGGCTCGTGCGCCAACCGGCGGATCACCGTGTCTCGGGGCACGCCCTCGGCCCCGCACTCCCTGCACCACGGGTCCGGCTCCAGGACCCGGCACTGGATCACCGCACGATCAGGCTCAACCCGCTGTCCGACGGCCTCGAGGCCGAGCTCGTCGAGACGGCAGAACGTGGTCAGGTCAGGGCGAACGAAGGTAGCGTGATCCATGTCGAGGTCCTCAGGATGGGCAGTGTCAGAACTTCCATCCTCGGAGGGCCTCGACCCCTATCCAG
>NZ_BAAAAF010000047.1:0-1330 GCF_037101285.1 Brevibacterium metallidurans
CGTGTCAAGCCCCGGGTTTCGTAGAGGCTCCTATTCTTGGTTTCCTAAGCAGCCGCGGGTTCTGTCCCGGACTGGTTGATCCATTCGGAATGGACCTCGACGGGCGGTCGGTAGTTAATCGCTGAATGCAACCTGGACTGGTTGTACCAAGCCACCCACTTCGACGTCTCCGCCATCACCTCGATCAACCCCGACCACCCCTTCCGGTCGATGAGTTCGGCCTTGTAGACCGAGTTCAGCGCCTCGGCCATGGCGTTGTCGTACGAATCCCCACGCGACCCCACCGACGCCACGACCTCGGATTCCGCCAGGGTCTCGCCATAGCGAATCGATCGGAATTGCACCCCGCGATCCGAGTGGTGCACCAGCCCGGAAACGTCTTCACCGGCCCGATATTTCGCAGCGAGAGCCATCGTCAGAGCGTCCCTGGCCAGGGACTCCCGCATGTGGTTCGTCACCTGCCAGCCGACGATCTCCCTGTGGAAGACATCGAGGATGAACGTCGTGTATACCCACCCAGCAGTCGTCGGAACATAGGTGATGTCCGCGACCCATAGACAATTGGGTGCCGGTGCTGCGAACTCACGCTCGACAAGATCATCCGGACACTCCTCAGCCCTAGCCGAAGCCGTCTTCGGGCGCTTCCTCCTGCGTCGAATACCGTCGATGCCTAACTGGCGCATCAACCGCTCCACCGTGCAGCGGGCCACCGGGCCGAACTGATCCGCGTACTCGCGGTTGATCGCCTTCCACATCTTCCGCACCCCGTAACACGAGTAGTTCGCCTCATAGACATCCTGGATGACGACCATCAGCGCCTGGTCTCGGCGGGCCCTGGCCGATGGTTCGCGTTTCTTGAACGCGTAATACGAGCTCACAGCAATCCGTGCCGCAGTCCCGGACAGGGCGCGTACGATTGGCTCGACTCCGAACTCGTGACGATTGTCGTCGATGAAGACGACAATCACTTCGATGGGCGGTCGAGCTCCGCCGCGAAGAAAGCCGACGCTCTCTTCAAGATCTCGTTGGCCCGCTTCGCTTCAGCCAACTCCGCCCGCAGCCGACGGTTCTCCGCTTCCAAATCGACTGACTCAGTCGGTGTGGCCTTGCCGGAGTCTTTGTGCTTACGGACCCAGACTCGCAGGGTCTCTTTGCTCAGACCGAGCTCGCCGGCGACACGGGTGATTGCCCCGTTCGCCGTCTCCGGATCGGCCTGAGCATGAATGACGAGTTCGACGGCGCGAGCCTTGAGTTCGTCGGTGTATTTCACTGGCAAGAGAGAATCTCCTTCTTCCAATCTCCCTGCCTCTATTATCCCCGGGGCGATTCA
>NZ_BAAAAF010000048.1:0-1271 GCF_037101285.1 Brevibacterium metallidurans
TGGGGTGTGACACTTCTCGTAGACAGTCGTTACCAGGAAGGCACGACAGGGAATCATGTCTACGAATCGCAGGACGTTCACGCCGGAGTTCAAAGCCGACGCGGTCCAGTTGGTGGTGCAGGGGCGCCGGCCGATCGCGCAGGTCGCGCGTGAGCTGGAGATCAACGAGAGCTCGCTGGGCTACTGGGTGAAGACCTACCGGGCGCAGCACCCCGACCCTGAGACGGCGCCGCCGGCGCCCGAGGCGCTGCGGATCGCGCGGCTGGAGGCGGAGAATCGCAGGCTGGCGGAGGAGAACACGTTCTTGAAAAAAGCCGCGGCCTTCTTCGCGAAGGAACAGCGGTGAGCGAGAAGTTCACGCTCATGCACGCGGAGAAGGCCAACCACACGATCGGCCTCATGGCCAGGCTCCTCGAGGTCTCTCGCGCCGGCTACTACGCCTGGGCGAAACGGCAGGGCACGCTCTCGCCGACCGCAGCCCGGCGGACGTGGCTGGCAGAGCAGATCCGCACGATACACGCTGAGTCGAACGGCGTGAACGGGTTCCGGCGGGTGCTCGCCGCGCTCGCTCGGCGCGGCATCAGCGCCTCGGAGGGGCTGGTGCGCGGCATCATGAACGAGCTGGGGATCTTCGGCATCCAGCCCCGGACGAGCAAGCGCACCACGATCGCCGCCGACGACGAGCACGACCGCCCCGACCTGATCCGCCGGGACTTCACCGCCTGCCGGCCCGGCGAGCGGCTCGTGGGCGACATCACCTACTTGCGCACGGGCGAGGGATGGCTCTATCTGGCGACCGTGATCGACCTCCACAACCGTGAAGTGGTGGGCTGGTCGATGGCCGCGCACATGCGCACCGAGCTGATCAGCGACGCGCTGCGGATGGCCCACGCGCACGGCCGCATCGCACCGAACGCGATCTTTCACTCGGACCGCGGAGCTCAATACACATCGGCTGAATACGCCGCTCTCGCGAAGGAGCTCGACGTGCGACTCTCGGTCGGTCGCACCGGCTCGTGCCACGACAACGCTGTCGCCGAGTCGTGGTTCTCGATGCTCAAGAACGAGATGTACTACCGGCATCGTTTCGCCACCCGCCAGCAGGCGAGGTTCCACGTGATGCAGTACATCGAGGTCTTCTACAACCGGCAGCGGCTCCACTCGAGCCTCGGCTACCGCACGCCCGCCGAAGCGCGCGCCGACTACACCCTTCAGG
This sequence comes from Brevibacterium metallidurans, assembly GCF_037101285.1. Taxonomy (NCBI): domain Bacteria; kingdom Bacillati; phylum Actinomycetota; class Actinomycetes; order Micrococcales; family Brevibacteriaceae; genus Brevibacterium; species Brevibacterium metallidurans. The sequence goes on from NZ_BAAAAF010000048.1 coordinate 1,217, forward strand.
CCGCGATCGCCGCCTGATCCACAAAGAGATCGTCTACGAAACTTGACACAGCCCA
>NZ_BAAAAF010000049.1:0-996 GCF_037101285.1 Brevibacterium metallidurans
GGCGATGTCAAGGCGTCGAAGCAACATGGGGCTCGCCGGCGAGCAGTCGAGCGAATGCCTCGGTGGGCGTGAGATAGCCCAGTCGGCGGCGGGGTCGATTGTTGATCTCCTCGGCGATGGTGGTGAGGTAGGGCTGGTGATCGGGGATCACCGTGCCCTTGGGCAGATACTCCCGGTAGAGCCGGTTCGTGTTCTCGTTGCTGGGCCTCTGCCAGGGCGAGTGGGGATCGGCGAAGTAGACCGGCATCGCCGTGGCCAGGGAGACCTTCGCGTGCTGGGCCATCTCGCTGCCCTGGTCCCACGCCAACGATGCCTTCATCATCTCGGGCAGGTCGTTGAAAAACTCGATGACCGCGTCAGCGGTTGGCTCGGCGTGTTTCGAGGGCAGGGCCAGCAGCCCGGTGAACCCGCTCATCCGCTCCACCAGCGTCGCCGCGCACGAGGTGCCGTTCTTCCCGATGATCAGGTCACCCTCCCAGTGCCCCGGCACCCGACGCTGGGCGGCGTCCTCACCTCGCTCCGCGATCGGGACCATACCTACGATTGGGCCACCGCGCGTCCGCCCGGTCGTACGTGGTCGGCGCTTGGTCCGCTTGGACTGCAGGAAGATGCCCTTGCGGGCGAGCTCACCCTTCGGGATTGCGTAGATGTACTGGTAGATAGCCTCACCGGAGACGGTTCGGCCGCGTGCGTCAGGAGAGTTCGCCATGCGTTCAACGGTCGGGTCTGTCGCCTCCAGACGCAACCGGCCCGCTATCTCGTTCGGCGTCCAGGACGCGGCCAGGTCGGCGTCCACCCTCGCCTGCAGCACCGGATCCCCCGCGACCTTCCGCTGCTGCGGGCGAGCTCGCCGACGCTGCGCTCTGACGTCTGCGGTCACGGCCTGGTAGCCGCGGGTCTTCGTCGAGTTCCGGTGAAGCTCCCGCGAGATCACCGACGGGCAACGCCCCAGGTGACGGGCGATCCTCCGCACCGACCAGCCCGCTTTCGAGGCCG
>NZ_BAAAAF010000050.1:0-992 GCF_037101285.1 Brevibacterium metallidurans
GTGCGCTGGAAAAGCTGGCGCCGATGCGCGGCTGGATCAACATCTTCAATAGCGCCTTTACCCTGCATCTGCGCGAAGACAGCATTGATGAAGTCTGGGTGACCCGCAAACCGACCTCCGATGGTCACGTCACCAGCGTCGAACTGTTTGCCAAAGACGGTACGCAGATCGCCCAGCTGTACGGCCAGCGCAGCGAGGGTCACCCGGAACAAGCGCAGTGGCGCGCGCAGGTGGCACGTCTGTGCGCGGAAGGGCTGCCGGCATGAAACGCGGGTTAATACTGCTTGCCGCTCTACCGCTGTTCGCTAGCGCGGCCGCCGAACGGATTGTCTCTCTCGGCGGCGACGTCACTGAAATCGTCTACGCGCTGAACGCCGGGCAGCAACTGGTGGCGAAAGACAGCACCAGCACCTGGCCCGCCGCCGCGCAGAAGCTGCCGGACGTCGGCTACCTGCGGCAGTTGAATGCCGAGGGGATCCTCTCCTTACGCCCGCAGCTGGTACTGGCCAGCGCGCAGGCGCAGCCATCGCTGGTGCTGCAAAAGGTGCAGGACAGTAAGGTTACGGTCGTCAACGTGCCGGGCGGTGATAACCTCGCCGCCATCGATAACAAAATCGCCGTTATCGCCGAGGCGTTAGGCAAAACGCCTGCGGGCGACGTATTGCGCCAGCAGCTACGTCAGCAAATCGCCGCCATTCCCACGCAGCCTATCGCGAAACGGGTGCTATTTATCCTCAGCCATGGCGGGATGAATACCATGGTTGCCGGGCAACACACCGCCGCCGATGGCGCGATTAGCGCCGCCGGGTTGCAAAACGCGATGCAGGGCTTCGACCACTATCGCGCGATGTCGCAGGAAGGGGTAGCCGCCAGCCAGGCGGATCTGGTGGTGATCTCCGCCGATGGCCTCAAAGGAATGGGCGGCGAAGCCGGGTTATGGAAGCTGCCAGGACTGGCGCAAACCCCGGCGGGCCGCCATAAACAGCTGCTGG
>NZ_BAAAAF010000051.1:0-897 GCF_037101285.1 Brevibacterium metallidurans
GAATATTTTGGCATTTAATCGGCGCCGCCAGTGCCGCTTGTTTTTATGCCCCTTTCAAGAAGGTGAAACACTGGTCATGGGAAACCATGTGGTCGATTGGCGGGATAGTTTCCTGGTTAATTCTCCCCTGGGCGATTAGCGCCATGCTGCTGCCCGATTTCTGGGCCTACTACCGCTCATTCAGCGCCTCTACCCTGCTGCCCGTCTTTTTGTTCGGCGCGATGTGGGGAATCGGCAACATCAACTACGGCCTGACCATGCGCTATCTGGGCATGTCGATGGGTATTGGCATCGCTATCGGCATCACGCTGATTGTCGGCACCTTAATGACGCCCATCCTTAACGGCCACTTTGACGTACTGATTAACACCAAAGGCGGGCAAATGACCCTGCTCGGCGTGCTGGTGGCGGTAATTGGCGTCGGTATCGTTACCCGCGCCGGTCAGCTCAAAGAGCGAAAAATGGGTATTAAAGCGGAAGACTTCAACCTGAAAAAAGGCCTCATGCTGGCGGTGATGTGCGGTATTTTCTCCGCCGGAATGTCGTTTGCGATGAACGCCGCCAAACCGATGCACGACGCCGCTGCCGCGCTGGGCGTTGACCCGCTGTATACCGCGCTGCCAAGCTACGTCGTGATCATGGGCGGCGGCGCGCTGGTCAACCTCGGCTTCTGCTTTATTCGTCTCGCCAAAGTGAAAGACCTGTCGATAAAGTCCGACTTCTCGCTGGCGAAACCGCTTATTATCAGCAACATTCTGCTTTCCGCGTTAGGCGGGCTGATGTGGTATCTGCAGTTCTTCTTCTATGCCTGGGGTCACGCCAGTATTCCGGCGCAGTACGACTACATGAGCTGGATGCTGCATATGAGCTTCTACGTGTTGTGCGGCGGGCTGGTCG
>NZ_BAAAAF010000052.1:0-845 GCF_037101285.1 Brevibacterium metallidurans
TGGCGATTTTCTCAGGATTTTCCATTGGAATTAAGAACATAGGCACAACCTCCGACCACCTAAAAACACTGTATATGTAAACAGTGTGCGCCGGGAGACCGGTAGAGATCAAGGGGTGAAAGTCCCCGACCATTGAAGGACCAGCAATCCACAAGGTCCCCGAGTCATGCGTTGCATACCGCGAGGTATGGGGCGAAGCGTTGACAGGGGTGTTGACAGGCCAGCCATTGAGCCACGAAATCTATATTAAATTACCGGGTGCCGACGTTGTACTGTTAACGGAAGGCAACATCATAGGGTGCGATACTGCGAGTGCCACATGGACCCGGCGGGGTCTGAGACCCTGGCATGTCAATACGATCTCTACGCGGGAACCGGGAGATCTCCCCTCTGACCATCTGCCAGTGTCGGAGATGGCCCGCACCGGGAAGACGAGGAGTCATAGCCGGTGATGTACGGAGAGGAGAAGTCGGACTCGCTCATAGTAGCGGCGAAGCAGGCGAACAACCCGAAAGGAGCGGAGTCAGTGGAGCGAAGGAGCGGGGCCAAGGGGAACGCGGAACAGCCACACATGCGCCGGACACAGAGCCGGGAAAGCATGTCACAGAGGCTGTCACGCGTGCGGGAAGCTGCGAAGCAGCGGAAGAAAGAACGGTTTACAGCATTGTTCCACCTGCTGACAGTCGAAGCACTGGAAGCCGCATTCCTCTCCCTGAGCAGGAAAGCGGCCGCCGGAGTGGATGGCATCAGGTGGATGGACTACGCCGGAAACATGAAGAACAACATAACAGATCTGCACCGGAGGCTACATCAGGGCAGCTACAGGGCGCAGCCCGGCAGGCGTC
>NZ_BAAAAF010000053.1:0-739 GCF_037101285.1 Brevibacterium metallidurans
ATTTTTCAACATTAGTCGGTTCGGTCCTCCAGTTAGTGTTACCCAACCTTCAACCTGCCCATGGCTAGATCACCGGGTTTCGGGTCTATACCCTGCAACTTAACGCCCAGTTAAGACTCGGTTTCCCTGCGGCTCCCCTATACGGTTAACCTTGCTACAGAATATAAGTCGCTGACCCATTATACAAAAGGTACGCAGTCACACCACAAGGGTGCTCCCACTGCTTGTACGTACACGGTTTCAGGTTCTTTTTCACTCCCCTCGCCGGGGTTCTTTTCGCCTTTCCCTCACGGTACTGGTTCACTATCGGTCAGTCAGGAGTATTTAGCCTTGGAGGATGGTCCCCCCATATTCAGACAGGATACCACGTGTCCCGCCCTACTCTTCGAGTTCACAACCTGTGCATTTTGGTGTACGGGACTATCACCCTGTACCGTCGGACTTTCCAGACCGTTCCACTAACACACAAGCTGATTCAGACTCTGGGCTGCTCCCCGTTCGCTCGCCGCTACTGGGGGAATCTCGGTTGATTTCTTTTCCTCGGGGTACTTAGATGTTTCAGTTCCCCCGGTTCGCCTCGTTAACCTATGTATTCAGTTAACGATAGTGCAACGAATTGCACTGGGTTTCCCCATTCGGACATCGCCGGCTATAACGGTTCATATCACCTTACCGACGCTTTTCGCAGATTAGCACGTCCTTCATCGCCTCTGACTGCCAGGGCATCCACCGTGTACGC
>NZ_BAAAAF010000054.1:0-730 GCF_037101285.1 Brevibacterium metallidurans
CATTCGGACATCCTCGGATCAACGCCCGTTTATCGGCTCCCCGAGGCTTATCGCAGATTTCCACGTCCTTCATCGGCTCCTGATGCCAAGGCATCCACCATGCGCTCTTACACACTCACACCACCCAGACGGGTTGGTGTTCATGTGCGCGAAAATTTCACACTAAGATTTTTTGACTCAAAGAAAATCACACTACACACCAGCCTTGACGGCTGGTGCTTGATGCTCGCGTCCACTATACGATTCTCAAACCACTACCAAACACCACCCCCAACAGCAGCCGAACCGGCTGTGGTCGGGGTTGGGTTGGTGACCTGTGAAACCACTTTTGTGGTTCCAGGACCCAACAGCGTGCCTGTTCTATCCCGACCATCACTCCCACGCAGTCACGGCACGAACCGGACCACAACGAGAAGGATGAGCGAGAGGTATGTGATGTTCCACCCTTGAGCAACCCACCCGAACCACGCTCTGGGTTCGTTGGTGGGCACCATATTGGTGTGCTCCTTAGAAAGGAGGTGATCCAGCCGCACCTTCCGGTACGGCTACCTTGTTACGACTTAGTCCCAATCACCAGTCCCACCTTAGACGGCCCCCTCCCACAAGGGGTTAGGCCACCGGCTTCGGGTGTTACCGACTTTCGTGACTTGACGGGCGGTGTGTACAAGGCCCGGGAACGTATTCACCGCAGCGTTGCTGATCTGCGATTACTAGCGACTCCGACTTCACG
>NZ_BAAAAF010000055.1:0-730 GCF_037101285.1 Brevibacterium metallidurans
CATTCGGACATCCTCGGATCAACGCCCGTTTATCGGCTCCCCGAGGCTTATCGCAGATTTCCACGTCCTTCATCGGCTCCTGATGCCAAGGCATCCACCATGCGCTCTTACACACTCACACCACCCAAACAGGGTTGGTGTTCATGTGCGCGAAAATTTCACACTAAGATTTTTTGACTCAAAGAAAATCACACTACACACCAGCCTTCCGGCTGGTGCTTGATGCTCGCGTCCACTATACGATTCTCAAACCACTACCAAACACCACCCCCAACAGCAGCCACGATGGGCTGTGTCTGGGTTGGGTTGGTGACCTGTGAAACCCTCTTGTGGTTCCAGGACCCAACAGCGTGTTCGTTCTATCCCGACCATCACTCTCACGCAGTCACGGCACGAACCGGACCACAACGAGAAGGATGAGCGGGAGGTATGTGATGTTCCACCCTTGAGCAACCCACCCGAACCACGGTATGGGTTCGTTGGTGGGCACCATGTTGGTGTGCTCCTTAGAAAGGAGGTGATCCAGCCGCACCTTCCGGTACGGCTACCTTGTTACGACTTAGTCCCAATCACCAGTCCCACCTTAGACGGCCCCCTCCCCAGAAGGGGTTAGGCCACCGGCTTCGGGTGTTACCGACTTTCGTGACTTGACGGGCGGTGTGTACAAGGCCCGGGAACGTATTCACCGCAGCGTTGCTGATCTGCGATTACTAGCGACTCCGACTTCACG
>NZ_BAAAAF010000056.1:0-713 GCF_037101285.1 Brevibacterium metallidurans
GGAGGAGTTCGGTGTGTGGCCGATGAAGGTCTCGACGATCGAACGAGGCAAATCACGCGATGATGAGTTCGCAAGCAGGTATCGCAAATTTCTCCTCAATGCCGCTTGACTGAGCATAGGAGCATCAGATGCGCTAGTGGCGCGCGTCGCTTGTGAGGTCAATCAGCGAGCCAAGGAGCTCTTCGACGAGATGGTCCGCGACGCAGTGGCCAAGCAGCAGGAGCGAGACTGTGCCGAGGAGCAGGCCGGCAACGGGTCCGACCGTCACACGTCGACCAACTACGCAAAGCAGCTCTGGCACGACGTCAAACGTGCTCTCAATACCCGGCCCCGAAAGAAGCGCAGCTGACTGCGTTCGCTCTGAGTGGGCACTCTCGCTCACCACGGTTGGTCAAGTGCGAGCACATCTGAGAAAGACCATGGTCGCTCAAGCCGGAGAGCACTTTTCGATCGTTCCTCGGGTCCAAAAGTGCTCTCCGGCTTGAGCGAGGTTTGAGCGAGCCGTTAGCAGCGACTCCGACGCGGCATTACCGACCGCGCGCGGGCGCCCGACTGCTGTGAGCCGTTCCGCGGCGGCAGGCCCGCTCTGGGGTGTGACACTTCTCGTAGACAGTCGTTACCAGGAAGGCACGACAGGGAATCATGTCTACGAATCGCAGGACGTTCACGCCGGAGTTCAAAGCCGACGCGGTCCAGTTGGTGGTGCAGGGGCG
>NZ_BAAAAF010000057.1:0-664 GCF_037101285.1 Brevibacterium metallidurans
GACGGCCCGAGATAGCGACTGCCGTCAATAACCCGCCCATCTTCCAGTTCGACGCGATGCCCAAGCTTCAGCTGATGGAACAGCGGCCCCGGACGTATGCCATCGGCAATCAGCCGGGCGGCGTCCAGCGTGCCGGGTTTGTCATGCTGCTCAATACGATAGCCGTAGCACTCTACTGGATGACTAAGTGGGAACGCGGTCACCCGATAGCCGCTGTCATCGAACACCAGGCCGGGGCCGATTTCGACGATGGTAAGCGGATAATCGGTCCACGAGCCGCTCAAGCGCAACGCGGTTTCGATAAACTCCGCTATCCCTTTCGGCCCGTAAATGGTCAGCGGTAGCGAGTTCCCCTGCATCGATCGGCTGCACAACAGGCCGGGCAGGCCGAACAGATGGTCGCCGTGCAGGTGGGTGATAAAAATCTTATTCAGTTTGCCGGGATGGTAAGGGGTATGGAGAAACTGATGCTGGGTGCCTTCGCCGCAGTCAAACAACCACATTTCAGCGCGGGTTGGCTGTTGCAAATTCAGTATTATCGACGTCATATTACGCGTACGGGTCGGCACACCGGCGGATGTCCCCAAAAATGTTAATTCCATCGTCCAGTGTCCTCAGGCGAGTCGTAAAGAATCAGTATATCAATAAGGAGTAACAAATGATG
>NZ_BAAAAF010000058.1:0-652 GCF_037101285.1 Brevibacterium metallidurans
AAGGTAGCGTGATCCATGTCGAGGTCCTCAGGATGGGCAGTGTCAGAACTTCCATCCTCGGAGGGCCTCGACCCCTATCCAGGCACCGACGCGCCCAACCCGACTACACTCTCAGCTGCGAAGAGCCATTTAAAGTTTCAGGATGGCCAGCGCGCAACGCCAGAACAATTGGCTTGCTCACCTCCTCAACGAACCCAGTAAGGTCAGTCGTTCTGTCCGCAGAACAGTAGAGGACACCGTCAACGGCTGAGAAGATTTCTCTCGAACCATCACGGACGCCGCCGCCGGGCGAATCCGCCTCAAGTACAATCACCCGATAGTTCCTCTTCAGTAACTCATCGTGTGTGATATCGGCCATCAGGGCGAATGCTGGCTGGGTGAGCTTTTCGACGACAAGCGCGATTCGCCGAGTCTTTCCTTGAAGTAGCGAACGCGCAGCATCATTCGGTACATAGTTTAGCGATTTGGCCGCGGCCTTTACCCGAGCGATGAGCTCAGGGCCAACGTTCGGTTCGCCACGAAAGAGGCTCTTCGCAGCTGAGAGTGTAGTCGGGTTGGGCGCGTCGGTGCCTGGATAGGGGTCGAGGCCCTCCGAGGATGGAAGTTCTGACACTGCCCATCCTGAGGACCTCGACATGGATCACGCTACCTT
>NZ_BAAAAF010000059.1:0-637 GCF_037101285.1 Brevibacterium metallidurans
TGGCCGTCTTTATTACGCCAGACCACGATCTGCTCGCCGAGGCGGGTAATGCCCACCGGCGCTGACTGCACTTCCCAGCTCGCCAGTACCGGATACCACAGGCCGCGTAACCCTTTATCAAGATAGTTTTGTACCGTTGTCGTCATCGCTGTGTCCTCAGTATCCGTTTACCTGCAAAAATGCCTGGAAGCTGCTTTCGCTCCACGGTTCACCCTGCTGGTCGTGCATTCTGACGCCGTTCAGGCCGTTCACCAGCTCGCCCAGGCTTTCCGCGCCCTGCTCAAAGAGCGTTTCCAGGGTGGCGATAAGCTGAAGCTCCCAGTTTTCCGGCACCCGGCTGCGGGTTTGCCAGATCAGATTGTGGTAGTCGCCAGGCTTATGAATATTGCCGTTGCCGCCTTCCGCCGGCGGCGTAAACTGACGGCTTTCCGGCAGCGCCGGGTTGAAGTCCAGGGATTCGCTCATGCCACGTTCTCCTCGATAAAGGTAATCTGGATCTGATTGTCGTAGACCCGCACCGGGTAACGATTCAGGTTACGGCCGCCAGGGCCGTGAAGACATTGGCCGGTTTTGACGTCGAATACCGCTTCATGCAGCGGACACTCCACCTTACCGTCCTCGACAAAGCCCTGGCTCA
>NZ_BAAAAF010000060.1:0-631 GCF_037101285.1 Brevibacterium metallidurans
CATTCGCCTTAGAGTGCGATCGCCAAAAACGATGTGACCCATGCCCATCGCGGCCGAATGAGCCTGCTGTCAACGGACATCAAAGCGGCGAGCTGCGGCCTGCCTTACAAATATTTCGAAATCAGCTTGAAATCTCTCAACGCAGCCTGTCCCTTCTGGCCGTGCGTCTTGAAGGACCGTTCGAGACTGTGGCTGATGTGGTCATGGATCATCGTCTTCTTGGCGCTTTCGATCGCGCTCTCGACCGCCTGCTCTTCCAGCGCCAGAGCGATCATCAGCGGGCGGCGGCTCATTGACGCCGGGCTGGCGGATGCGGCGATTGTCGGCGGCGCGGACACCCTTAGCCGGATGCCGATCAACGGCTTCCACAGTCTGGAATCTCTTTCACCCACGCGCTGCCAGCCGTTTAGCAGCCGATTTCCCACCACTTTCAACGCTTCCATGATGGCTCCTCTCGCATTTTTATTTCCGCCAAGTGTAAAAAAATCGCCGCCCGGATGCGCCTAAAAGATGAATATAAGTGACCCAAGACACATTACATGGTCTATTTACGAACCAAATCACGCTTTTGATTCAATCTGGATCACCTGAAAGGCCATTTATATCGTTTGTCAGCCCATGCCGATTTTCT
>NZ_BAAAAF010000061.1:0-628 GCF_037101285.1 Brevibacterium metallidurans
CCTGAATTTTGCCATCGACCGGGTAGGTGATGTACTGCTCAACGGTATGGACGAAAGCGTCAACGACGCCATTCGCTACCTGGCGCGGCGGCAGGGTGTAGGTGTAAACCGGATCGAGGATCGCAAAGACCGGCTGGACGTGCTCGGACATAAAGGCGCGTTTGTCGCCGGTGGTTTTACGCGAGATAACCGCGCCTTTGTTTGACTCGGAACCGGTAGCTGGCAGCGTCAGCACCGAACCCATCGGGATAGCGCTGGCAACGTTGCCACCGTGAGTCTCAAGGATTTCCCACGGATCGATATTCGCGTCATAGTGCGCTGCCGCAGCGATAAATTTGGTACCGTCGAGTACCGAACCGCCGCCGACCGCCAGCAGGAAAGTGATGTTCTCTTCGCGGGCGATTTTCACTGCGTTCATCAGCGTTTCGTAAGACGGGTTTGGCTCAATGCCGCCGAACTCCAGCACCTCAAAGCCCGCCAGCGCGTTCAGCACCTGATCAAGCACGCCGGTTTTCTTCACGCTACCGCCGCCGTAAGTGACCAGCACGCGAGCGCCAGCAGGGATTTGCTCACGCAGATCGGCGATGGCGCCTTTGCCGAACAGAATGCGGGTTGGGGTATGTAAGTT
>NZ_BAAAAF010000062.1:0-628 GCF_037101285.1 Brevibacterium metallidurans
GGCGATCATGGAAGGGGAACAGGAGATTTTCCTCAGCGAGCAGCAGGCGCTGGCGGAGAACTTTAACGGCGTGCCGTTGTGGATCCGCCCGCAAAGCTTCTTCCAGACCAACCCGACGGTCGCCAGCCAGCTGTATGCCACCGCCCGCGACTGGGTGCGCGAGCTGCCGGTTGACCATATGTGGGATCTGTTTTGCGGCGTTGGCGGCTTCGGCCTGCACTGTGCCACCCCGCAGATGCGCCTGACCGGTATTGAAATCGCGCCGGAAGCGATTGCCTGCGCGAAGCAATCTGCCGCACAACTGGGGCTTAACAACCTGCATTTCCAGGCGCTGGACTCCACCCAATTTGCGACCCATGAAGATGATATCCCGCAACTGGTGCTGGTTAACCCGCCGCGTCGCGGTATTGGCGCTGAGCTGTGCGACTATTTAAGCCGCATGGCGCCGCCGTATATCATCTACTCAAGCTGTAATGCCCGGACGATGGCGAAAGACATCGCTCGTCTGGACGGTTACCGCGTTGAGCGGGTACAGCTGTTCGACATGTTCCCGCACACCGCCCATTACGAAGTGCTGACGCTGTTGGTTCGCGAAGTTTAAACAAAATGTGAACTCTTTAACCGGCTG
>NZ_BAAAAF010000063.1:0-622 GCF_037101285.1 Brevibacterium metallidurans
TGCCACTGGGGCCACGCACGCTTATTTCGGTCATGATGAGTGGGAACAGTTTGCGCCGGGACTGAAGAACCTGGATGATGCGACGACCCTGCGCGCACGGATCCTTTCCGCTTTTGAACAAGCTGAGAATACCACTGATCCCGCGTTACGGGCTGCCTACCAGACATTCGTCATTGTCGGGGGGGGACCGACAGGCGTTGAGCTGTCCGGGACCATTGCCGAACTGGCAAGGAAAACGCTGAAAAATGATTTCCGTTCTATTGATCCGACAGAGACCAGAATTATTCTGGTTGAAGCCGGACAACGATTGCTCACTGCCTTCCCGGAGTCATTATCGGAATATACCCGTCAGTCCCTGGAGAAACTGGGAGTGGAAGTCAGTTTTGGCCAACCGGTAACGGAATGCTCTGCCGAAGGCGTAGTATATGGTGGGCAACCTCTTCCTGCCAAAACGATCATCTGGGCAGCAGGCGTCACTGCTTCTCCGGCTGCACGCTGGCTCAAGACGGAAGCTGATCGGGCTGGTCGGGTTATCGTGGGAGCTGATCTCACGCTCCCGTTACACCCTGAAATATTTGTAATAGGTGATACCGCGGCCGAGACCGGAGAGGACGGCAGGATG
>NZ_BAAAAF010000065.1:0-615 GCF_037101285.1 Brevibacterium metallidurans
ATTCACTGCATGCAGCATTGGTACAACCTGAGCGACGGTGCCATGGAAGATGCCCTGTACGAAATCGCCTCCATGCGCCTGTTTGCCCGATTATCCCTGGATAGCGCCCTGCCGGATCGCACCACCATCATGAATTTCCGCCACCTGCTCGAGCAGCATCAACTGGCCCGTCAATTGTTCAAGACCATCAATCGCTGGCTGGCCGAAGCAGGCGTCATGATGACCCAAGGCACTTTGGTGGATGCCACCATCATTGAGGCGCCCAGCTCTACCAAGAACAAAGAGCAGCAACGCGATCCGGAGATGCATCAGACCAAGAAAGGCAATCAGTGGCACTTTGGCATGAAGGCCCACATTGGTGTCGATGCCAAGAGTGGCCTGACCCACAGCCTGGTCACCACCGCGGCCAACGAGCATGACCTCAATCAGCTGGGTAATCTGCTTCATGGAGAGGAGCAATTTGTCTCAGCCGATGCCGGCTACCAAGGAGCGCCACAGCGCGAGGAGCTGGCCGAGGTGGATGTGGACTGGCTGATCGCCGAGCGTCCCGGCAGGGTAAAAACCTTGAAGCAGCATCCGCGCAAGAACAAAACGGCCATCAACATCGAATACATG
>NZ_BAAAAF010000066.1:0-608 GCF_037101285.1 Brevibacterium metallidurans
GTAAATGGACGCTGGCTCAGGACACCAGCATGCTGCACCAGTACGTGCTGCAACATCTGCAGAACGTGCCGTGGGTCGATCATACCCGGGTGGCGGCGTTTGGTTTCCGCTTCGGCGCCAATATCGCCGTTCGCCTGGGGTATCTGGAATCGCAACGGCTGAAGGCGGTGGCCTGTCTGGGGCCGGTGGTGCATAACCTGCTGGTTGACTCGCAATTGATGGGACGGGTGCCGGAGATGTTCCTCGATGTGCTGGCATCGCGCCTCGGCATGTACGATGCGTCTGACGAAGCGCTGCGCGTCGAGCTGAATCGCTATTCATTAAAAACACAGGGGTTGTTAGGTCGCCGCTGCCCAACGCCGATGCTATCCGGTTACTGGAAAGACGATCCGTTTAGCCCGGAAGAGGAATCGCGGTTAATCACCTCATCTTCTTCGGACGGCAAGCTGATTGAGGTGCCGTTTAAACCGGTATACCGTAATTTCGATCACGCATTGCGTCAGATTGCCCGCTGGATCAATCATAGATTTAGTTAATATATTGCTAAATTTTATTGGTTTGGTAAAACAGGTGCATCACTAAAGGAGATCGCAATGACGTTACCGAGT
>NZ_BAAAAF010000067.1:0-588 GCF_037101285.1 Brevibacterium metallidurans
TTTGGTTATCCAGCGCAACCTGCAACATTGGTAACTGAGACATCGTATAAACTCCCTCTTAAACAGCCGCCGCGGTGGCGTTTTCAATTAAATCCAGCACGTCCTGCTCGGTGCGGCAGGCGCGTAAACGGTCGAAATTCGCTTCGTCATCAAATAGATTAACGATCTGCATGATGCCCACTTCCTGGTGGGTGGCGGCGTCAACGGCCGCCATAGTGATCAGGATGTCGACCGGGTCGTTATCTTCGTGATTAAAAATCAGTGGTTTTTTCAGCGTCACCAGTGCAAAGCCGGTTTTCTTGACGCCCTCTTCCGGGCGCCCGTGCGGCATCGCCAACCCCGGCGCGATAACAAAATAGGGGCCATGTTGTGCTACGCCATCGAGGATCGCCTGGTAGTAACGTGGTTCCACCACGTCGGCGGCCACCAGCAGATCGCTGGAGAGTCTTTCACGCAGGCGCGGCAAGAGCATGGCGCCGCCGATGGCGCCCAGCGTGCGCAGGCATTCCAGCAGCCGCACCTTGCCGAGCGGTTCGCCGTGCAGCGCCAGCAGCATCACCAGCGTGCGCTCGGCCGGCGTGCAGGCAT
>NZ_BAAAAF010000068.1:0-586 GCF_037101285.1 Brevibacterium metallidurans
GACTCGGGCCGCGAAATCTGAGTTACTTCAAAGAGCTGACCAGCGCTTTGCGGCTCTCTTCTAATGAGACCACCCGGCCGCAGACATCTTTGCCAAACTGCTGGAAATCGGCTTCCTGGTTTTTCCACTCATCCTGGATAGCCGTTTGCAGGCCGCCAAGGCTGCCGAGAATGCCCTGTAGCGGGTTGCCGCCGCCTTTGAGCACCGCTTTCGCGCCCATCTCGTTAATGCTGTCCTGCAAAATGCCGCCCATCGCCTGATTCACCAACTGCTGGCCATCGGCGCGAACCTGGTCAATAGCTTTATAGTGGAAAGTCAGGCCGTCGCTGCGGCGTTCGATAATACGGTTCATCTGCTCCTTCAGTTGCGCGTCCAGCTTGGTCAGGCGGCTGTGCATACTGCTGCTGGCGCCAACCTGTTCAGTGATGATTTTATCCAACGCCTTACGACCTTTTTCAACTCGCGAACGCGCGCCATCATCAATCCACGGCAGACTGCTGCGCAGACCCGCCTGGTAATCCTGCGCCTGTTCGCGCTGCGCGGCGCTCAGAGCATAAGCTTTACCGTTATAGGTCAGGTTGCCGTC
>NZ_BAAAAF010000069.1:0-580 GCF_037101285.1 Brevibacterium metallidurans
CCGCCTCTACCGGCGAAGAGCCGTATTCGATCGCCATCACGTTCGGCGATGCGCTGGGAGAACGCCTCAGCAGCAGCCAGATATGGGCCAGCGATATCGACACCCAGGTACTGGAAAAAGCCGAAGCAGGTATTTATCGCCATGAAGACCTGCGCACTCTGACGCCGGCCCAGATGCAGCGTTATTTCCTGCGCGGCACCGGGCCGCATCAGGGGCTGGTACGCGTGCGTCAGGAGCTGGCGACGCGGGTCAATTTCCAACCGTTGAATCTGCTGGCGCCGGAGTGGGCGCTACCGGGGCCGTTCGACGCGATATTTTGTCGCAACGTGATGATCTATTTCGATAAGCCGACGCAGGAGCGCATCCTGCGCCGCTTTGTCCCCTTGCTTAAACCGGGGGGGCTGCTCTTTGCCGGTCACTCCGAGAATTTCAGCCAGATCAGCCGGGATTTCTACCTGCGTGGACAGACCGTGTATGGGCTGACCAAGGAGAAGTGATGAGTAAAATCAGAGTGTTATGTGTCGACGATTCGGCTCTGATGCGCCAGTTGATGACCGAAATCGTCAATGGCCACACTGAT
>NZ_BAAAAF010000070.1:0-548 GCF_037101285.1 Brevibacterium metallidurans
CAATGAATTTACAGCATCACTTTCTGATTGCCATGCCTGCTCTACAGGACCCCATTTTCCGTCGCTCCGTCGTCTATATCTGCGAGTACAACGACGATGGCGCCATGGGCATTATTATCAATAAGCCGCTGGAAAATCTGCAGGTGGAAGGGATCCTGGAGAAACTGAAAATTGTGCCGGAGCCGCGTAATCCGGATATTCGTCTGGATAAACCGGTAATGGTCGGCGGCCCGCTGGCGGAAGACCGCGGCTTTATTCTGCATACCCCACCATCTGACTTTTCCTCCAGCATTCGCATCTCCGACAACACGGTGATCACCACCTCGCGCGAAGTGCTGGAAACCCTTGGTACTGATAAACAGCCGAGCGACGTACTAGTGGCGCTGGGCTACTCGTCGTGGGAAAAGGGTCAGTTGGAGCAGGAGATTCTGGACAACGCCTGGCTCACCGCCCCGGCCGATCAGAATATTTTGTTTAAAACGCCGATTGCCGATCGCTGGCGCGAAGCGGCCAAACTTATCGGTATCGACATCGTGACGATGCCGGCC
>NZ_BAAAAF010000071.1:0-544 GCF_037101285.1 Brevibacterium metallidurans
GTGCCGGTACATAACCAAATACGCGGCGACGATCCGCTGCGTCTGGTCGGGGAAAAACTGATCAAGGATAATGTCGCAGCGATGCACGCCTCGCTGGACGTGAATAGCGAAGAGAAACTGCTGGAAGCGGTTGCGCTCCTGCGCGACGCTCGCCGGGTGATCATCACCGGCATAGGCGCATCCGGGCTGGTCGCGCGTAATTTCAGCTGGAAGCTAATGAAGATTGGCATCAACGCCGTTGCCGAGCAGGATATGCATGCGCTGCTGGCAACGGTACAGGCGATGTCGGCCGACGATCTGCTGCTGGCTATCTCCTACTCCGGAGAACGTCGCGAGATCAACATGGCGGCCGGAGAAGCGCTGCGCGTCGGCAGTCAGATCCTCGCGATCACCGGTTTTACCCCCAATGCGCTGCAACAGCAGGCCTCGCAGTGCCTGTACACGATTGCGGAGGAGCAAGCCACGCGCAGCGCGGCGATCTCCTCTACCAGCGCACAGATGATGCTGACCGACCTGCTGTTTATGGCGCTGGTGCAGCAGGATC
>NZ_BAAAAF010000072.1:0-536 GCF_037101285.1 Brevibacterium metallidurans
GATATTAGAGATAACCAAGGTAACCTCATTGCTGCCGCAGGGCAGAAGGGAAATCCTCTTGCTCAATTTCCACAGAAACTGACAATGATCGTTTTTGACCCAATGAATTCTGAGCAGCTGACATGGGCCAAAATACAGTTTCGTCACCGTTTCGGCGAAGGAAAAGTTATGCCCATTTTTACGCGAATCAAACGTGATGATGGCTGGAAGCATTTAGAGGAGTTGCGCGGCCAGTTCTATGGGCAGATGTACAAGATCAACCCTGAAATCATTAGCCGGTTCCTGATTAAGTCCACCCCTACAATCATATCGGTTGAAGGAACCTACTTCAAAGTACAGCAGTTTGCTCAGGCAGATGTACGCGAGTATACGCGTATAAATCAGCAATCAGAAAAAGAGGCGGCTCAATGATACGAAAGTTACTTTTGTCAGCATTCACTGCTGTCATGCTCAGCCTGGCTTTACCAGGAATGGCGATTGGGGCTGAGACGGGTAGCGGAATCTGTCAATCGGCCGGTGTTTGGAAAGGTTTGATT
>NZ_BAAAAF010000073.1:0-528 GCF_037101285.1 Brevibacterium metallidurans
ATGCATTGCCATTTAATAACTCCCTTTTAAAAACATAGCAACATGGTGACACTATTAGTTTTTTGTTCGCCATTTCTTTTTCAAAGAAAGTTAATGCATCTATTTCGCCAAATGTTGAGCGCTTATAATCATGCCATCCTTTTTTTTTCAGATCTGGAGTGTCAAAAAAAACATGTGCATTAAAGAAAATAATCCCATAATTTTTTTCATTGGTTATCTTGTCTATTAACTTTAGACTTCCATGTGATATTTTATCATCACCATCTAAAAACCATATATATTCACCAGTTGATGATTCAATGGCGACATTTCTTGCCACCGATTGGCCTTGATTTTCCTGATTTATTACTTTGATTCTTTGGTCATCAAATGACAGTATGATATCTAAACTGCCATCTGTTGAACCATCATTTACACAGATTATCTCATAGTCGTTAAAATCCTGATCTAATACTGATTGAATACATTCCCTTAAGTATTTTTCAACGTTATATACAGGTACTATTATCGAAAATTTTTTTTTCACAG
>NZ_BAAAAF010000074.1:0-526 GCF_037101285.1 Brevibacterium metallidurans
CTACTGATCCACGAAGGGGCGCCATGTATCGCCCAGCAGCACGCAGCGAAAGTGTTTAATGCTGATAAAACCTACTTCGTTCTCAACGGCACCTCCTCTTCCAACAAAGTGGTGCTCAACGCGCTGCTGACCCCAGGCGATCTGGTGCTGTTCGACCGTAACAACCACAAATCCAACCACCACGGCGCGCTGCTGCAAGCCGGGGCCACACCGGTATATCTGGAAACCGCGCGTAACCCGTACGGCTTTATCGGCGGTATCGACGCCCACTGCTTCGAAGAACGCTATCTGCGCGAACTGGTGGCAGAAGTGGCGCCGAATCGCCAACAGGACGCCCGCCCGTTCCGCCTGGCGGTCATTCAGTTAGGCACCTATGACGGGACGATTTACAACGCCCGTCAGGTGGTCGATAAAATTGGTCATCTGTGTGATTACATCCTGTTTGACTCCGCGTGGGTCGGCTATGAGCAGTTCATTCCGATGATGGCCGATTGCTCACCGCTGCTGCTGGATCTGAATGAAAACG
>NZ_BAAAAF010000075.1:0-524 GCF_037101285.1 Brevibacterium metallidurans
TTGAGCAGGCGACGCAGACGCTTTATCAGGCGATTTATGTACGCGATCATGTTTTCCATCGCCATAGTCAATTGCCGGAAAGCTACGGCCAGGCGGTATGGAGCCTGTATGGCCAACTGGCGCGCAGCCACTGGCTGCCGGGGTCGGCGCAGGATATTCATTTCACTCGTGACGATCCGCTAAAGTCGATGGCTAATCTCACGCAAATTGCGCAAGAAAAAGATGACGTGGCAAGCAGTGCGCAACGTTTATGCGAAGAGGCGCTGGCGTTTGCTCAAACGGCGGATTTCCCCGCCGCGCTGGCGCGTCAGTGGCGTGAAGAATGGCAGGGTTTAGCGCTCTATTGCCAGCTGTTTACTCATGCGCAGAAAGCCTTTTTCACCTTGCATTTCGCTCGCGAGGTGGAAAACAGCTGGAGCATGCGGGAGATTTGCCATATCAACGTGCAGGCGCTGTATCGTTGCGCATCGGAAATGGAAACGCTCTGTCAGCAGATGAGCGAGGCGTCGCCAGCGTTCTACGTG
>NZ_BAAAAF010000076.1:0-524 GCF_037101285.1 Brevibacterium metallidurans
TTTCCAGTTCAGGGACAATCAGCTCTGTTTTGAGCAAATAAGCCTGGATGCCTTAGCCCGCAAATATCCGACGCCGTTTTATGTGTTTTCTGAGCCGGAAATCATCCGCAACATCGGCGAAATTCAGCAGGCCTTTGCCGCACACAAGAAAACAAAGACCTTCTTTGCCTCCAAAACCTGCTCGGTTATGGGCGTGCTGAAAGCTATCCGCGATGCCGGAATTTGTGCTGAAGCGAATTCGCAGTTTGAAGTGCGCAAGTGCCTGGAAATAGGTTTTCGCGGCGATCAGATTGTGTTTAACGGCGTGGTGAAAAAACCGGAAGATCTGGAATTCGCCATCGCGAACGATCTGTATCTGATTAACGTCGACAGCCTTTACGAGCTGGACCACATCGACAGCATTTCCCGCAAATTACAGAAAGTGGCGAATGTCTGTGTTCGCGTGGAGCCCAATGTGCCTTCCGCCACCCACGCTGAGCTGGTTACCGCATTCCATGCAAAATCTGGTCTCGATCTCGAGCAGG
>NZ_BAAAAF010000077.1:0-522 GCF_037101285.1 Brevibacterium metallidurans
GCGCTGCTGCGTATCGGCGTTGCGCCGGTGAACGCATTGTTTAGCCATCAACGTAGTGAGCTCAATGCCTACGCCGCGCAAATCAAACCGGTGCTGTTGATTGCCGATCGCGATCATGCGCTGTTCGCTGACGATAGCTTCCTCGACAGCTTTATTGTTGAACATCCTTCGCTGCGCGTCGCGCTGCTGCGTAATGATAGCGGCGAGCGCTCTCTGGCGGCGGCGATTGCGCGGACGGCGGATAACTTCGTCGCCAACCCGACACCCGCCGATGAAGTGGCTTTTTTCCAGCTCTCCGGCGGCAGCACCGGGACGCCGAAGCTTATCCCGCGTACCCACAACGATTACGACTACAGTATCCGCCGCAGTAATGAAATCTGCGGGATCAGCGCTGAGACCCGTTATCTCAACGCGCTGCCGGCGGCGCATAACTATGCGATGAGCTCACCGGGCTCGCTGGGCGTTTTCCTCGCCGGCGGGCGGGTGATCCTCGCCGCGGACCCGAGCGCCACGCTGTGCTTC
>NZ_BAAAAF010000078.1:0-514 GCF_037101285.1 Brevibacterium metallidurans
GAGTGCATACTTTCGGTAATCAACTGAGTGAGTTCGTCGGCGCCTCTCTGGCGTAGGGCGTGTAGTTCTTGCGCCGTTTCCAGCGCCAGACGATGGTGTTCAACGACCAACTGGCTCAGCGATTCCAGCGAACCGGCGCTATCATCCAGCAGGCGCTGTTCTTCCAGCATAGCCTGATAGAAGGCGGGGAGTTCTTCCGGGGCGATCTGATGTTTACGCGCCAGCGCAATCTGCCGGGAAATACGCTGTTCCAGCTCGAACAGGCGGTTAGGGTCGAGATCGAGACGGTCATTATAGTGGCGTAGCTCATCGGTCGCTTCGCTGAGCTGAATAGCGGCTTCTTCCAGCATATCGAGCACGCCGGAGAGTTTGCTGTCCATGCCGACCAGCTCGCCGACCAGCTGTTTAGCGGTATAGAGTTGGCTTTGTAGGTTAGCCTCTTCGCCGTCCGCCAGCACCGTTAAGGCATGCTGGCAGGTACTGAGTAACTGGCCACTGTTGGCCAGACGCTTGT
>NZ_BAAAAF010000079.1:0-511 GCF_037101285.1 Brevibacterium metallidurans
TGGGTTAAGCCGTAAAGATGTGCGGATCCTGGCCTCAACCCGTAACTGGCTGCGTTACAAGCTGCCTAAACGTTTGGTGCGTTGGGACACAAAGCCGGTTTGTATCGGTCAGAAGCAGAAGTGGTTTCTTCTACAACTGGTCGGCAGCGATACGGCAATTAATATGCAAACCAGCAGTACACCTGAGTTTGATGGCTGGCGTTGGGTAAGTTATTGGTACCCGGTTCGTCAGGTGGTGTCGTTTAAGCGCGACGTTTACCGCCGGGTGATGAAAGAGTTTGCAGGCGTCACTATGTCGCTTGCGGAAACCGCATCCAAGCCGCAAAGCGCGCCTGCTTATCGACGTAAAAGAGGTTAAGCCACGCACATTATGCTCACTCGGTTGCGAGAAATAGTCGAGAAGGTCGCCAGCGCGCCGCGTTTAAATGAGGCGCTGGATATCCTGGTCACGGATATCTGTAAAGCGATGGAAACCGAAGTTTGTTCGGTTTACCTGGCTGACAACGATCGA
>NZ_BAAAAF010000080.1:0-505 GCF_037101285.1 Brevibacterium metallidurans
GCGAAATTCCTTGTCGGGTAAGTTCCGACCTGCACGAATGGCGTAACGATGGCCAGGCTGTCTCCACCCGAGACTCAGTGAAATTGAACTCGCTGTGAAGATGCAGTGTACCCGCGGCAAGACGGAAAGACCCCGTGAACCTTTACTATAGCTTGACACTGAACATTGAGCCTTGATGTGTAGGATAGGTGGGAGGCTTTGAAGCGTGGACGCCAGTCTGCGTGGAGCCGACCTTGAAATACCACCCTTTAATGTTTGATGTTCTAACCTGGCGCCGTAATCCGGCGTGGGGACAGTGTCTGGTGGGTAGTTTGACTGGGGCGGTCTCCTCCCAAAGAGTAACGGAGGAGCACGAAGGTTAGCTAATCCTGGTCGGACATCAGGAGGTTAGTGCAATGGCATAAGCTAGCTTGACTGCGAGCGTGACGGCGCGAGCAGGTGCGAAAGCAGGTCATAGTGATCCGGTGGTTCTGAATGGAAGGGCCATCGCTCAACGGATAAAAGG
>NZ_BAAAAF010000081.1:0-504 GCF_037101285.1 Brevibacterium metallidurans
ACCGCCGCGAGTTCGAACTGGCCGAAGAGGGCTTTATTACCCTGACCATGCGTAAAGGGTCTGATAACGCCGCGTTTTTCTCGGCTAACTCGGTACAGAAGCCAAAAACGTTCCCCAACACGCCGGAAGGCAAGGAAGCAGAAACCAACTACAAGCTGGGAACTCAACTACCTTATCTCGTTGTTATCAGCCGTCTGGCGCACTACATCAAAGTGCTGCAACGCGAGCAAATCGGCTCCTGGAAAGAGCGTGGCGATCTGGAACGCGAGCTGAATGCCTGGATACGCCAGTATGTGGCCGACCAGGAAAACCCGCCAGCCGATGTCCGCAGCCGTAAACCGCTGCGCCAGGCGAAAATTGAGGTGCTGGATGTGGAAGGCGAACCGGGCTGGTACCAGGTGTCGCTATCGGTCCGTCCGCACTTCAAATATATGGGCGCCAGCTTTGAGCTCTCGCTGGTCGGGCGCCTGGACCGGGATTAAGCCTCATGATGAAGCGGGATAT
>NZ_BAAAAF010000082.1:0-504 GCF_037101285.1 Brevibacterium metallidurans
GATTCCGGCGTCGAATCCGCGCAGCGCATCGGCGAAGTGGTGACCTCGCTGGTCATCGCGCGTCCGCACAACGACATCAACAAAATCGTCTCGCATTACAAGATTGCGGACTAACGGAGAAACCTGATGAAAGAAGCGCTTGGTCTTATCGAAACCAAAGGTCTGGTGGCCTGTATTGAAGCCGCGGACGCGATGTGCAAAGCCGCCAACGTCGAACTAATTGGCTATGAAAACGTCGGCTCCGGCCTGGTCACCGCGATGGTGAAAGGCGATGTCGGCGCAGTCAACGCGGCGGTCGATTCCGGTGTGGAAGCGGCGAAACGCATCGGCGAAGTCGTCAGCTCTCGCGTCATCGCGCGTCCACATAACGACATCGAAAAAATCGCGGCGCAGCACAAAGCATGACCTGACAGGGCGCGCCCCGTCCCCACTCTTTTCGTCTGATGAAGGATAGACTCATGATTGAACTGGATAACGATTTGCAGTCCCGGCAGAACGCGCGGG
>NZ_BAAAAF010000083.1:0-501 GCF_037101285.1 Brevibacterium metallidurans
GCTTTATTCGCCCGGAAGATGAGATGCGTCACTGGGATTACCGCGACATGAATCAACAGCTGTGGGCGTTTCTTGATAAGCTGACGGCGAAATACGCCCGCTAACCTAACCGGCCCCCATGCCTGACATGGAGGCCGTCATCCAATGATTAGATGCCCGCGCCCTGGCTAAAGTGTTCCTCACCGAAAACGCCGGTTGAGAGATAGCGATCGCCGCGATCGCAGATGATCGCCACCACCACCGCGCCAGGATTGTCGCGGGCGATGCGCAGCGCCCCGGCGACCGCCCCGCCTGAACTGACGCCGCAGAAAATCCCTTCCCGCACCGCCAACTGGCGCATGGTGTTCTCCGCGTCCTGCTGATGAATATCAAGGACCTGATCCACCAGCGAGGCGTTAAAAATCCCCGGCATATACTCTTGCGGCCAGCGGCGAATCCCCGGAATGCTGCTGCCCTCTTCCGGCTGCAGGCCGACAATGCTCACCGGCTTTGTCTGTTCGC